>NZ_JBFBEZ010000002.1:0-411388 GCF_040701725.1 Streptomyces sp. NPDC093109
GGTTGATAGGCCAGATGTGGAAGACCGGTAACGGTTGGAGCTGACTGGTACTAATAGGCCGAGGGCTTGTCCTCAGTTGCTCGCGTCCACTGTGTTAGTTCTGAAGTAACGAACAGCCGTGTTGTCTTCCAGCTGTTGGATATCTTCATAGTGTTTCGGTGGTCATTGCGTGAGGGAAACGCCCGGTTACATTCCGAACCCGGAAGCTAAGCCTCACAGCGCCGATGGTACTGCAGGGGGGACCCTGTGGGAGAGTAGGACGCCGCCGAACAATTATTGTGGGAATGCCCCGCACCAGGTATCTGGTGCGGGGCATTTTTGCGTTTAGGGTCGATGTATGCGCTACGAACTGATCATCTTTGACAACGACGGTGTGCTGGTCGACAGCGAGCCGATCTCCAACACGATCCTCGCCGCCTATCTCACCGAGCTGGGCCACCCCACCACCTACGAGCAGTGCCTGCACGACTACATGGGCGGCGCCGTCCACCGGATCCATGACCTCGTGCGCGAGCGGACCGGTCAGGCGCTCCCGGCCGACTTCGACGATGTGCTCCACACCCGGATCTTCGCCGCCTTCGAACGCGAGCTGCTGCCGGTGGACGGCGCGGTCGCCGTGGTGGAGAAGCTCGCCGCCGACGGGGTGCCGTACTGCGTGGCGTCGTCCGGGAGCCACGAGCGGATCCGGGTGGGGCACCGGAGGACCGGGCTCGACCGGTGGTTCGGGGACAGCATCATCTACAGCGCCCAGGACGTCGGGCGGGGCAAGCCGGCGCCCGACCTCTTCCTCCACGCCGCCGAGCGGATGGGGGTCGCCCCCAGCGCCTGTGCCGTCGTCGAGGACAGCCCGCACGGAGTCACCGCCGCCAGGGCCGCCGGCATGGACGTCTACGCGTTCACCGCGATGACCCCCGCCGAGAAACTGTCCGGGGCGACCGCGCTCTTCTCCCACATGTCCGAACTTCCCGGGCTTCTCCACGGATCCGGGGCCTGATCCATCTACCCATGGGTAGCGCGGGGTCCTACGCTGTCCGGCCATGACAGATGCGCGTTTGCGGCACGGCCGGGTCTCTCTGGCGCTCAGCTTTTTCGTTCAGGGAGTGACGTTCGCGCTCCTGGTGACCCGTATCCCCGCCATCCAGGACCGGTACGGGATATCCGACGGAATGCTTCCTCTCTTCCTCGCCGCTGTGCCGGTCCTCGCCGGGGTGGGGAGCGTGCTCAGCGAGAAGCTGGTGGCGCGGGTGTGGCCGGGGACGCTGCTGCGCTGGTCGCAGCCCGTCGTCCTGCTGGCGCTCCTCGGCGTGGGGGCCGGGGACGCGGTCTGGCAACTGTGGCTGTCGCTGGCGATGTTCGGCCTCGGGGTCGGCACGCTCGACGCGTCCATGAACATGCTCGGCGTGAGCCTTCAGCGGGCGTACGGGCGCAGCATCATCCTCGGGTTCCATGCCGCGTTCAGCCTGGGCGGCATCGCCGGGGCCTCGTTGGCCTGGGTGGGGGCGCACTGGCACCTGGCGCTGGTCGTGTCGTACCTCCCGGTGGTCGTGGTGCTGCTGCCCGCCGCGCTGCTCGGGAGCCGCTGGTACGCGGATGTGCGTCAGGAGACGGGTGCGGCGGGGGGTGTCGGTAGTGCCGGTAGTGGTGAGGGTGACAGTGGGGGTGGGGGGACGCCCGTCGCGTTCAAGTTCCTGCTGCCGCTCTGTCTCGTCATGGCGTTCGCGTACATCGGCGACTCCACGGTGTCGAACTGGAGCGCCAAGTACCTTCAGGACGTCCTCGGGGGTTCGGAGGAGCTGGCGACCGTGCCGTACAACGCCTATATGGTGACGACCTTGCTGGGACGCGCGGTCGGGGATCTCGGGGTGCGGCGGTTCGGGCCTGTGGCGGTGGTGCGGTGCGGGGCGCTGCTGGCGGGGGCCGGGTTCGCCGTGGTGGCGGTGGCGCCGGGCGCGTGGGTGGGTATCGCCGGCTTCACGATGCTGGGGCTCGGGCTCTGTGTGATCGTGCCGCAGACCTTCGCCGCCGCCGGGCGGCTCGCCTCGGGGGAGCGCGGTGCGGCGGCGAGCGACGCGGCGGTCGCCCGGCTCAACGTCTTCAACTACGTCGGATTCCTGGTCGGTTCGCCGCTGGTGGGGGCGCTCGGGGACGCGTGGAGCTATCGGGGCGCGATGCTCGTACCGATGGTAATGGTGCTGGTGACTCTCGTGTATGCCCGCTCGTTCGGCGTGGAGCCGGACCGATACGGTGGCGGGCATGAGCGGCCACGCGCGGTTGATGTGGGATGACGCGGTTACGGGATACGACTTCGGCGCCGGCCATCCGATGGATCCGGTACGGCTGACGTTGACGATGGGGCTGGTGCGGGCCTGCGGGCTCGACCGGGTGGTGGACGTGGTCGCGGCGCCGCCCGCCGGCGGTTCGACGCTGCGGCTCGTACACCACCAGGACTATGTGGAGGCGGTACGGCGGGCCTCGCGGGATCCGCGTGGTGCCGATGGGGCGTACGGCCTGGGTACGTTGGACGATCCGGCGTTCGCGGGGATGCACGAGGCGTCGGCGCTGATCGCCGGGCAGTCGGTCGGCGCCGCCGAGGCCGTGTGGCGCGGCGAGAGCGCGCACGCGGTGAACTTCGCCGGCGGTCTGCACCACGCGATGCCGGGCTCGGCGGCCGGGTTCTGCGTCTACAACGACGCGGCGCTGGCCGTGGCGCGGCTGCTGGAGCTGGGCGCGGAGCGCGTCGCGTACGTCGATGTGGACGTGCACCACGGGGACGGTGTCCAGGCGGCGTTCTGGGACGATCCGCGCGTTCTGACGATCTCGCTGCACGAGCATCCGCGGACGCTCTTCCCGGGGACCGGGTGGCCGGAGGAGACCGGGGCGGGGGCGGGGGAGGGTGGCGCGGTGAATGTGGCGCTGCCGGCCGGGACGGGGGACGAGGGCTGGCTGCGGGCGTTCCACGCGGTGGTGCCCGAGCTGCTGGCGGACTTCCGGCCGCAGGTGCTGGTGACGCAGCACGGCGCGGACACGCACTTCGAGGATCCGCTGGCGCATCTGGCGGTGTCGCTCGACGCGCAGCGGGCGGTGCAGGAGTCCTGCCACGAGCTGGCGCACACGTATGCGGACGGCGGGCGGTGGGTCGCGCTCGGCGGGGGCGGGTACGCGGTCGTGGATGTGGTGCCGAGGTCCTGGACGCATCTGGTGGGCATCGCGGCGCACGCGCCGGTGGATCCGGAGTCGCTGGTGCCGGCGGACTGGCGGGCCGAGGTGTACGCGCGGACGCGGCAGCCGGGGCCGGGGCGGATGACGGACGGGCGGACGCCGCGGTGGGCGTCGTGGGATGCCGGGTACGATCCGGCGGACCGGCTGGACCAGGCGGTGCTGGCGACGCGGAAGGCCGTGTTCCCGCTGCGGGGGATGCTCGCGTAGACCGGCCGGCGGTCCGTCGGCCGGGCCGGCCATCGGGCGTCGGCCCGTACCGCCTCCGGCGTTGTTCGTTACGTTCGTTACGCCAACTGTGCGGTGTATTCGGGGTTCCGGCCCGGGTGGGTGGTGCGGGCGGCAGCATCGGCGGGGTGTTGAGCAAGGGAGCCCTGCGGGCGCATCTGCTGGCGGCCAGGCTGGCCGGTCCTGTGGCCACGTCGCGGGAGAAGAGCCTGCGCAGCTACCGTCTCTTCGCCGTGCGCGATCCCCGGGTGACGCTCGGACTCGATCCTGAATGGGCATGGGATGAGCGGGACTTGCTCAGGCTCATGGCAGACAAGTGCGGGGTTTCCGACGATTCCGATCATGTCTCGGGTCCTGATGTCATTGATCCCGAGCGGACGCTGAGCGCGCTGGACGCGTTCGCCGACCGGTTGGGGTGGGCCGCGGCGGGGCGGGTTCCGGTGCTGCTCGGGACGGGGCATCCGGATCGGCTGCTCGGGTTCTACGCAGGACTGGCAGACGCTTTGTCGGCGGCGGGATGTCTTGTCCTCACCCCCGCGCAGGGCCGATGTATCGACATAACGACCCGGTTCGGGGTACGTACGTGCAACCTTGACTACGTACGGGGAGTCGCGCTGGTGCGGGAACCCGGCGCGCGGAGTGCCGGGAGTGACACCGGCGCACATACCCACTCCCCGCTGCCGGTTCGGGTCGCTCTGGACGGTCTGGCGGCGAGTGGGGACCCCCTGCCGAAGCTGGTCGTCGGGGACCACGGATGGGTCTGCGGGGCAGGTCAGCTGGGTATCGAGGCCATCGGCCTGGCCGACACGGACGACCCCGCGCTGTTCGTCGGCGAGGCCGAGGGGCGGGTGTCGGTGGCGGTGCCGCTGGATGACGCGGCGCGTGCGGCCTACTACCGGCCGCTGGCGCGCTATGTACTCAATCGGGCGTGTCTGTCACAGTAGGCGGCCGAAGGCTGCTCCTCTTCCCCACTCGTATCACCCGCCCCTACTCTGGGTTGTGAGCGCACAGCGACGAAGAGTTACCGGAGGGGAAGCCGGTGGCCGTCGGGTGCGGAAGGTACAGGTGGATCATGGTTGCTGGCAGCGAGAGGCCTCTCAACGAGGTCAAGTTCCTTACCGTGGCGGAAGTCGCCTCGGTGATGCGAGTGTCGAAGATGACCGTGTACCGGTTGGTGCACAGCGGTCATCTGCCGGCGATCCGGGTGGGCAGGTCATTCCGGGTGCCGGAGCAAGCGGTTCACGAGTACCTCCGCGAGTCCTTTGTGGGGGTCCAGTCCGCCTAGGAGTTCCCTCGGATTACGTCCCTCACTCGGTGGCGGGTAGGCTAGGCCGACGTAGGTCGTGTGGGCCCAGACGCCCCGCACCGAGTGAAGAGAAGTGAGCGAGGGTAGTCGTGGGCTCTGTTATCAAAAAGCGGCGTAAGCGGATGGCCAAGAAGAAGCACCGCAAGCTGCTCAAGCGCACCCGCGTTCAGCGTCGCAACAAGAAGTAAGCGGCAGCTGTTCGTGCATTCGCGGCCCTTCCACCGAACCGGTGGGAGGGCCGCGGTGTTTTTCCGTGCCCTGCTGAACCGGGCTGTACGGTGACGCGGTACGCGGTGCGTGGAGTGCGACGGAGTGCGTTTTCCCGGCGGCAGAGGCAGCAGAGGCAGAGAAAGGCGCTGATCTTGGGCAAGGTCGTGCTCGTGACCGGAGCGGCCCGGCAGCTCGGAAGCCGTTTTGTGCGGCGTGTTCAACGCGCCGCCGGGGTGGAGAGGGTGATCGCGGTGGACGCGGTCCCTCCCGAGCACGATCTGGGCGGGGCGGAATTCGTGCGGGCCGACATCCGCCGGCCGGCCATCGCGCGGGTCCTGGCCGAGCACCGGGTCGATACCGTCGTCCATCTCGATGTGACGGGAATTCCGCTGGGTTCCGGGGGCCGGTCCACGGTCAAGGAGACCAATGTGATCGGCACGATGCAGCTGCTCGGCGCGTGCCAGAAATCGCCCGGTGTCCAGCGGCTGGTGGTCAAGTCCAGTACGGGCGTGTACGGCTCGGCGCCGCGCGACCCGGCCGTCTTCACCGAGACCACGCAGCCCAAGTCGCTGCCGAGCGGCGGCTTCGCCAAGGACGCGGTCGAGGTCGAGGGGTACGTACGGGGCTTCGCGCGGCGCCGGCCGGATGTGGCGGTCTGTGTGCTGCGCTTCGCCAATATCCTCGGGCCCGCGGCGGATTCCCCGCTCGCCGACTACTTCTCGCTGCCCGTGCTGCCGACGGTCCTCGGCTACGACCCGCGGCTCCAGTTCGTGCACGAGGACGATGTCCTCGATGTCCTGCTGCTCGCTTCGGACGAGCCGCGGCGCGGGACGCTGAACAGCGGGACGTTCAATGTCGCGGGCGAGGGGGTGCTGCTGCTGTCGCAGTGCGCACGGCGGCTGGGGCGGCCCACGGTGCCCGTCGTGCTGCCCGCCGTCACCTGGGTCGGGTCGGCGCTGCGGGCGGTCGGGGTGACGGACTTCGCGCCGGAGCAGATAAGGCTGCTGACCCATGGGCGGGTGGTCAGTACGGATCAGCTGCGCGAGACACTGGGCTTCACGCCCTCGTACTCGACGGCCGAGGCGTTCGCGGACTTCGTCCGGGGGCGGGGGGCGGGGCTGCTGCCGCCGGAGGCGGCGGCCGGCGCGGTCGACCGGCTCTCGGGTCTGGTCGCCCTCGCCGCCTCTGCCGCGTCCGGCACTTCCGCCCCCTCCGTCAGCAAGGAGCGCATCCGACATGGCTGATGCCAAGGTCCTCCCCTTCGGCGACGAACCGAGGCCGCGGCGCGGTGGCTCTGGTGGCGGCGGTGGCGGTGGCCGTCGTCAGTCCGGGCAGCACGGTCCGCATGCGAAGGACGCCGCCGGGAAGCGCCCGCTGGCGCCCGTACCGGAGCCGGAGGAGTCGGAGCCACAGCCGGAGGCGGCGGCCGGGCCCGGGGGCGGCGGCTGGGAGCGGCGGATCGCGGGCGGGCTGGCGTTTCTGCGCCGGCGGGTCACGGGGGACTACCGGGTCGACGAGTTCGGCTATGACGAGGAGCTGACCGATCAGGTCCTGATGTCGCTGATCCGGCCGCTGTACGAGAACTACTTCCGGGTCGAGGTGAAGGGCATCGAGAACATCCCGTCGGACGGCGGGGCGCTCGTGGTGGCCAACCACTCGGGGACGCTGCCGCTGGACGGGCTGATGATGCAGGTCGCCGTCCACGACCACCACCCGGCGGACCGGCATCTGCGGCTGCTGGCCGCGGATCTGGTGTTCATGCTGCCGGTGGTCAACGAGCTGGCGCGGAAGGCCGGGCACACCCTGGCGTGCGCGGAGGACGCGGAGCGGCTGCTGCTGCGCGGGGAGGTCGTCGGGGTGATGCCGGAGGGCTTCAAGGGCCTGGGCAAGCCGTTCGGCGAGCGGTACAAGCTGCAGCGCTTCGGCCGGGGCGGATTCGTCTCGACGGCGCTGCGGGCGGGGGTGCCGATCGTGCCGTGCTCGATCGTGGGCGCCGAGGAGATATACCCGATGGTCGGCAACGCGCGGACGCTGGCGCGGCTGCTGGGGGTGCCGTACTTCCCGCTCACGCCGACGTTTCCGTGGCTGGGTCCGCTGGGGGCGCTGCCGCTGCCGACGAAGTGGACGATCCAGTTCGGTGAACCGATCCCGACGGACGGGTATCCGCCGGAGGCGGCGGAGGATCCGATGCTGATGTTCAACCTGACCGATCAGGTGCGGGAGCAGATTCAGCACACGCTCTACAAGTTGCTGGTGCAGCGGCGGTCCGTGTTCTTCTGACCCGGAATGACCGACTGACCGGACATGGGTGATCGCCGGACGGGCTGTGGAGCCTGTCCGGCGATCGGTCGATCGGTGCGTGCGGGTTGGCCTAGTCGGCGTCTTCCGCCTTGATGCCCAGTCCGGGCAGCAGGTCGGGCAGGAGCGGCGGGATCGTGACGTTCGGTCCCGGGCGTTCGGAACTCTCCTTGCTGCTGTCGGACGGGGACGGGGTGGCGTTGCTCGGTGCCGGGTCGAGCAGGCCGCCCGCGCTGCCGAGGAGGCCTTCGTCGGACGGGCTGCCCGAGTCCTGGCCGGACGGCTTGGGGCCCTCGCTGGTGTGGGCGCTGGTGGTGGAGCCGTCCTCGTCGCTCGTGGCGGGTGTGGACGGCGTCGGGGAGGGCTCCGTACGGCTGGTGCCCGGGGAGTTCTCCGTGGCGCCGGGACGGGTGATGTCCTGGCGTTTTTCGGGCGCTCGTGGCAGGAGTGACTGGAGTGGCGCGATCTCTTGGTCTATGGCGTCGAACACCGAGCTGACCTCGTCGCCGACGTCCGTCAGCTGGAGGGGCAGCCGGTCGCGCAGTCCGTTCCACGACTGGCGGTGCGAGGCGGAGAACGAGGAGAGGGTGGCGATCGGGCCGATGGCGCCGTCCCGTTCGTATGCCTCGTGGAGGAGGCGGTGGCCCTCTGTCGCGTCGTGCTTCATCCCGCTCAGCGTGCGCCGGATCTCGGCCAGGGATTCGTGGTCGAGGGGGCCGGAGCGGCCCCGCTCCATGAGCCGGCGGGCTTCGCTGAGCCGGGTCGAGGCGTGGTCGAGATACAGCTCGCCGCGCGCGGACTCGTCACCCGCCAGGTTGAGCTTGATGTCCTCCATGCCGCGCTTCAGCCCGTACAGCGAATCACCTGGCAGGGCGTCGGAACTGGCAGCGGCGACTCCGCCGAACGCGCCCGCCGCCACACCCACCGTGAGTCCGCCGGCCGCGAGGCCCTTGGACCAGCGGGACCTCGGCCGCAGCTTGCGGAGCGGGGAGGCCCGGTGGGCGCCCTTGCCGGAGGTCCGCTGCTCGGGCACCGTAGGGCCCGAGGACACCCCCCCGGCGGCTCTGCCCTCCAGCAGCATGGCCTCCATGGCTGCCACGAGCTGTGCTCGCTGCACCCTTTTGACCTCGGGGTCCAGCGTGGGTTTCGGCATGTCGCCGAGACCACGCGCCAGGGCCAACAGCCGCCCCTGTTCGGCCGGTTCGACCGACTCGGCGGGCTGGTCCCCCGCCGCGCCCTGGACCGTCTGGTCGTCCAGGGACTGGGCGAAGGCGTTCGCCCGCCGGTGTGCCGAAACGTTCGCGATCACTGGCGGCACCTCCTCTCGTCATGACGATCGACTCCCCTGGGGGTCCGGAAGGTTGCACGCCTTGAGCGCCCCCACACGATGGAGTGAGTGGCCGCGGGCATGGCGTGACCGCAGGGAGCCTGCATCCCGCACAACGAGCGGCGCGGCACTTGGGTTACGCGCGGAGGATGATCGGACCAGTGCGTCATCGGGGCGTCACCGACTGTGAGTTGAGTCCCTGGAGGGGGCGGGCGGTACGGGGGCGGGGACGGGGGCGGTCAGCGGGCGTCCTCCGGGAGCAGCCGGGCGAGCGTACGGACGGCGCGGTACTGCAAGGTCTTGATCGCTCCTTCGTTCTTCTTCATGACCCGGGCGGTCTCGGCGACCGAGAGGCCCTGGAGGAAGCGCAGGGTGACGCACTCCTGCTGCTGGGGGTTGAGTTTCCGTACGGCTTCGAGCAGGGCCGCGTTGGAGAGGTGCTCCAGGACGGAGTCCTCCGGGCTGCGTTCGACCTCGTTGGCGTCGAGCATTTCGCCCGTGGTCACTTCGAGCCGGAAGCGGCTCGACTTGAAGTGGTCGGCGACCAGATTCCGGGCGATGGTGACCAGCCAGGCGCCGAAGTCGCGACCCTGATAGGTGAACGTGGAGATCCGGCGTAAGGCACGCAGGAACGTCTCGCTGGTGAGATCCTCCGCGGTCGCCTTTCCGCCCACGCGGTAGTAGATGTAGCGGTAGACGGTGTCGCTGTACTGGTCGTACAGCCGGCCGAAGGCTTCGGCCTCGCCGGCCTGGGCGCGTTCGACCAGTTCCATCATGCGGGCGCTGTCGCTGTCGGCGGCGGGTCGGCGGGGGGTGGTGGTCGAGGCGGCGGTGCTGTTTCGGCTTCCCCGTCTGCCGACCGCCGCACCGCCGTTCGCCAGGGCGTAACAAGGACCGATAGGGCCGCTCACGGCAGGGGCCGGTGCGGCGAAGGCGGGGACGGCGTACGCGGTGGGGACGAAGCCGCGCAAGTGGTCGAGGACCGTTGCGCGCAGCGTAGCCAGGCCCGAGGCGTCAACCCCGACGTGTGGGTACACGGGACTCCCAGAGGCAGAGCTTCCATCACGTGCAGTGCGGGACCGTTCACTCGTCGTAGCGACGGGTGGGGTCCGGTATGCGTCTGAGGAGAATAACGCTTCGTACAGGCAGCGCTACACCCAGTTGCTCAAATCATCGATTACGTCGCTTCCGTGACGCCTAAGCGGCGTATCTAGTCGCACATCGTGACCGTTTGCTGATCGGATTGCGTCAAGATCTGCTTGCTCTCGTGATGGGTTGTGGCTGAGTGACGACCTCGCCCCCGTACGGATGTCCGTACGGGGGCGAGGTGTGCGGTGCGGGGGTGACCCTGGGGTCAGCGGCGGCGGCGGTGGAGCGCCACGGCCGCGACGGTGCCGCCCGCGATGGCGCCGACGCCCGCGGCGGCGGGGATGCCGACCCTGGCCGCCTTGCGGCCGGTGCGGTAGTCGCGCAGCCGCCACTCCAGCCGGCGCGCGTGCTTGCGGAGCTTGGTGTCCGGGTTGATCGCGTACGGGTGGCCGACGAGCGAGAGCATCGGGATGTCGTTGTGCGAGTCGCTGTACGCGGCGCAGCGGTCGAGGTCGAAGCCCTCGGCCGCGGCCAGGGCGCGGACGGCCTCGGCCTTCGCGGGGCCGTGCAGCGGTTCGCCGACGAGCTTGCCGGTGTAGACGCCGTCGACCGATTCGGCGACGGTGCCGAGGGCGCCGGTCAGGCCGAGCCTGCGGGCGATGATCGTCGCGGTCTCGACGGGTGCGGCCGTCACCAGCCAGACCTGCTGGCCCGCGTCCAGGTGGGCCTGGGCGAGGGCGCGGGTGCCGGGCCAGATGCGGTCGGCCATGTACTCGTCGTAGATCTCCTCGCCGATGGACATCAGCTCGGAGACGCGGTGGCCCTTGACGATGGACAGGGCGCTGTCGCGGGCGTCCTGCATGTGCTCGGGGTCCTCGACCCCGGCGAGTCTGAACCAGGCCTGCTGCCAGGCGAACTTGGCGAGCTCGCGGCGCTGGAAGAACTTCCGCTTGTACAGGCCGCGGCCGAAGTGGAAGATCGAGGCGCCCTGCATGACGGTGTTGTCGAGGTCGAAGAAGGCGGCGGCGCGGTCGTCGCCGAAGACGGGGAAGTCCGGTACCTCGTGGGCGCCGGTCGTGGCGGTTCCGTCTTTTCGCCGGTCCGGTGATTCCTGCGTGGACTTCAGCCCGGCCTCGGCCGCGGCCTCGCCCGCCAGCACGCTCCGTGCTGTGGCGGAGCGCCTACGAGGAGTGAGCCATCCCAGTGCGGCCATAGCGCGAGCATAGCCAGTCTGTTCGGGGCTCATGGACGGGATGGGGCCGCGGAGGGGTGAACACTCGGCGGACGGTGTGTTAATCCGGTGATCATCTGGCCGGGGTGCCTCTGTGGACAACCGGCCGCTCAGGGCGGTGCGGGGGCGGAGAATGGCTCTCATGACTCCTCTGTTGCGGCGTACGACGAAGAAGAAGAGTAGCGACCGGGTGGTGACGCTTGTCTCCAAGCCGGGCTGCCATCTCTGTGACGACGCGCGTGCCGTCGTCGAGAAGGTGTGCTCGGAGACCGGTGCATCCTGGGAAGAGAAGGACATTTCCCAGGATGAGGCGCTGTACCGGGCGTACTGGGAGCAGATTCCGGTGGTGCTGGTCGACGGCGAGCAGCACACCTTCTGGCGCGTGGATCCCGATCGGCTCCGCCGGGAACTGGGGGGCTGAAGGGAAAGACGGTTACCATCGTGGGCGCTTTGCCGGTTTACCTCCGGTGATCACGGTCCGCGCCGCGTACGCGGTGGCGGGGGTCGTCGCCGGGCGTCCGGGGGTCGGTCCCGGAAAGTGCGGGAAGCGGTCTCGGGGGCGTATTCGTGAGGAGTGTGTGCGGTTTTGCCCCCTTCGTGTGTGCAACGGGCTGAAGCGGTGTCCGGTTCCGTGCTGGCCGGATCAAATCGCGTGACCCCGATCACTTTGCTCGGACAAAGCGGACACCATCTTTGTGCACGCGTTCACAAAGACATAGCCTGCAGGGGACGGGGCGGTCCTGGGACATACGGCCGCCTACAGCCCCGCTCATCCCGCAGGAGCACCGTGGCAACTGGCCGAACTCACCGACCGGCGACCCGTAGCCGAGGAATCCCCGAGGCCACCGTCGCCCGGCTTCCGCTGTACCTGCGGGCGCTGACCGCTCTCTCCGAGCGCTCCGTGCCCACGGTCTCCTCCGAGGAACTCGCGACCGCGGCCGGGGTCAACTCCGCGAAGCTGCGCAAGGACTTCTCGTACCTCGGCTCCTACGGGACCCGGGGTGTCGGCTACGACGTCGAGTACCTCGTCTACCAGATCTCCCGCGAGCTGGGGCTGACCCAGGACTGGCCGGTCGTGATCGTCGGTATCGGTAACCTCGGTGCCGCGCTTGCCAACTACGGCGGGTTCGCGTCCCGCGGCTTCCGGGTCGCCGCGCTGATAGACGCCGATCCCGCGATGGCGGGCAAGCCGGTCGCGGGTATCGCCGTCCAGCACACGGACGAGCTGGAGAAGATCATCACCGACAACGGTGTCTCGATCGGGGTCATCGCGACCCCCGCGGGCGCCGCCCAGCAGGTCTGCGAACGGCTGGTCGCCGCCGGGGTCACCTCGATCCTCAACTTCGCGCCGACCGTGCTGTCCGTGCCCGACGGCGTGGACGTACGCAAGGTCGACCTCTCCATCGAGCTCCAGATCCTCGCCTTCCACGAGCAGCGCAAGGCCGGCGAAGGGGCGGCGGCCGAGGCCGCGTCCGCCCCGGCACCCGCCGCCGTCACCCTCCCCGTCCTGGATCCCGATCCGGGCGCGGGCACGGGCGCCGCCGCGAGCCGGAAAGGACCCGACGGGGACGTCCCCGCGGTGATGCCGGCATGAGCATCCTGGTCGTCGGACTGAGCCATCGCAGCGCGCCGGTGAGCCTGCTGGAGCGCGCGTCGCTGCCCACCGACTCACAGATCAAGCTGGTGCAGGACACCCTCGCCGCGGAGCCCGCGACCGAGGCCGCCGTCCTCGCCACCTGCAACCGCATCGAGCTGTACGCCGACGTCGACAAGTTCCACGCCGGTGTCGCCGAGCTGTCCACGCTCCTCGCCCGGCACAGCGGCGTCGGGCTCGACGAGCTGACCCCTTATCTCTATGTGCACTACGAGGACCGCGCCGTCCACCACCTCTTCTCGGTGGCCTGCGGCCTGGACTCGATGGTCGTCGGCGAGGGCCAGGTCCTCGGCCAGATCAAGGACGCGCTCGCGCTCGGGCAGGAACTGCACAGCGCGGGCCGGCTCCTCAACGACCTCTTCCAGCAGGCGCTGCGCGTCGGCAAACGGGCCCACAGTGAGACCGGCATCGACCGGGCCGGGCAGTCCCTGGTCACCTTCGGCCTGGAGCAGCTCGCCGCCGGCACCGCCGTCGAGGCCTGGGCCAAGGACCGGCGCGCGCTGGTGATCGGCGCCGGCTCGATGTCCTCGCTGGCCGCAGCGACGCTCGCACGCGTCGGCGTACGGGAGATCGTCGTCGCCAACCGCACCCCCGCGCGCGCCGACCGGCTCGTGGAGATCCTCAACCAGCAGCACGGCCCCCTCCGTCACCGGACGGCCGCCGCGGACGCCGCCCCCGGCGTGAGCGCGCGCGCCGTGGACATGAGCGCCCTCGACGCCGAACTGGCCCGCGCGGACGTCGTCGTGTCCTGCACCGGCTCGACCGGCCTGGTGCTGACCGCCGACGCAGTCGAGACCGCCCTGCACGGGCGCCGGACCCCGCTCGCCCTGCTCGACCTGGCGATGCCCCGGGACATCGACGCCGCCGTACACCGCCTGGGCGGCGTCCGGTTCGTGGACATAGAGACGCTGGCCGAGGCGTCCGCCGACGCGCCGATGGCCACCGACGTCGACCAGGTCAGAACCATCGTCTCCGACGAGGTGGCCGCCTTCGGCGCCGCTCAGCGCGCCGCGCACATCACACCGACCGTGGTCGCCCTGCGCGCCATGGCCGCCGACGTGGTGAGCAGCGAGGTCGCGCGCCTCGAAGGCAGGCTCCCCGATCTTGACGAGAAACAGCGGGCCGAGGTCACCAGGACCGTCCGCCGCGTTGTCGACAAACTCCTGCACGCGCCCACCGTGCGGGTCAAGCAGCTCGCCAGCGAACCCGGCGGCGCCGGGTACGCGGACGCGCTGCGCGAACTCTTCGACCTCGACCCGCAGACGGTCGCCGCCGTCAGCCGGGCCGACCTGAATGACACCGACGGTGTAGGCAGAGGGCGAGTATGACCGAGAAGGCACTGAGGTCCGAGCGGGCTTCGAGGCCCGAGAGGGTCCTGGGGTCCGAGCGGCCCCTGAGGCTCGGCACCAGACGCAGCAAGCTCGCCATGGCCCAGTCCGGGCAGGTGGCACAGGCGGTGAGTGAACTGACCGGCCGCCCGGTCGAGCTGGTCGAGATCACCACGTACGGCGACACCTCCCGCGAGCATCTCGCGCAGATCGGCGGCACGGGCGTCTTTGTCACCGCGCTGCGCGACGCACTGCTCGCCGGCGAGGTCGACTTCGCCGTGCACTCCCTGAAGGACCTGCCGACCACGCAGCCCGACAACCTGACGCTGGCCGCCGTGCCGCGCCGGGAGGACCCGCGGGACGCGCTGGTCGCCCGCGACGGGCTGACCTTCGAGCAGCTGCCCGACGGTGCCCGCGTCGGAACGGGGTCGCCGCGCCGGATGGCCCAGCTCAACGCGTACGCGCGCGGCCACGGCCGCGCCATACAGACCGTACCGATCCGCGGGAACATCGACACGCGTATCGGCTACGTCCGGAGCGGGGAGCTCGACGCCGTCGTGCTCGCCGCCGCCGGGCTCCACCGCATCGGCAGAACGGACGAGGTGACCGAGTTCCTGTCGGTCGACGCCGTGCTGCCCGCCCCCGGCCAGGGGGCGCTGGCTGTCGAGTGCGCCGCGGTCAACGTGGACCTCGCCGCTGTGCTCGCGGAACTCGACGACCCGTACACCCGGGTCGCCGTGACCGCCGAGCGTTCCCTGCTCGCCGCCCTGGAGGCCGGTTGCAGCGCACCTGTGGGTGCACTGGCCGACCTGCTGGCCGACGGACAGGTTGTCAACGAAATGCGCCTGCGCGGCGTCGTCGGCACGACCGACGGCTCGACGCTGGTGCAGCTGTCCACCACCGGTCCCGTACCCACGTCGCACAGCGACGCGTCCGCGCTCGGGCGCGAACTCGCGTCCGAGATGCTCGCCAAGGGTGCGGCCGGTCTTATGGGGGAGCGAGCACTTTGAGCCCCACCACCTCTGACCTTCCGGCCTGCTCCGCATCGGGGCACGTCACCTTCCTAGGTGCCGGACCCGGAGATCCGGGTCTGCTGACACTCCGCGCCGTCGAGGCGCTCGCGGGTGCTGACGTACTGATCGCCGAGCCTGATGTGCTCGAGGTCGTACGGAGCCATGCGAGGGCGGGTGTGAGCACCCCCGCGCTGACGGTTGTGGACGATGTGTCAGCAGCCGCCGGGATCCCCGCGATCCGGGATGCGGCCAATATTGTCATGGAGGCCGCGCGGGGCGGCAGGCGGGTGGTCCGTGCGGTCACGGGCGACCCGGGGCTGGACGGTGACGCGGGCACCGAGATGCTGGCCTGCGCCGTCGCCGGCATCCCCTTCGAGGTCGTTCCGGGCGTCGCCGCCGCGGTCGGTGTGCCGGCGTACGCCGGAGTGCCGCTGCGCGACGCCCAGGGCGCGGACGTACGGTTCGTCGACGCCAGGACGGCCAATGACCGCTGCTGGGCCGAGATCGGCGCCAGCGACGGCACGGTCGTGGTCACCGCCACGCTGGAGACGGTCGCCGGCGCCGCCGGTGAGCTGGTCGCGGCCGGCCGTAAACCGGACACCCCGCTGACCGTCACCGTCGCGGGCACCACCACCCGCCAGCGCACCTGGAACGCCACGCTCGGCACCATCGCCCAGATCCTCAAGCAGGCGAAGGTGCTGCCCTCCCCGGAGGGACACCGGCCCGTCATAGCCGTGGTCGGCGAGCGCAGCGCGGCAGCCCAGCGCGACCAGCTCGCGTGGTTCGAGTCCAAGCCGCTCTTCGGCTGGAAGGTTCTCGTCCCGCGCACCAAGGAGCAGGCCGCGTCGCTCTCCGACCAGCTCAGGTCGTACGGCGCGGTACCGCACGAGGTGCCGACCATCGCGGTCGAGCCGCCGCGTACGCCCCAGCAGATGGAGCGGGCCGTCAAGGGCCTGGTCACGGGGCGGTACGAGTGGATCGCCTTCACCTCGGTCAACGCCGTCAAGGCGGTGCGGGAGAAGTTCGAGGAGTACGGGCTCGACGCCCGCGCCTTCGCCGGGATCAAGGTCGCCGCGGTCGGCGAGCAGACGGCCGCCTCGCTGATCGACTTCGGCGTGAAGCCCGACCTCGTCCCCTCCGGGGAGCAGTCCGCGGCCGGGCTCCTGGAGGACTGGCCGCCGTACGACCCGGTCTTCGACCCGATCGACCGGGTGTTCCTGCCGCGCGCCGACATCGCCACCGAGACGCTGGTGGCGGGCCTGATCGAGCTGGGCTGGGAGGTCGACGACGTCACCGCGTACCGCACGGTGCGCGCCTCGCCGCCGCCTGCCGAGACCCGCGAGGCGATCAAGGGCGGCGGCTTCGACGCCGTGCTCTTCACCTCGTCCTCGACCGTACGGAACCTGGTCGGGATCGCGGGCAAGCCGCACAACGTGACGGTCATCGCCTGCATCGGCCCGGCGACGGCCAAGACCGCCGAGGAGCACGGCCTGCGCGTCGACGTCCTCGCGCCCGAGCCGTCCGTGCACAAGCTGGCGGAGGCGCTGGCCGCGTTCGGCGCGCAGCGCCGGGAGGCGGCGAAGGAGGCCGGTGAAACGGTCACTCGCCCGAGCGAGCGCCGCCCGGGCAGTCGCAGAAGGCGTACGACGACCTGAGCGCCCGGGGTCGGTTACGTGAGCTGATGGAGGGGTTCCGCCGCTGGGGAAGCGGTGGGGCCCCTCTGGCGTTTCCGGTGCGCGTTTCCGGTCTCGCTGTCGGCAAGCGCATGGTATGACCGGGTCTATCGTCGAAGGATGACTGCGTACGGTTCCTTTCCCGGCTCCCGTCCCCGGCGGCTGCGGGCCAACCCGGTGCTGCGGCGGATGGTGGCCGAGACCCGGGTCCACCCGGCCGATCTGATCCTGCCCGCGTTCGTACGGGAGGGGATCGGCGCGCCCGTGCCGGTCTCCGCGATGCCCGGTGTCGTCCAGCACACGCTGGACTCGCTGCGGAAGGCGGCGGCTGAGGCGGTCGAGGCCGGGGTCTCCGGGATCATGCTCTTCGGCGTCCCCGAGGACGACAAGAAGGACGCGACGGGTACGGCGGGCACCGACCCGGACGGCATCCTCCAGGCCGGGATCCGCGCGGTGCGGGCGGAGGCCGGCGACGAGCTGCTGATCATGTCCGACCTGTGCCTCGACGAGTTCACCGACCACGGCCACTGTGGGGTGCTGGACGCCCGGGGCCGGGTCGACAACGACGCCACGCTGGAGCGGTACGCCGAGATGGCGCAGGTCCAGGCCGACGCGGGCGTCGACGTGGTGGGCCCCAGCGGAATGATGGACGGCCAGATCGGCGTGGTCCGCGACGCGCTCGACACGATCGGCCGCGACGACGTGGCGATCCTCGCGTACACCGCCAAGTTCTCGTCGGCGTTCTACGGACCGTTCCGGGAGGCCGTCGGCTCGTCGCTGACGGGCGACCGCAAGACCTACCAGCAGGACCCGGCCGGCAGCGTCCAGGAGTCCCTGCGGGAGCTGGCGCTCGACCTCGGAGAGGGCGCCGACATGGTCATGGTCAAGCCGGCCCTGCCGTACCTCGACATCGTGTCGCGCATCGCGGCCGAGACGAGCGTGCCGGTCGCCGCGTACCAGATCTCCGGTGAGTACGCGATGGTCGAGGCCGCGGCGGAGAAGGGCTGGATCGACCGCGACGCGGCGATCCTGGAGACCCTGACGAGCATCAAGCGCGCGGGCGCGAGCATGATCCTGACGTACTGGGCGACGGAGGCCGCGCGCCGGCTCTGAGCCGGGACAGCTGTGCGGCGGGTGTCCGGCTGTCGTATGAGGCGGTTGCACTCTCATGCGACAGCCGGACACCCGCCGTGGGGGGTACACAGGGGGCGCGTCAGTTGGCCATGACGGCGGCGTCGGAGGCGGTGGTGTACCACTGCGTGACGACGGGGTCGGAGAAGTCGGCCGACTTGGGCAGGTCGACGGAGACGGGGGTGGCGTCCTCGTCGCTGACGGCGAACTTCACCTGCTTGAACTCCGGTGCCCCCTCGGCCCTTTCGGAGTTGGTCACGAGGGTGGCGAATGCCTCGCTGGAGCCGGAGAGAGTGATGGAGCCGGGGCCGGGCTTCGCCATCAGATCGGTCGGGTAGGCGCTGCTCTTCTCGCCGGAGCCGTAGGAGACGACCGCGACGGTGTCACTCAGCTGGCAGGTGATGCCCGACTTCGCCTTGGCGGTGATGAGGTAGTGGCCGCCGTCGGCATCGGTGATCTTCAGGTCCAGGTCGTTGGCGCCGCAGGACTGTCCGACGCCCTTGTCCGTGCCCTTGTCCGCGGCGTTGTCGCCGTTGGCGCCGCCCTTGTCGGCCGAGCCGCCGCCAGAGCCGCCCGTGGACGAGGCCGCGGCGCCGCCGGAGCCGCCCGCGGCGAGGTCCTCGTCGTCACACGCGGTGAGACCGGCGCCGAGTGCCACGGTGGTGGCGACGGCGAGGATGACGCGGGTGGAACGGGTGGCGAGACGCGAACGCATGGGAGATCTCCATCGACTTGTTGGCTGCGGTGTGAGCTGCGGTGTGAGCTGCTGACAACGTCAACTTTATGGTCGATGTGTTCTTGAAATGATCTCGTGAATGTCTTGGTTCTGTCTCGCCAACAGGGCTCTGTGTAACGGTAGTTGGCCTCGCGTGTCGGACTTGCGTTCAGTGTGTGGTGATGTGTCCGGTGAAGGCGGCCCAGGTGGTGGGGGCGAGGGTCAGTATCGGGCCGCCGGGGACCTTGGAGTCCCGGATGTGTACGGCGGCGGGGTGGGCGGCCATCTCCAGGCACTCGCCGCCGTCGCTGCCGCTGTGGCTGGACTTGCGCCAGGCGTAGGCGACTTCGAGGCAGGCGCCGCCCTGTTCCGTGCTGTAAGTGGATTTGAACCATTCCAGTGCGGTGCTCATGCTTCTCCTAGCAGGCGGTCCAACAGGCCCTTGGTTTCCTCGGGGTTGAGGGCTTGAGTTCGCAGCATCGCATATTTCCGGCTGACGATACTCACGTCGTCCGGGGTGGAAATGAGAAGGCTGCCGCGTTGAGTCTCGGCGTAGGCGAGGTGCTGGTGGTCGGGGGTTTCCAGAAGGATGAAAGGCCCGGAGAGCCCGGCGTGCGACTGTCGGCCGAGGGGCATGACCTGGAGACTTACACCGGGGAGGTCGGCGCAGGTGCGGACGTGGCGCAGAGTTTCCCGGTATACCTCATTGCCGCCAAGGCGGTCGATCAGAACGGCCTCGGAGATGATGAAGCTCGCCATCAGGGGAACCTTGCGGTGCAAGATCTTCTGGCGGTCCAGGCGGGCTGTGGCCTTTACATCAATTTCATCTTTGTCGAGTGTGGGGACCTCGGTTCGGAAGACCGCGCGCGCGTAGTTCTTCGTCTGGAGCAGCCCCGGCAGCACCTGGTTCTCGAACCAGGACAGCGCGATCGCCTCGCTCTCCAGGTCCATGTACTGCTCCGCCCACGCCGGGATCAGATCGATCTCCGGCATGTTCTCCACCGCCGTCTCCAGCGCCCGCTTCGTCTCCAGCAGCCTGTCCATCGCTTCCGCCATGTCCGGCTTGAGCGGCCTTCTGCCCTGCTCGATGGAGGCGATCGTCTCCTCGTGCGCGTTCAACCGCTCGGCCAGCTCTCGCTGCGTGAGCCCCGCTGCCTCGCGGAACCGGGCCACCAGTTTGCCTACGAGCTTCATCGCCGACGCGTTCTTGCGCGGCCGTTTTCTGGGGTGCATGACTCTCCAACTCCCCTTCCTCACCCGTACGTCACGCGCAGCCGCCCGTACAGTTTCGATGTACGGGTCCACGCACTGCACCACTCTAATCACTCACAGTGACACTCGTCTCGTGAACGAGACGATGCAACACCATCTGCTGCGTGAGCGTTTCTATCGGCGTGAGCGTCAGTCCGTGCCCGCCGCCAGGGAGTTTGTCCGTGCCGCTGCGGAGGAGTGGGGCCTTGGCGCGCGGCTGGACGATGTGCTGCTCTGTGTCAGCGAGTTGACCACCAACGCGCTCGTCCATGGCGTACCGCCGGGGCGCGGGTTTCTGCTGCGGCTGTGGTGGTGCGCGGACGGGCCGCTGCGAATCGAGGTCCATGACAGCGGCGGCGGGCAGCCCCGGGTGAGCGCGCCGGGCGGCGCGGTGGCCGGCGAGGAGGCAGCCGAGGCGGCGGAGTCGGGGCGTGGGCTGCTGCTTGTGGAGGCGCTCGCCGACATCTGGGGTGTCGGCGAGCGCGATCCCGGGAAGATCGTGTGGTGCGAGTTCGACGTCAGAGCGGACGGTCAGGTGTGTCGAGCCAGAGGTGTTGTCCGGCAGGCGTGACCATGGGCCCGGAGCGAGCGTGGGGTGTGGGGCCGCCCCTCCTCTTGTCAGTGTCGCGCCTCCAGGGGAGGTGTAAAGGGCGCTCCTGACGTCGCGTCGGCTGCGCCGACTCCGCTGCGCTCCGCCCTTGACACCTCCCCTTCCGGCGCGTGTGCGGATGAGGGAGGGGCGGCCGGGGGGAGGGGGCCCAGGGGGGGTGCGCTGTGCTGCCGGTCGGCTCAGGGTCCGGCGGGCCGGTAGGCCCTGCGGGGCTGCGCAGCAGTGGAATGGGGCGGTCCGACACCGGCTCGGCGGCCGGCGGTCCGTTGTTGGTTGCGACTCATGCCCCGCTGGGCACCGTTGCGCTGTGGTGCCCGGAAGGCGGACGGGTTCTGCTGCCCGGCCGGGCCCTCGGGCCACCCGACCCCACCCGCCTGTCCTGTATGGACCGTTTTGACGGGCTGTTGGGGGTCTTCTCGGGCGGCACATGTGTCCTCAGGTGCGTTAGGGGCACTCCACGACACATGGACGGCCTTCAGGGGTCCACTTGTCGCCACACACATCCCAGTAACCCCACTACCCACACTCGGTGACCAGCGGGGCATGAGTCTGAGTAAACGGGCGGCCGTCAGCCGCCGAGACGAGCCGGGCAGCCCCATTCAAGGAGTGCGCAGCCCCGCAGGGTTCACCGGCCCGCCGGCCCCTGAGCCGAGTGGTACTCCCGGGCACCCCCTGGGCAACCCCCTCCCACCCGGCCGCCCCTCCCAACAAGCCGCGCTTGCGGCTCCGGGGCAGGTGTCAAGGGTGGGCGGCAGCCCATCGCGCAGCGACGCGACGCAGGAGCGCCCTTTACTCCTGTTCCGGAGACGCGAAACTCACAGCAGGAGGGGCGGCCCCACGTGCACACTCGCCCCGGCTCGCCCCGACCGACCCCCGGCGCCGAGCTGCGGCTCGGCCAGGGCCGCGGCGATGACCGCCGCCGGGTTGTCGCGGTGGACGGAGTGGCCCGCGCCCTCCACCACCGACCAGGCGAAGTCCTTCTTGGCGCTCGCCACCCGGCGGCCCTCCTCGGCGGTGAAGGCCGGGTAGCGGGCGGGGTCGGCGGCGAGGACGGTGGCGGGGTGGGGGTAGGCGGTCAGGGCCTGCTCGTACGACCAGGGGATGTTCTGCCGCAGGATGCTGTCGACGACGTGCGGGCTGGTCAGCGCGGCAGCCGCGGCCTTCAGCGTGGCGTCTTCCGGGTGCCAGGCCGGGTTGGCCGCGCGCAGGGCCTCCGGGGTGGCGTCCAGTTCGGCGATCATGGCCTGGAGCATGGCCTCGTTCAGCTCGCCGGCGATGGTGAGCGCCGGGTCCACCAGCAGCAGCCGGTCCGCCCAGCCGGGCTCGGCGCTCGCCGCGGCGGTGGCGACCGCGCCGCCCAGGGAGTGGCCGACGACCAGGTCCCAGGCGCCGCCGTCGTACGGAGTGATCGGCGTGACGTCGGCGACGAAGCTCGCGATGTCGTAGCGCCGGGTCCGGGGCGCGTGGCCGTGGCCGCGGAGGTCGGGGGCGGTCACCGACCAGCCCGCCTCGGCCAGTTCGTCCGCCACGCGCCACCAGCACGCGCCCGATGACGTCAGCCCGTGGAGCAGCAGGGCGCGGCGCGACGCGTCGGGCCGGCCCCAGTGCAGGACGGGAAGCCGGACCGGGACGGCGGCGGGGAGGGAGGTGGTGGGGAGGGAGGCGGCGGGCGTGGCCGAAGTGTTCATCGGGTCATGGAAGCATGCGGCGGGAACCGGCTCCGTATCCCCGCCGCCGCCGAGAAACGCTCGGGCCGGTGATTACGACGTGGTGAAGCCCTTGTACGGGGGGATGGCGGCGCCGGCGTTGGCGTACCAGTTGACGACGGTGGGGTTCTCGACGTGGATCGGCCCGGGAGCTTGACCGCGACGGCGAGTCGGAGC
Source organism: Streptomyces sp. NPDC093109 (assembly GCF_040701725.1). Lineage (NCBI taxonomy): Bacteria > Bacillati > Actinomycetota > Actinomycetes > Kitasatosporales > Streptomycetaceae > Streptomyces > Streptomyces sp. NPDC093109. The sequence goes on from NZ_JBFBEZ010000002.1 coordinate 22,164, forward strand.
TGCCCGTGGCCGAGGCCGAGGCCGACGGGGTGGCCGCAGCGACGTCGTCGCCGTCACAGGCGGTGAGGCCGCCGGCGAGGGCCGCGGTGGCCGTGATGGCCTGTCGGCCAGGGCAACGGAGAAGCCCCCGGTGCGACAACCGCGACAACCGCACCGGGGGCTCTCTGCTACGTAGTGTTACGAGGCTGTCACAGCCGCGCGGGCGTCTGGATCCCCAGCAGCGCCAGGCCCTGCCGGAGCGTGCGTGCGGTCAGGTCGCAGAGGAAGAGACGGTTCTCCACGACCTCCGGCGCGTTCTCGTCGCTGAGCACATGGCACTGGTCGTAGAACGTCGTGTAGAGCGACGCCAGCTGGTAGAGGTACGCGGTCAGCTTGTGCGGTTCGTACGCCGCCGCGACCTCGGCCAGCACCTCGCCGAGCTGGTCGAGGTGGAGCCCGAGCGCACGCTCGGCCGGGGCCAGGGGCAGCTCCGGGTGGGCGAGCGGGGTCGCGCTGCCCGCCGTCTCGCCCGCCCTGCGCAGGATCGACTGGATACGGGCGTACGCGTACTGGATGTAGACGGACGTGTCGCCGTTCAGCGACACCATCTGGTCCAGGTCGAACTTGTAGTCCCGGGCGGCGGACGTCGACAGGTCGGCGTACTTCACCGCGCCGATGCCCACCTGGCCGCCGCGTTCGGCGATCTCGTCCTCACCGAGGCCGATCTTCTCGGACTTCTCACGGACGACCGCCGTCGCCCGCTCGACCGCCTCGTCGAGCAGGTCCACCAGCCGTACGGTCTCGCCCTCGCGCGTCTTGAACGGCTTGCCGTCCTTGCCCAGGACCGTACCGAACGCGAGCTGGACGGCGTTGACCTCGTCGCTCAGCCAGCCGGCCCGGCGGGCGGTCTCGAAGACCATCTTGAAGTGCAGCGACTGGCGGGCGTCGACCACGTACAGCAGGGTCGACGCGCCGAGGTTCCCGACCCGGTCGCGGATCGCGGAGAGGTCGGTGGCCGCGTAGCCGTAGCCGCCGTTCGTCTTCTTGACGATCAGCGGTACGGGGTTGCCGTCCGGGCCCTTGACGTCGTCGAAGAAGACACAGAGCGCGCCCTCGGAGCGGACGGCGACGCCCGACTCCTCCAGCAGCCGGCAGGTCTCCTCCAGCATGTCGTTGTAACCGGACTCGCCCACGACGTCGGGGTCCTGGATCTCCATGTCGAGCTTGTCGAAGACCGAGTAGAAGTAGATCTTCGACTCGTCGACGAACCGCTGCCAGAGCGCGAGGGTCTCCGGATCGCCCGCCTGGAGGGCCACCACCCGGTCCCGGGAGCGCGTCTTGAACTCCTCGTCGGAGTCGAAGAGCGCCCGCGACGCCTTGTAGAGGCGGTTGAGGGAGGTCATCGCCTCCTCGCCGGAAACGGTGCCCTCGGCGCCTTCGGCGCCTTCGGTGCCCTCGTGGTCCAGCTCGTGCGGGTGCTCGATCAGGTACTGGACGAGCATGCCGAACTGGGTGCCCCAGTCGCCGATGTGGTGGCGCCTGATCACCTTCTCGCCGGTGAACTCCAGGATCTCCGCCATCGCCGCGCCGATCACGGCGGACCGCAGATGGCCGACGTGCATCTCCTTGGCCACGTTCGGCTGCGCGTAGTCGATCACCGTCGTGCCCGGGTGGTCCGCGTACGCGACGCCGAGCCGGCCGGTCGCGTCGGCCGCGCGGGCCGCCAGGGTCTCGGTGATCGCCCGGTCGGTGAGCGTGATGTTGAGGAAGCCGGGTCCGGAGACCTCGATCTCCTTGATCAGCTCGGGGGCGGTGATCGCCGAGACCACCCGGGTCGCCAGCTCACGCGGATTGCCCTTGAGCCGCTTCGCGAGCGCCAGCATGCCGTTGGCCTGGAAATCGGCCCGGTCGCTTCGGCGCAGCAGCGGGTCCGCGGCGCCGGCCTCCGGCAGGGCAGCCGAGAGGGCGTCCGCGATGCGCTGATCGACGGTCGAAGCGAGGGAGATGACCGGGGCCATGGGCGTGAGCCGTTCCTGTCGGGGGTCGAGGTGAGATCTGTCAAGTATCCCATGCGTGCTCAATCCGTTTTCGCATCGTCGTGGGTACCTGGGAGAATGACTGGCGCCGGTTTGTTTGGGCGTACGAGAAAGAAAGAAGGACGTGCCGATCGTGGCTCCGAGCACCGAGGCCGACTGGGTCTCCCGTTTCGCGGACGATGTCATCGCCGAGTCGGAGCGGCGTGCCCCCGGCAAACCTGTGGTGGTCGCGTCGGGACTCTCCCCCTCCGGCCCCATTCACCTGGGGAATCTCCGCGAGGTCATGACTCCGCACCTGGTCGCGGACGAGATCCGCCGCCGCGGGTACGAGGTCCGGCACCTGATCTCCTGGGACGACTACGACCGTTACCGGAAGGTGCCCGCGGGCGTCCCCGGTACGGACGCGTCCTGGGCTGAGCACATCGGCAAGCCGCTCACGTCCGTGCCCGCCCCGGCCGGCTCCGCGTACCCGAACTGGGCCGAGCACTTCAAGGCCGCGATGGCCGAGGCGCTCGACGAGCTGGGTGTCGCGTACGACGGCATCAGCCAGACCGAGCAGTACACGGCGGGCGTCTACCGCGAGCAGATCCTGCACGCGATGAAGCACCGCGCGGACATCGACGGGATCCTCGACCGGTACCGGACGAAGGACAAGGCGAAGACACAGGGCCAGGGCCAGGGCCAGGGACAGGGACAGGGACAGGGACAGGCCAAGAGCCAGAAGAAGCCCGAGGAAGCCGAGCTGGAGGCCGCCGAGGGCTCCGGCGCCGCCGCCGAGGACGACGGCAGCGGCGGCAGCGCCGGCTACTTCCCGTACAAGCCCTACTGCGGCGGCTGCGGCAAGGACCTCACCACCGTCACCGCGTACGACGACGCGACGACGGAGCTGACGTACACCTGCGCCGACTGCGGCTTCTCGGAGACGGTCGCGCTCAGCGAGTTCAACCGCGGCAAGCTGGTCTGGAAGGTCGACTGGCCGATGCGCTGGGCGTACGAGGGCGTGATCTTCGAGCCGTCGGGCGTCGACCACTCCTCGCCCGGCTCCTCGTTCGTCGTCGGCGGCCAGATCGTGCGCGAGATCTTCGACGGCGTACAGCCGATCGGCCCGATGTACGCCTTCGTGGGCATCTCCGGCATGGCGAAGATGTCGTCCAGCAAGGGCGGCGTTCCCATCCCGGCCGACGCGCTGAAGATCATGGAAGCGCCGCTGCTGCGCTGGCTCTACGCGCGCCGCAGGCCCAACCAGTCGTTCAAGATCGCCTTCGACCAGGAGATCCAGCGGCTGTACGACGAGTGGGACGCGCTGGAGCGCAAGGTCGCCGACGGTTCCGTCCTGCCGGCCGACGCCGCCGCGTACTCCCGGGCCGTCGGCACGGCCGCCGGGGAGCTGCCCCGGACGCCGCGCCCGCTGCCGTACCGCACGCTGGCCTCGGTCGCGGACATCACGGCGGGTGCCGAGGAGCAGACCCTGCGCATCCTCAGCGAGCTGGACCCGGCGCACCCGCTGACCTCGCTCGACGAGGCGCGTCCGCGTCTTGACCGCGCGGAGAACTGGATCACCAGCCAGGTGCCGGCCGAGGCGCGCACGATCGTACGGGCCGAGCCTGACCAGGAGCTGCTGGCGACCCTGGACGAGCAGGGGCGGCAGTCGCTGCGGCTGCTGGCGGACGGCCTGGACAGCCACTGGTCGCTGGACGGGCTGACCACGCTCGTCTACGGGGTGCCGAAGGTGCTGGCCGGCCTGGCGCCCGACGCCAAGCCGACGCCCGAGCTGAAGGTCGCGCAGCGGTCGTTCTTCGCGCTGCTCTACCGCCTGCTGGTGGGCCGGGACACCGGGCCGCGGCTGCCCACGCTGCTGCTGGCGGTGGGGGCGGACCGGGTGCGGAAGCTGCTCGGTGCCTGAGGGGTCGCTTGCTCGGGTGCGAATTGCTCGGGTGTGAATTGCTCGCGTGTGTTGCTCGGGTGTGAATGAAACGGAGGGCTCGGCTTCAGTTCTGAGGCCGGGCCCTCCGTGTTCGTGTCTGCTGTCGGGCTCCGGTCAGTTGACCGAGACCAGGACGTCCGCGCTGTTGACGGCCGGGCTGCTCGCCGTACCGGCGAAGCTCCAACGCCAGTAGCCGGTGGCGGTCGTCTTGGTGGTGGTGGTCTTCAGGGCGCCCGTGGTGGCCGTGTTCACCGTCTTGACGGTGGTGTAGGCGGTGGCGCCCTTCTTGCGGAACTGGAGCTTCACCGGCTGCGTGCCGTAGCCCGCGTTCTTGCCGGTCTCCCAGTTGGCGCGGGAGAGCTTGCCGGTGACGGTGAGGGTCTTGCCCTTCTTCACCGGCTTCGGGGTCGCGGCCACGGTCAGCTGCGAGGCCCGCTGGATCTTGGTGGTGGTGATGTTGTCCGCCGAGACGGTGGCGCCGTTCTTGGCGTCCACGTCGGCGGCGAGCTTCCAGGTGGTGGCGTCCGTGTTGAACAGCGCCTTGGGAGCGAGGGTGATCGTCATGGTGCAGGTTGAGGTGGTGGCACTGGCCGCCTTGCAGGTGGCGTGATCCTCGTTGGGACCGAGGACGTCCTGGGTCGTCTCGATGTTCTTGCCCTTCCAGAGGGCGATGAACGCGTCCTTGATGCCCGAGGAGTGGCTGGCGGTGATCGAAACGGTCACCTTCTTGGCCGTCGTGGCACTGACCACGATCGGCTTGCCGCCGTTCACGACACCCTTGCTGACCACGGGGTCGGCGGTGGTGGCGGCGGACGCCACCGGAACGACGAGGCCGGAGAGGGCCAGGGCGCCGGTCACGGCGGCTACGGCGGCGACGGTGGCACGCATGCGCATAGTGCATCCCGGGGGGAGTGGTGATGTCGACGGGTCTCCTGACCCGGCAGTCCAGACCGGTGGCCCCTGGGAACAGTTGTGCCCGAAAAGAATCTCTTTGCTGGAGGTTTACTTCCTGATGCCGTGGGACTCAGGTGGTCAGGCGATGTACTCGCTGTCCATCTCGGCGGTGTAGCGCTCCTTGAAGTTCCTGAGGTACGTGCGCAGGGAATTCTCGCTCAGGGGACCGCCGTTACGGCCGGTGATGCCGTACAGATCCATCAGGTAGAGGCCGAACTGGCGCGCGTTGGGGAAGTCGCCGTTCTCGCTGATGTACTTGCGGAAGGCGCTGAAATACGCCTCTTCGCGGGTCACGCCGTCGGGCAGGTTGGGGACGGGAAGTTCGTCGAGCGGATCCTGGCCCATGACCGGGAAGGAACCCGTGGTGGAGCCGGGGCCGTCGATGGCCGCCGTCCGCTCGGCCGTCTGCCTGTTCTCGGGACCGGCGTACGGCTGCTGCTGGTCCGGGGGCTGCTGGGGCGACGGCTGCGGGCCCTGACCCGGTACGCGGCCGAGCGCGCGGCTGCGGCCGGGGCCGGCGGGGACCCGGACCTGGCCGGTCTCGGACCCGGTCCCGGCCTCGGGGTTGACGCCCTGGGCGGGGTCGTTCGCCGGGCCGTTGGTCGGGTCGCTGGTCGGGCCGTTCGGCGGGTTGTACGCCGGGTTGTACGAGCCCTCGTACGCGGCCTCCTGGACCAGCGGGGCGGCGAACCAGGGGCTGACCTGGGGATCGGGGGCGGCGGCGGGCTGGGGGGCCGGCTGAGCTTGTTGTTGCTGCTGTGTCTGCTGGGGCTGCTGCTGTGTCTGTTGGGCCTGCTGGGCCTGTTGGGCCTGCTGTTGGTCTTGTATCTGCTCTTGAGGCGTGGGCTGGGCAGCTGTGGGCTGCTGCGCCTGCGCCTGCTCCTGCGCTGCGGGCGGGGGGCCGGCGGGTATCTCGTCCTGCGCCTGCGGGAGTTCGGCCACCGGGCGGACGGAATCCGCCACGGCCGCCCGTACCGGCTTCGGCCGTACCGGCTCCGGCGCGGGCGGCAGCAGTACGGGCTCGATGCCCGCAGCGGCCAGCCCCGCGTGCGCCGTATCGGCCAATGGCACACCGTACTTGGCGAGGCGCAGCGGCATCATCGCCTCGATGGGCGCCTTCCGGCGCCAGTTGCGGCCGAAACGTGCCTGGAGGCGTGACTGGTAGATGAGCCGGTCCTGTTCGAGCTTGATGACCTGCTCGTACGACCGCAGCTCCCACAGCTTCATCCTGCGCCACAGCATGAACGTGGGGATGGGTGACAGCAGCCACCGGGTGAGGCGTACGCCCTCCATGTGCTTGTCGGCGGTGATGTCCGCGATCCGGCCGACCGCGTGGCGCGCCGCCTCGACGGAGACGATGAAGAGGAGCGGGATCACCGCGTGCATCCCGACGCCCAGCGGATCCGGCCAGGCCGCCGCGCCGTTGAACGCGATGGTGGCGACCGTCAGGAGCCAGGCCGACTGGCGCAGCAGGGGGAAGGGGATGCGCATCCAGGTGAGGAGCAGGTCGAGCGAGAGCAGGACGCAGATGCCCGCGTCGATGCCGATCGGGAAGACCAGCGAGAACTTCCCGAAGCCCTTCTCCTCGGCGAGTTCACGTACGGCGGCGTAGGAACCCGCGAAGCCGATCGCGGCGATGATCACCGAGCCGAAGACCACGACCCCGATGAGTATCCGGTGTGTGCGTGTCAGCTGCATCGCGGCCACCCGCGATCCCCTCCCGTATGCGACCCGTTCCGCGGGCCGGGTAAGACGCCTGACGTGGAGCCTGGCACATGTGTACGGATAGTACGGCGGGGGTGGTGGGCCCGGTGGGGGGAGGGCCCGGGGCGGCCCGGAGCCCGGCGGCTCGCGCCCGCCCCGTCCGCCCTCGCCCCCGTACCGGCCGTACTACTCGGACTTGGCCGAGGAGTTGTCGGGGCTCGCGCCGACGCCCTCGGAGCTGTCGTCCTTCTTGTCGCTGTCGTTCCCGGCGCTGCCGCCACCGCCCGCGATCGCGGTCACGGCCTCCTTGGCGGCCTTCACCGCGTCGGCCGTCATGTCGGCGACGCCCGGCGACTTCGCGCCCGCGAGGCCCGCGCCGTTGTAGGTGAGGGTGAGGACGACGTTCTCCGTACGGGTCACGATCGTCGCGTACGAGAAGTCCGCGTTGGACTTCTTGATCGTGTACGTGACCGTGGTCGCCTGGTCGCCGACGCCGGTGGCCGGGGCGGACTTGACGTTCTTGGCGCCCTCCGTGGCCTGCGCGCCGGAGACCTCCTTCGTGTAGTACTCGTCGGCGCGCTTGGCGCCGGTGCCGAGCGTCGCGTCGGAGTCGTACCGCATGAGGGAGACGTCGAGCCAGCGGTACTGCGAGCCCTTCACACCCTTGTCGTCCAGACCGTTCCAGGAGCAGCTGCCGCGGGCGGCGGTGTCGCTGGTCGTGCCGGCCGTGCCGCCCTTGGTCTTCACCTTCGGGACGAGCGACTGGATCGTCTTGACGGCGAGCATCTTGCAGGGGTCGGGGAGTCCGCTGAACTTGGCGGGCGCCACGGTCGGGGAGGGGGCGGTGCTCGGGCTCGTGGAGGAGCCGTCGGCGTCGCTCTTGTCACCGGAGTCGGACGAGCAGCCGGCGGCGGCGAGCATCACCGGTACGGCTGCGCAGGCGAGGATGCGGGTGAGTCGGAGTCGCGAGGCTGATCGGCGCATGGTTCCTTCAGTGGTCCTTGGGTCACGGGTACGGTCCGATCGGCCACGGTAACCGCCGGAGCGACTTCGCGGGCCGGTGAGCCGTACACGGGTTCGCGCGGGCGGCGGTCCCGGGCCGGGCGGCCGGGCGGTCAGTCGTTGAGCTGGTCGCGGAGTTTTCTGGCCAGTGACCGCGCCTTGTCCTGGAGTTCCGCGCTGTCGGGGACCTCGGAGGAGCGGGCGGGCTGCTCGGTGTACCGGACGGTCACGATCACGTTCGATGTGCGGAACACCACGCTCACCGTGCGCCGCTGGGCGGCCGATCCGGAGTGGGCGAGGACGTCGTTGAGGAAGGCGGCGTCGCCGAGGCTGTCCAGGGTGCGGGGTTCGAGGCCGGAGGTGGTGGTGGAGGCGGTGGGGGAGGCGGGGGCGGTGCCGCTCTGGGGGGTTTTGCCTGTTTTTGTGCTTGTGCTCGTGCTTGCGGGGGTGCCCGAGGCGGAGGCCGATTCGGAGGACGTGTCCGTGTCCGGGGCCGTATCCGTATCCGAGTCCGGGCTTGCCGTGGCGGACGCGTCGCTCTGCGCGTCGGTGAGGGGCACGCCGGCGGCGAGCTGCTGCTTCTCGTAGACCTCCCGCGCGCGGTCGGCGTCGCTCACGGTCGGGTCGTACGACACGACGCGTTCGAGGTCGATCGCCAGCTGGTGGGAGGCGTCGGGGGAGTCGGCCTTCCAGGCGCATCCGACGCGGCGGTCCGTGTCGTACGTGACGGAGGGCGTGCCCCGGTACGCCTTGGCCTGCTGGGCTTCGGGGAGCGACGCGACGCCGGGCAGCAGCTCCTTCAGCACGGCCCGCGGCACGGTGCCGCACGCTTCGCGGAGGGTGCGGTACTTGCCGGGCTGCGCGGCGGTGACGGTGGTGGGGCCGCCCGGCTTGGAGTCGGAGGTCGACCCGCCGCCCTGACTGCCGCCCGAGCAGCCGGTGACGGCCGCCACGAGGAGCGCCGCCAGGCCGGGGAGGTACGCGTGGCGCGCCTTTGGCTGCACGGTCCCGGGCTCCCTTCTGTACGGGTTCCGCGCGGGCTCCGCGCGAAAACTGGTTGCCGCCGCGAGGCGGCCGGTGGACACAATGTCTATCGCACGCGATGCCGTCGATGCTGGCCGGCTGTCCTCTATGACGGCCCTGGTTCCGGTTTTTGCGTTTCATGGACTTCGGGGGGAACGAGGAGTTATGTCGTACGTAGAGATTCCGGGCGCGAAGGTCCCGATCCGTATGTGGGCCGACCCGGCGACGGTCGAGGGCGTCGCGATGCAGCAGCTGCGCAATGTGTCGACGCTGCCCTGGATCAAGGGCCTCGCCGTCATGCCCGATGTGCACTACGGCAAGGGTGCGACGGTCGGCTCGGTCATCGCGATGCAGGGCGCGGTGTGCCCGGCGGCGGTGGGGGTGGACATTGGCTGCGGCATGTCCGCGGTGAAGACGTCCCTGACGGCGAACGACCTCCCGGGCGATCTGTCCCGGCTGCGTTCCAAGATCGAGCAGGCCATTCCGGTGGGCCGGGGCATGCATGACGACCCGGTGGATCCGGGGCGGCTGCACGGGTTCCCTACGGCGGGGTGGGGGGAGTTCTGGGGGCGGTTCGACGGGGTGGCCGACGCGGTCAAATTCCGCCAGGACCGCGCCACGAAGCAGATGGGAACGCTCGGCGGGGGAAATCACCACATCGAGGTCAATCTCGATTCCCAGGGTTCTGTGTGGCTGACCCTTCACTCCGGTTCCCGAAATGTCGGTAAGGAACTTGCTGAGTACCACATCGGCGTGGCGCAGAAGCTGTCGCACAACCAGGGGCTGGTGGATCGGGATCTGGCCGTGTTCATTTCGGATACACCGCAGATGGCGGCGTACCGGAATGACCTGTTCTGGGCGCAGGAGTACGCGAAGCACAACCGCGCGATCATGATGGGGCTGCTGAAGGACGTGCTCCGCAAGGAGTTCAAGAGGGCGAGGATCGCGTTCGAGCAGGAAATCAGCTGCCATCACAACTATGTCGCGGAGGAACGGTACGACGGCATGGATCTGCTGGTGACGCGTAAGGGCGCGATTCGTGCGGGGGTGGGTGACTACGGGATCATCCCCGGGTCGATGGCCACGGGCACGTACATCGTCAAGGGGCTCGGAAACACCGCGGCCTTCAACTCGGCCTCGCACGGCGCGGGCCGGAGGATGAGCCGTAACGCGGCGAAGCGCCGGTTCACGACCCAGGACCTGGAGGAACAGACGCGGGGGGTGGAGTGCCGCAAGGACTCCGGCGTCGTGGACGAGATCCCGGGCGCGTACAAGCCGATCGAGCAAGTCATCGACCAGCAGCGGGATCTGGTCGAGGTGGTGGAGAAGCTGAAGCAGGTTGTGTGCGTGAAGGGCTGAAACAGGCTTGTTCCGCCGGAGGGGAGCCGGCCTCGGACGGCTTGCCCGGAGCCGGCGGGCGATCAGTACGTGACCGGCTATCTGCCCGGCTCCTGCGGAGGCAACGGAACACGGCCGGATCGCAGACGCCAGAGACGCAGAGCGCAACTGGTCACTGTCCGGCCGAGTGCTGTGGCGGTAACCGCCGCGTTGCCGGATTCCAGAAGGATGCGATCCTCCGAGTCTGTCCAGCGCCGACGCGGAGGCGCGACCTTCATTCCTGCGGGACGTTCCCAGGAAGCGAGGGAAGCGGCGGAGACGCGCTTCCGCTCCAGGGCGAGACAGCCCGGGTAGTAAAGGTCCTCGGCCAGTCGCATCGCCGCTTCCTTCGTGTAGACGACGTTATAGACCTGGTCGCGAGAATTGCGCTTGATGAGGCGCTCTGTACCGGTGAGCTGCTGCGCGTAGCGGCCGAGATACACGCTGACGGCCGTACTGGCCGAAGTCGGCGAGATGAAGGGCAGGCCCTGTGCGGTGTAGCCGACCGAGCCGTCCGCGTCGATGACCCCGCGCAGGTAGTCGCGTCCGGAGAACGGGACTCGGGGCGGGGCGATCGTCCTGGACTTCCGGCCGTAAGGCAGGCCGAGCTGGTTGATCGTGGTCCTGGCTTCGAGGGAGCACAGTGTCCATGTCGCCGAATGGTGACTGTCGGTGAAATTCGTAGATCGAGTGCGTTCTGTGATGGAGCTGTTGTACGGCGTCAGTCGCTGAAATTCGCGAAGGATCGCGATATCCCGGACGTTGATTTCAAGGCTGAGCTTGCCCTTCTGACCCGTTCCTTGGGAGAGATGCCCATCGGTCTGCAGGAATCCGAACATGTAGGCGTAGTCGGGGTTCTCAAGGTCCATGAACCTTGGGGTGTTGACGCTCAGCGTGTCGTCGAAGGTGTATTGGTGCGCGCTAGGCTCGCGTTCAGCCACGGGGAAGCCCACGTTCCTGTGTGGTCAGGCCCTTGGCCGGGAGTGCGATCCGGGCTGAGGGCCGTTCTGTGTACTGCTTGTCCATTGACCGTACGGTCAACGGAACCGCGCACACGGGTGAACTCGAACGGTTCACTCGGAGGGGTGGGCCGGCCCGTGGAGGTTTACAGCACGCGGTGGACCTTGGCGTTGGAGGCCTGGGCGCGGGGGCGGATCAGGAGGAGGTCGATGTTGACGTGGCTGGGGCGGGTGACCGCCCAGGTGATGGTTTCGGCGATGTCCTCGGCGGTGAGGGGTTCGGCCACGCCCGCGTAGACCTTGGCGGCCTTCTCGGTGTCGCCGTTGAAGCGGGTGGTGGCGAACTCCTCGGTCTTGACCATGCCGGGGGCGATCTCGATGACGCGGACGGGGGTGCCGACGATCTCCAGGCGGAGGGTTTCGGCGAGGACGTGGGCGCCGTGCTTGGCGGCCACGTAGCCCGCGCCGCCCTCGTAGGTGGCGTGGCCCGCGGTGGAGGAGAGGACGAGGACCGTGCCGTCGCCACTGGCGGTGAGGGCGGGGAGCAGGGCCTGGGTGATGTTGAGGGTGCCGATGACGTTCGTCTCGTACATCTGACGCCAGTCGGCGGGGTCGCCGGTGGCGACCGGGTCGGCGCCGAGGGCGCCGCCGGCGTTGTTGATGAGGACGTTGACGGTCGGGAAGCCGTTCGACCCGGTCAGTCCGGCGGCGAAGGCGTCGACGGCGGCGCGGTTGGTGACGTCGAGCGCGTACGCGGTGGCGCGGTGGCCCGCGGCGGTGATCTCGGCGGCGAGCGCCTCGACGCGGTCCTTGCGGCGGGCGGTGACGACGACGTGGTAGCCCGCGCCGGCGAGCTGCCGGGCGGTGGCCGCGCCGATACCGCTGCTCGCTCCGGTGACGACGGCGACGGGCGCGGTGGGGGTGGCGGGGGCGGCGGGTGCGACAGGTGCGGCGGGGGTGCTTCCGGCGGCGGTCATGACGTACTCCTCGCGCGTGTGATCGGCTGATCGGCCGAGCTGGTCAGGGCCAGGATAGGCAGGGGGCGCGGGGGCGTGCGCCGGGTGTCCGGGGCGCGGACCGGGGTGCGGACCGGGGTGCGGACCGGGGTGTGTGGGGCGTATGGGTGTTCCGGTGATCGGGTGATCGGGGCGTGCTGCGCGGGCGAGTGGGCCGAATTGCGGTGTGATGATCTGTATGTTCCCGCTATGGCTGTGATGCGAAAGTCCCTGTTGACCGTGGTGTCCACCGCCGCGGCGGTCGTGCTGGGTGCGGGTGCCGGGCCGGGCGCCTCCGCTTCTTCCGCTTCCTCTGCTTCCTCTGCTTCCTCTGCTTCCTCTGCTTCCTCTGCTTCCTCTGCTTCCTCCGCTTCCTCCGCTTCTTCTGTTTCTTCTGTTTCTTCTGTGGCGGACGTCGATACCGACTCCGTCGCGGTCGAGGCCGATCTCTCGCACCACGGCCACGTGTCCCTCTGGAAGGGGCGGTTGACGGTCCGGCTTGAGTCCGAGAACCACGGCCCGGCCAAGGTGCCGGAGGCGACCGTACGGCTGGATCTCTCGGCCGCGCCCACGGCCGGTCAGGCGCTGCCCGCCCACTGCCTGTGGGGCGGCGACCGCGTGGTGCTGTGCCGTACGGGGCAGCTCAGGGCGACCGGCAGGAGCCGAGAGACCGCGCTCGACCTGGCGCTGCCCGGCGATCCGGCCGAGGTCGTCGTACGGATCGACACCGCGTGGAACGGTGGCGCGAGCGACCGTAACCCCGAGAACCAGCACCACCGGGTGCTGGTGCCGGCCACCGGGGACCAGTACGCCTTCTAGCGCTCTGACGACTGGTGCTGCGACGACTGGTGCTGCGCCGACTGGTGCTGTGACGGGGCCGTCGTGCCGCCGAACTCCCTTACCGCGTCGTCCACGATCGCCGCGAGCCGCGCGTGGTGCGCGCCCCGCCAGTACACCCGCTCGCACGCCGCGCACTGCGCGAAGACGTCGTAGCCGTGCTGCGTGCCGTGCTCCAGCCTGTCCTGGACGGACTCCTTGTCGGCAGGGGAGAGCGGGCCGTTGCAGGCGGTGCAGCGGGTCCAGGGGGCGAGGGCGGGCGCGAAGCGTTCGAGTACGTCGCGGAGTTGTGCGTCCGGGCGGTCGCTGTAGATGTACGCCCCGGCCCAGATCTCGCGCCGGCGCAGCAGCCCGCGGTCCCGGGAGAGCATGACGCGGTGTTCGGCGGCGGAGAGCGCGGCGAGCGCCGGATCGCCGGGGTCCGTGCTCTCGTACGCCGCGTCGACGCCGAGCAGCCGCAGCCGCCGGGCGAGGGTGCCGAGGTGCACGTCGAGCAGGAAGCGCAGCGGTGCGCCGGGCACCTGCTGCGGCCTGCGCACGGCACGTACCTCCACGGACTCGCCCGCCGCGGGGATGTGCGAGACGGTCACCTCGCGGCCGTCGACGAGCAGCGGGCCGGCCTCGGTGAGGGGGATGCCGAGCGACTCGACGGCGTGGCCGAGGGTGGAGGAGCCGTCGGTGCGCAGGGCCGTACGCCCCTGACGCCGCTCGGCCGGGACGAACAGGCGCAGTTCGTGGGCGAAGTCGATCTGGATCTCTGGTCCGTTCACGCGGCCAGGATGTCACCGGGGGAGGGGAGGGGCCATGGGGTTGTTCCGCGGTTATTCCGCCGGGTCCGGCGGTTATTCCGCCGGGTCCCCCGGGCGCAGATCGAGCCGCCAGTCGTTGCAGCGCATCGGACGCCCCGGTGGGTACTCCAGCTCGCATTCGTCCCGCAGGGAGAACCCGGCTCTGCGGCACAGCCGGTTCGACGGCGGGTTGCCGACGGACGGGAAGGCGTGCAGATAGCGGTGTCTGCCCTCGGCGCGCGCCTGGTCCACCACCCCGGCCACCGCCGTGACCGCGATGCCCCGGCCCTGGTGGGCGGCGAGCACCGCCCAGCCCGTCTCGTACACCTTCCGGCCCTGCCAAGTCTGCTCCCAGAAGCCGACCGTGCCGACGGCTTCGCCGTCCGGGGCGAGGGATATGCGGAACATCCGGCCCCGGCCCCTGCGGTCGGCGCTCAGTGCGACATAGCGCTTGTGCCGTTTGAGCAGCTGTTCCTCGGTCTCCGGGCCGCCGAGATGGTGCATCAGCTCCGGTGCGTTGGCCGCGCGGAGCAGGTCGAGGTCGCGCTCCGACCAGGGGGTGAGCCGTACTCGCGGCGTCGTGGACTCCATGTCCGGCACTGTAGGACGGAGGTCTGACAGGGCGGGAACCGCGCTGGGTCCGCTCCGGAACGGCTTCTCCTACCGCGGCAGCCGGGACGTAAACCGAACTGGCGAACACTCGCAATCATTGGTTGGACGGGACTGGACGGGTGCACGGCGGGCAGACGTCTTGCAGGGACCACTATCCGTAGCGGTTGTGCGACAAGGAGGGGACGGAAGACATGGAGATTTCCGGCATCATCACGGCCATCGTGATCGGCATCGTCATTGGTGTGCTGGGTCGGCTCGTCGTGCCCGGGCGCCAGCGCATCGGTGTGCTGCTGACCGTTCTGGTGGGCATCGTCGCGGCTCTGATCGGCACGGCCCTCGCGGCTGGGCTCGGTGTCGCGAATACCAAGGGGATCGACTGGATCGAGCTGATAATCCAGATCGGTCTGGCAGCGGTGGGTGTCGCCGCGCTGGACCGGGTGAAGGGCCGGGGCTGACCGGCTGACCCGCCGGGGCAGCCGGGGTTGACCGGCCGGGGCCGGCTGTCCTGCCGGGCTCATTCGTGGAGCGGGCGGCCGACGCGTAGATTCCAGCGGCCGTTGCGCCCGCTGAGTTCGGTGACGGACAGGGGACGTACGTCAAGCCTCCAGAACGTCTGCGGAGGTGCGCCGAGGGCGTGGACGGTGGCGGCGCGGATGAAGTCGGGTTCGGCGACGACGACGAGGCGCCCGCCGGTTCCGGTCGCGTCGTCGCCGTGGGCCGCGCCGGCCGTGTCCAGCCAGTGGGCGACGCGGGTGTGGAAGTCGCGCAGGGACTCTCCGCCGTGCGGTGCGGCGTCGGGGTCGGACAGCCAGGCGGCCACCGACTCCGGTTCGGCGGCGGCCACTTCGTCCAGGGTCCTGCCCTGCCAGCGGCCCATGGCGCACGGCGCGAGGGCGTCCAGCGGGGCGGTGGTCAGGCCGAGGGCCTGAGCGGTCCGGTGGCAGCGGCGTGTGGGGGCGGCGTAGTGGGCCGTGGCGCGGGGGAAGGTCTCCCGTACGGCTTCGGTCTGGCGCAGACCGGTGGCGTCGAGCCCGTCGTCGTCGCTGTCGTGGTCGCTCTCGCTTTCGCCGAAGCGGGCCTCGCGCAGGGCGGTGCTGATGGCGGGGGCGATGAGGGACACATGCAGTGACAGCTGTGTGGTCATGGTCATACGTGGGGGCCAGTTCCTGGGCGAAGGGCCTCTTGGCCCGCTTGTCGGTTCGCGGTACCTTCACGTCGATATCACGACGGCGAGACGGAAGTCCGGTGAGAGTCCGGCACGGTCGCGCCACTGTATGCCGGGGACCGGCCGCGTACCAGGCGGCGGGTTCCGGGTGAGTCAGACCCGATGGCCGTCGTCAGAGCTCCACTTATGGGACGCGAGTTCCCCAAGGAGGTTGTGTCATGGCGCAGTCCATAGCGCATCCGGTCATTTCTCCCGCCGACGCCGGTACCCCGGTGACCCCGCTCCCGCTGCGCGCGGTGCTCCCGTGGGCCGTGTTCGTGGGCACGCTCATGCTGGTGCTCCTCTACTTCGTCGGCGCCGAGCAGGGCGCGACGTCGGTGTTCTCCGGTGCGGGGGTGCACGAGTGGGTGCACGACGGCCGTCATCTGCTCGGCTTCCCCTGCCACTGACCACTGACGGAGATCACGCACATGCATGCCTCCACCGTCAGAAACCTCCTGGTCCGCGGCATGATCGCGGGCGTGCTGGCCGGACTTGTCGCGTTCGGACTGGCCTATTTCGCGGGCGAGCCCTCCGTACGGGCCTCGATCGCGCAGGAGGAGGCCCACTCCGCGCCGGCGCATGAACACGGCGACGGCGACGGAGAACAGGGTTCATCCGATTCCGATTCCGCTTCAACTTCTGGTTCCGCAGGCCATTCACATGGAGATGAGGAGGAAGAACTGGTCAGCAGGCCGGTGCAGTCGACGTTCGGGCTGGCCACCGGTGTCCTGGTGTACGGGGTGGCCGTGGGCGGCATCGCCGCCCTGGTCTTCGCCGTCGGCCTGGGCAGGCTCGGCAGGTTCGGGCCGCGGGCGACCGCGGCGCTGATCGCCGGGGCGGCCTTCACCACCGTCTGTCTGGTGCCGTTCCTGAAGTATCCGGCGAACCCGCCCGCGGTCGGAGACGCGGACACGATAGGCCGGCGCACCGCGCTGTATTTCCTGATGATCCTGCTGAGCGTGCTGTTGGCGGTCGCCGCGGTCATCGCGGGCCGACGGCTCGCGCCGCGGCTGGGCAACTGGAACGCGTCGCTCGCCGCCGGTGCCGGTTATGTCGTCGCCGTGGCCGTGGCGTGTCTCGTACTGCCCGCGAACACCGACGCCATCCCGGAGACCTTCCCGGCGGCGCTGCTCTGGGAGTTCAGACTGTCGTCGATCGCCGTGCAGGCGGTGCTCTGGACAGCCTTCGGGCTGATATTCGGCGCGCTGGCGGAGCGGATGCTCCGGGCCGGGACGGAGGACAGCGCGGCCGAGGGCGGGGTGGCCGAGGGCGGCGCGGCGCGGACGGCGGCCGAACCGGCGCGCTGACGGGCCCGCGCTGACGGGCCCGCGCTGACGGGCCCGCGCTGATGGGCTCGCGGCGGCGGGCGCCGGTGCCTCGGCGGGGAGCGGTGGCGGGGAGAAGTAGAGTTCGAGGTCGGTTTTCTCCCAGTTCAGAAGCTCCGAGGTGTACGGCAGTGAGCATCCCGCCCCGCGAGGGCCACGGGCCTCATCAGGCCCCTGTGCCTGATGAGGTTCCCGAGGCCGGTGAGGCCGAGGCCCGTGTGACAGTCGTCGGGATCGGCGCCGACGGCTGGAGCGGGCTCACCGACGCCGCGCGGGCGGCGCTGCGCCGTGCCGAGGTGGTCATCGGCGGCCCGCGCCAACTGGCGCTGCTTCCAGGGGCGGAGGCAGGGGCAGGGGCAGGGGCTGAGACGGGGGCGGAAGCCGGGACAGGCGCGGGGGAGTGCGCGGGCGAGCGGGTCGCGTGGCCGACGCCGCTGCGGCCCGCCGTACCCCGGCTGCTGGCCGCGTACGCCGGCCGCCGTCTCGCCGTACTGGCCAGCGGGGATCCGATGTTCTACGGGATCGGGCGGGCCCTCGCCGAGGAGGCGGGGCCCGGTGCGCTGCGGGTGCTGCCGCATCCGTCGTCGGTGTCGTACGCCTGCGCACGGCTCGGCTGGCCGGTGGAGGACACGGAGGTCGTCACGCTCGTCGGCCGCCCCACCGCGACGTT
Source organism: Streptomyces sp. NPDC093109 (assembly GCF_040701725.1). Lineage (NCBI taxonomy): Bacteria > Bacillati > Actinomycetota > Actinomycetes > Kitasatosporales > Streptomycetaceae > Streptomyces > Streptomyces sp. NPDC093109. The sequence continues at coordinate 39,556 of NZ_JBFBEZ010000002.1, forward strand.
GGCCGCCGCGCTGCACCACGGGCGCCGGGTGCTGGTGCTCAGCGCCGGGGCCGCGACGCCCGCCGAGGTGGCGGCGCTGCTGCGGGAACGGGGTTACGGACCGAGCCGGCTGCGCGTGCTCGAAGCCCTCGGCGCGGAGCGCGAACGGTGCGTCGAGGGACACGCGGCGGACTGGTCCGCGCCGGCCGGCGACCCGCTGAATGTCGTGGCGGTCGACTGCCGCCGCGCGGACGGCGCGCCGCGCCTCGGCGCCGTACCGGGGCTGCCGGATGCCTCGTACGAGCACGACGGCCAGCTCACCAAGCGCCATGTGCGCGCCGCGACGCTCGGCGCGCTGGCGCCCGCGCCGGGGGAGCTGCTCTGGGACGTGGGCGGCGGTTCGGGCTCGATCGGGGTGGAGTGGATGCGTACGCACCGTTCCTGCCGGGCGGTGTCCGTGGAACGCGATCCGGCGCGCGCCGAGCGCATCGGCCGCAACGCGCGTGCGCTGGGCGTGCCCGGCCTGCGGGTGGTGACCGGCGCGGCCCCTGCCGCGCTGGCGGGACTGCCGGTGCCCGACGCGGTGTTCATCGGCGGCGGGCTGACGGTGCCGGGCCTGCTGGCCGCGTGCTGGGCGGCGCTGCCGGTGGGCGGCCGGCTCGTGGCGAACACGGTGACGCTGGAGTCGGAGGCGCTGCTGGCCGAGTGGTACCGGCGCCGGGGCGGGGAGCTGGTACGGCTGGCGGTGGCGCACGCGGTGCCGGTGGGCGGGTTCACGGGGTGGCGGCAGGCGATGCCGGTGACGCAGTGGGCGGTGACGAAGAGTTCGACGGAGGATCCGTCGGAGCGGCCGTCGGAGCGGCCGTCGGAGCGGCCGTCGGAGCGGCCTTCAGAAGCAGAAGCAGGAGCAGGAGAAGAACGATGACGGTGTACTTCATCGGCGCGGGTCCGGGCGCCGCCGACCTGATCACGCTGCGCGGCGCGCGGCGGCTGGCCTCGTGCGCGGTCTGTCTGTACGCGGGCAGCCTCGTCCCGCGCGAGCTGCTGGCCGAATGCCCGCCGGACGCACGCCTGATCGACACGGCGCGGATGGATCTGGACGGGATCACGGCGGAGCTGGTGCGCGCGCACCAGGAGGGCCACGACGTGGCCCGGCTGCACTCCGGCGACCCGTCGGTCTTCAGCGCCGTCGCGGAGCAGATGCGGCGGCTGGACGCGGCGGGCGTGCCGTACGAGGTGATTCCGGGGGTGCCGGCGTTCGCGGCGGCGGCGGCGGCGCTGAAGCGTGAGCTGACGGTCCCGACCGTCGGCCAGACGGTCATCCTCACGCGCGTCTCCCAGCAGGCCACGCCCATGCCGGAGGGCGAGGACCTGGCCACGCTCGGCCGCAGCGGCGCGCTGCTGGTGCTGCACCTCGCGGCGCGCTACGCGGACCGCGTCGTCGCCGAACTCCTCCCGCACTACGGCCCCGACTGCCCGGCCGCGGTGGTCGCGATGGCCAGCCGCCCGGACGAACTGGTCCTGCGCGGCACGCTTTCCGACATCGCGGACCGCATCCGGGAGGCGGGCGTGGTCCGCACGGCGGTGATCTTGGTGGGCCGCACGCTGGGCGCGGAGCAGTTCCGGGACAGCCACCTTTACTCGGCGGCGCGGGAGCGGGGGGCGACGGCGGGGGCGGGGGACGACCACACTTGCTGAGGCTTGTCCTGTCTCGGGCGGAATGCCGGTTTCGGTGAAACTAGGCGTGGGGGAGTGGGGCGGGGCGTAGGGTCGCAGGCCAGGCAGTGTGCTCCCCGCGCGTGCGGGGATGGTCCCCTCGCCACCCTGTTCCGCAATGCAGCCGCCGAGTGCTCCCCGCGCGTGCGGGGATGGTCCCCCCATCACCACCGGAACCGACCTCGACCGACTGTGCTCCCCGCGCGTGCGGGGATGGTCCCCAGTACGAGACACAGCGGGCGGAACTCGCCGAGTGCTCCCCGCGCGTGCGGGGATGGTCCCCGCGGTCCGTGCACGCCGCCCCGCAGTCCCGGTGCTCCCCGCGCGTGCGGGGATGGTCCCTGGTTGTAGGACGTCGCGTCGTCCGGGACGGCGTGCTCCCCGCGCGTGCGGGGATGGTCCCGTGCACGCCGTGCGTGCACTGCTGGCCGACCCGTGCTCCCCGCGCGTGCGGGGATGGTCCCGCTGTCTCTAAAGTCACTGGCGCCGATCCGCTGTGCTCCCCGCGCGTGCGGGGACGGTCCCTGTGACTGTAGAAATGTCACAGGGCCTCACCCGTGTTCCCCGTGCGGGGAGCACGGCTGCCGTTGGCAGCATGGGCGTTGGTCGGAGTCTTCAGTGATGAGGAGAGAGCCTTGACTGTTCAGCCAGAGCACTCGGCGGGAAACCGGAACGTGGCCGTTCCGGCCATTCCCCACACCATCAACGCCATCGGAGACGCGCTCAACGGCACTGACCGCGCCCGCTTTTACGCCGATGTCCTCGCCGCCGAGGAAAGCCTCGTGCCGGCAGTCATGCGCCGCTGGTGGAAGATCGCGATGCTCAACCGCGCCCCTGGCGCTGAGCACAGTCGTGACAATGTCGTCGCAGGCCGTAACCTCGTGTCCGTGGATGAGCTTGCCGCACGGATCGAAGACGCTGGTCAGTGACCGATTTTCCGCCGCGTTGAGGTTGGACGGTCTTCACCGAGGAGTTCCCGGCGCAGATCATGCTCGACATACCGCCGGATCTGGTGAAGAAGACGGTGAACGTTCTGGTGTCCCTGGCTGTGGATGCCGGGGGAGCCGTTGATGCGGACAGAGAGCCGCCGGGCGACCCGATGGATGATCTCGGGGTGCGGTACAGCATGCAGATCGATGGTGAGCCGGTCGTTTTCGAGTACGTCGTGCTCCGGGAGATCCGTGAGATCCGGATCCCCGTTCTGGTCTGGTTCCACTGACGCGCGCTCAGGCGCGGCCCACCACCGCTCCCGCCCTGTCGATGCAGATCACGTCCACCTCCACCGGTGCACCGCGCAGGACCGCCAGCGCCTCGTCGCGGGCCCTTGACGCCACCGTGTTGCCCAGGGGGATGCCCTGTGACTCGCAGAGGCGCAGGGCCTCCAGGCCCGTGTTCGCCACTGCTACCTGCGCGGCCAGGGCCGGGGACGCGCCTGCTTCGGTGGCCAGGGTTGCCAGGAAGTCCTTGTTGACCTGGGAGCGGGCCGAGTGGAGGTCCAGGTGGCCCGCCGCCAGTTTGGAGAGTTTGGCGAAGCCGCCGCAGATGGTGAGGCGGTCTACCGGGTGGCGGCGGAGGTACTTGAGGACCGCGCCCGCGAAGTCGCCCATGTCGAGCAGCGCGTCCTCGGGGAGGGCGCTGTAGGTCGCCAGGACCGTTCTCTCGGACGTCGAGCCCGTGCAGGCGGCCACGTGTGTACGGCCCGCCGCTCGTGCCACGTCCACGCCCCGCCTGATGGAGTCGATCCACGCCGAGCAGGAGTACGGCACGACGATGCCCGTCGTGCCGAGGATGGAGAGGCCGCCCAGGATGCCCAGCCTCGGGTTCCAGGTGGAGCGGGCGATCTCCTCGCCGTGGTCCACGGAGACCGTGATCTCGACATCGCCCGTGCCGCCGTACCGGGCCGCCACCTCCGCCACATGGGCGCGCATCAGCTGCCTTGGTACGGGGTTGATCGCCGGCTCGCCGACGTCCAGCGGCAGGCCGGGGCGCGTCACCGTGCCCACGCCAGGGCCCGCGCGGAAGACGACGCCGCTGTCCGGCGGCAGCGGGCGGACGGTGACGCGGACCAGGGCGCCGTGGGTGACGTCCGGGTCGTCGCCCGCGTCCTTCACCACCGCCGCCATCGCGGACCGTTCCGGCTCCGGTCCGGGCGTCAGGCTCTCCTTCGCCAGCGCGAAGGACGGGGTCTGGCCCTTGGGCAGCTCGATGGTCACCGGGTCGGGGAACTCGCCCGTCAGCAGCGCCGTGTACGCGGCCTTCGTCGCCGCCGTCGCGCACGCGCCGGTCGTCCAGCCGGAGCGCAGGCCCGTGTGTTTGAGTTGGGCACCTCGTCCGCCCGCCGCGCCGCCGGTCGCGGATCCGCCGCCGCCGTCAGTCGTCATGGGGAGTTCCACCGTCTATGAGTGAGTCGTTCCCGGAGCCGTTCCCGGAGCCGTTCCGCGAGCCGTTCCGCGTTCTTGTTCTTGGTGGGACCACCGAGAGCCGTCGGCTCGCCGAGATCCTGGTTCCGGATCCCCGGCTGCTGGTCACCAGTTCCCTCGCCGGGCGCGTTTCCCGGCCCTCGCTCCCGCCCGGGGACGTCCGTATCGGCGGGTTCGGCGGTGCCGACGGGCTCGCGGACTGGCTCCGGGCGCACCGGGTGGACGCGCTCATCGACGCCACCCATCCCTTCGCCGCCGTCATCAGCCACAACGCGGCCCTCGCCGCCGCCACCGCCCATGTTCCCCTGCTCGTCCTGCGCCGCCCCTCCTGGGTCCCCGTCGCGGGCGACGACTGGCATCCGGCCGGCGGGCTGCCCGAGGCCGCCGACGTGCTGTCCGCGCTCGGCGCCCGCCGGGTCTTCCTCACCACCGGGCGGATGGGGCTGGCCGCCTTCGCGCATCTCGACGCGGTGTGGTTCCTCGTACGGTCCGTGGACGCGCCGGAGCCGCCGTTCCCGTCCCGAATGGACGTCCTGCTGGACCGGGGACCTTTCGGGCTCGACGGCGAGCGGGAGATTCTGAGCCGGCACCGTATCGACACCCTCGTGACCAAGGACAGCGGCGGCGCGGCCACCGCGCCCAAGCTCACCGCCGCCCGGGAGGCGGGGATTCCGGTGGTGGTCGTACGGCGGCCGGCCGGGCCTCCGGGGGTGGCGGTGGCTGGCACCGTGGCGGAGGCCGCCGACTGGGTGGTGCTTCAGCTCTCCGGCTCCGGCTCCGGCTCCGCGTCCGACGGTTCCGGTTCCGCGACCGGCTCCGGGTAGCGGCGCGGCGTCCAGACGATCTCCTCGCCCGTGCCGCGCACCACCCGTACCGTCTGCGACGAACCCACCAGCAGGATCGTCCGCATGTCGACCTGCGCCGGGTCGAGATCCGCCAGCCGTACGATCCGTACCCGCTCCCCCGCGCCGCCCACGTCGCGCGCGACGACCACCGGGGTGTCCGGTGCGCGGTGCTCCAGCAGCAGTTCGCGGGCCTTGCCGACCTGCCAGGTGCGGCTGCGCGAGCCCGGGTTGTACAGGGCGAGGACGAGATCGGCGCGGGCCGCCGCGTGCAGCCGTTCCGCGATGACCTCCCACGGCTTGAGCCGGTCGGAGAGCGAGAGGACGGCGTAGTCGTGGCCCAGCGGGGCACCGACCCTCGCCGCCGCCGCGTTGGCGGCCGTCACCCCCGGGAGAACCCGTACGGGGATCTCCCGGTACGGATCGGCCGACGCCACCTCCAGCACCGCCGTGGCCATCGCGAAGACGCCCGGGTCACCGCCCGAGACGACGGCCACGCGCCGGCCGCGCCGGGCCAGGTCCAGGGCGAACTCGGCGCGCTCGGACTCCACCTTGTTGTCGGATCCGTGCCGTTCCTGCCCCGGCCGGACCGGAACACGGTCCAGATAGGTGGTGTAGCCGACCAGATCCTGGGCATCGGCCAGCGCGCCGCGCGTCTCGGGCGTCAGCCACAGCGGACCCGCCGGGCCCGTTCCTACGACCACCACCTCGCCGGTCGGCGCGGCATTCGGGGCGGGCGAAGGCTTCGCGTCCACCCGGCTCGGCAGCACCGCCACCGCGAAGTACGGCACGGACTCCGGATCGATGTCCGCCAGCGCCCCCGTACGCTCGCCGCTCATCGTCGCGCGCTCCACATACCGCGCGTCCCCCAGCCGCCCCGCCCGCTCGACCGCGCGCCGCACGGCCGGGAACGTCCGTCCCAGCTTCATGACGACGGCCGAGTCCGCCGCCGCCAGCCGTGCCGTCAGCTCCTCCTCGGGCAGCGTGCCCGGCAGGACCGTCAGCACTTCCTCGCCCTCGACCAGCGGCGTACCCAGCCGGGCGGCGGCGGCGCTCACCGACGTCACCCCGGGGACGACCTCCGTCGGATAGCGGTCGGCCAGCCGCTTGTGCATGTGCATGTACGAGCCGTAGAAGAGCGGATCGCCCTCGGCCAGCACCGCGACCGTGCGCCCGGCGTCCAGGTGGACGGCGAGCCGGGCGGCGGCCTCCGCGTAGAACTCCTCCATCGCGCCCCGGTAGCCGCCGGGGTGGTCGGTGGTCTCGGTGGTGACCGGGTAGACCAGCGGTTCCTCGATGTGGTCGGGGCGCAGATGCTCAGCGGCTATGGAGCGCGCGATGGAACGGCCGTGACGGGCGCTGTGGTACGCGACGACGTCCGCCTCGGCGATGACCTGCACGGCCCGTACGGTCATCAGGTTCGGGTCGCCGGGGCCCAGGCCCACCCCGTACAGGCGGCCCGGGCCCGGGACTACGCGGGACTCGTTGGTGGTGATGGTGGTGGTGGCGGCGGTGCTGGTGCTGGTGCTGTTCTCGGTCATTCCGTTTCACTCGCGATCGCGTTGATGGCCGCCGCCGCGATGGCGCTGCCGCCCCGCCGCCCCCGTACGACCAGGTGTGCCAGGCCGGCCGGGTGTTCGGCGAGCGCGTCCTTGGACTCGGCCGCTCCGATGAAGCCGACCGGTACGCCGATGACCGCCGCCGGGTGCGGCGCGCCGTCCTCGATCATCTCCAGCAGGCGGAAGAGCGAGGTCGGCGCGTTGCCGACGGCCACGACCGAGCCTTCGAGCCGATCCCGCCACAGCTCCATGGCGGCGGCGCTGCGCGTCGTCCCCATCTCGGCGGCCAGCGCGGGCACCGACGGGTCGGAGAGGGTGCAGACGACGTCGTTGTCCGCCGGCAGCCGCTTGCGGGTGACCCCGCTGGCGACCATGGACACGTCGCACAGGATCGGCGCGCCCGCGCGCAGCGCCTCGCGGGCGCGGGCGACCACGGTGGGCGTGTAGCTGAGATCGCGGACCAGATCGACCATGCCGCAGGCGTGGATCATCCGCACCGCGACCTGGGCGACATCGGCGGGCAGCCCGGCGAGGTCCGCCTCGGCGCGGATCGTGGCGAAGGAACGGCGGTATATCTCCGCGCCGTCCTTCTCGTAGTCGAACGCTGTGGACACTCTGGTCTCGCTCATTTCGTGACTGTTGTTGATCGTGTTCGAGTCTGTGTTTGTGTTTGTGCTTGTGATCGGGCTGTCGCTACTGCTGCGGCCAGCCGTGGTCCGGTCGCCGTCGCCGCCACTGTCGTTGCCTGCGGAACGCCGTGTACGGAGACCGTGTAGTCGCCCGCCTCCGTCGCCACCACGTCCACCCACGCGCCCCCGGGATGACCGCAGCGCCGCGCGCACCCCGACCAGTAGACGGGGAGGGCGTCCCCGGGGAGGGGCGCCAGAGCGCCGGCCGCGCCGGCCGCGTCCGCCGCGTCGGACCGTACGTCCGCCAGCGCCTTCGCGCACCCGGGCCGGCCCGTGCAGGCGCCGACCCCGTGCCAGGGGGAGTCGGGGGTGGTGATCAGTCCGGCCGTACGGAGCCGGTCGAGGAGCGCGTCGGCGGCGGCCGGGGCCAGGCCGGGGATGATCATGCCGCGCCAGGGGGTGACGCGCAGCTCCCCCGGTCCGTTCTCCGGTCCGTTCTCCGGTCTGTCTTCGGTCAGCATGAGTCGCCACTGTTCGACGCTCAGCCGGCCCAGTGGGGCGTGGACGGAGAGGGCGACCGTTCCGTCGGGGGAGTGGATCCGGCCGGGGGCCGGGGGAGCGGCGTACGGCCAGGGTGCGGGCGGAGAAGCCGGTGCGGGCGGTGCGGTGGGCGGCTCGTACGCTCGCCCCCCGATTCCCGCCTCCGTCAGCCGCGCCGCCACTGCGGCGTCCAGCTCCCGCCCCGCGTCGGGGAGTTCCCGTACCCGCCAGGCGCCGGTGCCGCTCGCCGCCGCGACCGTGAGGAAGGTCTCCGCCGCGAGGAGGGCCGCGCGGGGGGCGTCGGACGCGGATACCCGTACGCCGGAACGGTCACCTGAACGGTCACCGGAACGGTTCGTTCCGGTGTGTACGGTCGCCCCGCCGCCCGGCTGTGCGAGCAACGTCACATCCGCGCCCAGCGCCGCCACGTCTCCCCGGCCGTCGTCCAGCGCGAAGAGGAAGCGTCCCGACAGAGCCGTCGCCGCCGGGCTCGCGCAGAGCAGCGCGTCCAGCTCACGCGCCCACAACCGGGCGTCCCCCGAGGCGAGTTCGTCGAGGCCGCAGAGCGGGGACGCCACGATGTTCCGTACCCGCTCGTGCTCCGGCGAGGGCAGCAGGCCGGCCGCGTCCAGCAGCGCTTCCAGCTCGCCGCCGCAGGCCGCGCCCAGCCCCCGGAGCTGGACGTTCCCCCGGGACGTGATGTCCAGATGCCCGTCGCCCAGCCGCTCGGCCGCCACCGCGAGCGCCTCCGCCTGGCGGTACGTCAACGTCCCGGCCGGCAGCCGCAGTCGGGCCAGCCATCCGTCGTCGGCGCTGTGCAGCCGCAGCGCACCGGGGCAGGCGTCACCGCGCTCCCGTACGGGCCCCGGGGCGGCATCCCGTACGGGGACGGGCGCGGCGTCCCCTACGGGTGCGGCGTCCCCTACGGGCGCCGGCGAGGCGTCCCCTACGGACAGCCGGGCAGCGTCCCGTACGGACACCGGAGCGGCGTCCCCTACGGACACCGACGCAGCGTCCCCTACGGGCTCCGGGCCAGGGGTTTCGTCCCGGTTCACGGGTGGTTGCGGGGTGGGCGGCATGGCCGCGAGCATACCCACGTGGGACCGCCCGGCCACCTGGCGCGCAGCCGTCTCCACCGGCGCCCTCCCGGGCGGCCTCCCCGCCCGTGACCTCAGCACTTACTATGCAGACGGCGGGTTCCACGGCCCGCCGATCGCCAGCGACGGCGTCTTGGGGAGGAAGCCCGGTGCGAACCCGGCGCGGTCCCGCCACTGTGAGCCCGGCGACGTGTGCCGTGCGACGTGCGCAGCCGTAACGCGGCGCAGCGTGCGACGCGACACGGCGCCGGACGAGTCAGGAACTCCCGCCGTCCACTCACCACCCCGCCCGGGGCGCGGACCCCGAGGAAGGCCAGACGCCGCATGCTTCTGCTCCTGTCGACGTCCGACACCGATCTGCTCAGCGCCCGCTCGGCGGAGGGACCGGTTCCGTACCGGTACGCCAACCCCGCCCGGCTCGCGCTCGACGAGCTGCCCGCGCTGCTGGAGGGCGTCGACCTTGTCGTCGTACGGCTCCTCGGCGGGCTGCGCGCCTGGCAGGCGGGCATTGACCAGCTCCTCGCCGGGCCCCGGCCCGTCGTCGTCCTCACCGGGGAGCAGGCCCCCGACGCGCAGCTGATGGAGGCGTCGACCGTCCCCATCGGGATCGCCGCCGAGGCGCACGGATATCTCGCGCACGGCGGCCCGGAGAACCTCGCGCAGCTCGCCCGCTTCCTCTCCGACACCGTGCTGCTGACCGGGCACGGCTTCGAGCCGCCGGCCGCGTCGCCGACGTGGGGGCGGATGCAGCGCCGGTCCCCGTTCCCCTCCGGACCTCTCGCGGAGCGCGACCGTCCCCTTGTCGCGGTCCTCTACTACCGCGCCCACCACCTCAGCGGGAACACGGCCTTCGTGGACGTCCTGTGCGACGCCATCGACGAGGCGAACGGCCGCGCCGTGCCGATCTTCGTATCGTCGCTCCGTTCCCCCGAGCCCGAGCTGTTGGAGGCGCTGGAGGACGTCGACGCGATCATCACCACCGTCCTCGCGGCCGGTGGCACCAAGCCCGCCACCGCCTCCGCCGGTGGCGACGACGAGGCGTGGGACGCGGGCGCGCTCGCCGCGCTCGACGTACCGATCCTCCAGGCCCTCTGCCTGACCTCCAGCCGCGCCGCCTGGGAGGCGAGCGACGAGGGGCTGACCCCGCTGGACGCGGCCTCGCAGGTCGCGGTGCCGGAGTTCGACGGCCGGCTGATCACCGTCCCGTTCTCCTTCAAGGAGCTGGACGAGGACGGCCTGCCGGTCTACGTAGCCGACCCCGAGCGGGCCGCGCGCGTCGCCGGGATCGCCGTGAAGCACGCCCGGCTCGCGTACATCCCGACGGAGGACAAGCGCATCGCGCTCGTGCTGTCCGCGTACCCCACCAAGCACTCCCGTATCGGCAACGCCGTCGGTCTCGACACCCCCGCCAGCGCCATCGAACTCCTCGGTGAACTCCTGGCCCAGGGCTACTACTTCGGCGACCCCGACGGCACCGGCGACACCGACGGACCCGTCCCCGGCCTCGCCTCCGGCGACGGCGACGAGCTGATCCGCGCCCTGATCGACGCCGGCGGCCACGACCAGGAGTGGCTGACCGAGGAGCAGCTCGCCCGTAACCCGGTCCGTATCCCGGCCGCCGACTACCGGCGCTGGTACGACAAGCTCCCCGCCGAGCTGCGCGAGAAGGTCGAGACGCACTGGGGCCCGCCGCCCGGCGAGATGTTCCTCGACCGCAGCCGCGTCGGCAACGGTGGCGACCCGGACGGCGACATCGTCCTCGCGGCGCTGCGGCGCGGGAATCTGCTCATCCTCATTCAGCCGCCGCGCGGTTTCGGCGAGAACCCGATCGCGATCTATCACGACCCCGATCTGCCGCCCTCGCACCACTATCTGGCCGCCTACCGCTGGATCGCGGCCGACAGCGCGGACGGCGGTTTCGGCGCCGACGCCATGATCCACCTGGGCAAGCACGGCAATCTGGAGTGGCTGCCCGGCAAGAACGCGGGCCTCTCCGCCGCCTGCGCGCCCGACGCGGCGCTCGGTGACGTACCGCTGATCTATCCGTTCCTGGTCAACGACCCGGGCGAGGGTACGCAGGCGAAGCGGCGCGTGCATGCCACGCTGGTGGACCATCTCGTACCGCCGATGGCGCGCGCCGAGTCGTACGGCGACATCGCGCGCCTGGAGCAGCTCCTTGACGAGTACGCGGCGATCTCCTCGATGGACCCGGCCAAGCTGCCCGCGATCCGCGCGCAGATCTGGACGCTGATCCAGGCCGCGAAGCTCGACCACGACCTCGGTCTTGAGGCCCGGCCGGACGACGACGGTTTCGACGACTTCCTCCTCCACGTCGACGGCTGGCTCTGCGAGGTCAAGGACGCGCAGATCCGCGACGGGCTGCATGTCCTCGGCCACGCGCCGGAGGGCGACGCGCGCGTCAACCTGGTGCTCGCGATCCTGCGCGCGCGCCAGATCTGGGGCGGTACGACGTCGCTGCCCGGCCTGCGCGAGGCGCTCGGCCTCGACGAGTCGGCGCCGACGCGCACCGACGCGGACACGGTCGAGGCGACGGCCCGCGCGCTGGTCCAGGCGATGGAGGACGCCGACTGGGACGTCGACGCGGTGCCCACCGTCGCGGCCGGCCACCCCGAACAGGTCGCCGCGATCCTCGAATTCGCCGCCGAGGAGGTCGTACCGCGCCTGGAGGCGACGACCGACGAGATCGACAACGTGCTGCACGCGCTGGACGGCGGCTCGGTCAGCGCGGGCCCCTCCGGGTCGCCGCTGCGCGGTCTTGTCAACGTCCTGCCGACCGGCCGCAACTTCTACTCCGTCGACCCGAAGGCCGTCCCGAGCCGCCTCGCCTGGGAGACCGGCCAGGCGCTCGCCGACTCGCTGCTGACCCGCTACCGCACGGACAACGGCGAGTGGCCGACGTCCGTCGGGCTCTCCCTCTGGGGTACGAGCGCGATGCGCACGTCGGGCGACGACATCGCGGAGGCGCTGGCGCTGCTGGGGGTGCGGCCGGTGTGGGACGACGCGTCGCGGCGGGTAACGGGCCTGGAGCCGGTCCCTCTCGCGGAACTGGCCCGCCCCCGCATCGACGTCACCCTGCGCATCAGCGGCTTCTTCCGCGACGCGTTCCCGCACGCCATCGGGCTGCTGGACGACGCGGTGCGGCTGGTCGCCGGGCTGGACGAGCCGGCCGAGTCCAACTTCGTACGGGCCCACGCCCAGGCCGAACTCGCCGAACACGGCGACGAACGCCGCGCCACCACCCGCATCTTCGGCTCCCGCCCGGGTACGTACGGCGCGGGCATCCTCCAGCTCATCGACAGCCGCGACTGGCGCACGGACGCGGACCTGGCGGAGGTCTACACCGTCTGGGGCGGCTACGCGTACGGCCGCGAGCTCGACGGCCGGCCGGCGCGCGCGGAGATGGAGACCGCGTACAAGCGCATCGCCGTCGCCGCGAAGAACACGGACACGCGCGAGCACGACATCGCGGACTCCGACGACTACTTCCAGTACCACGGCGGCATGGTCGCGACCGTACGCGCCCTGAAGGGCACGGCCCCGGAGGCGTACATCGGCGACTCCACCCGCCCGGAAACGGTCCGCACCCGCACCCTGGTCGAGGAGACGTCCCGCGTCTTCCGCGCCCGCGTCGTCAACCCGAAGTGGATCGAGGCGATGCGCCGCCACGGCTACAAGGGCGCGTTCGAACTGGCGGCGACGGTCGACTACCTCTTCGGCTACGACGCGACGACGGGCGTCGTCGCGGACTGGATGTACGACAAGCTGACGGAAACGTACGTCCTGGACCCCGAGAACCGCGCCTTCCTCCAGGAGGCCAACCCGTGGGCCCTGCACGGCATCGCGGAACGCCTGCTGGAGGCGGAGTCGCGCGGGATGTGGGAGAAGCCGGACCCGGGGGTGCTGGACGCGCTGCGGAAGGTGTTCCTGGAGACGGAGGGGGAGCTGGAGGGGGACGAGGACTGAGCCGCCGTCGGCTTCGGGACGTGCTGAGGGTCAGTGCAACGCCGAGTGGGGTGGGTGGGTGGCGGAGATTGTTGGGCGTGGGGCCGCCCCTCCTGCTGTGAGTTTCGCGTCTCCGTGACAGGTGTAAAGGGCGCTCCTGCGTCGCGTCGGCTGCGCCGATTTCGCTTCGCTCACCCTTGACTCCTGTCCCGGAGTCGCAAGTGCGGGTGTGGGAGGGGCGGCCGGGGGGTGAGGGGTTGCCCGGGGGACCGGCCGGGCTGCCGGTCGGTTCGGGGTCCTCGGGTGGGTGGGCCCTGCGGGGCTGCGCACTCTTTGCATGGGGCTGCCGGGCTCGTCTCGGCGGCCGACGGCCGCCGGTTGGCCGGCACTCATGCCCCACTGATCACCGTTGCGTTGTGGTGCCCGGGAGCTGGGTGGCGCCTGCTGTCCGGTCGGGGTCCTCGGGCCCGTTCCGGGCCGGGAGTCTCCGGGCGGTGCCCGGGAGCAGGGAGTGCGACGTTGGAGCCACTTTCGGCACGTCAGACGGCTACAGCGTCGCAGTCGTCGGGATCAAGCTCCCACACCCCCATCGATCAGTCCCATATGGGGTGATTTGGGAGGTGGTTGGGGGGCTCTCCGGACGGCACATGTGTCCTGAGGTGCGTTAGACGCACTCCTCGATGCAAAGACCGCCTCCGGGAGCCCACTTGCCGCCACGCAGGTCCCACCAGTCCCTCCCCCACCCCACGGTGACCAGCGGGGCCTGAGTCGTAACCAGCAACGGACCGTTGGCCGCTGAGCCGGTGTCGGGCCGCCCCTCTCCTCTGCCGCGTGGCCCTGCAGGGTCCGCCGGGCCGTCGGACCCTGAGCCGAGTGGTAGGGCAGCGGACCTCTTGGGCCCCCCTCACCCCCCGGCCGCCCCTCCCACACCCGCACTTGCGACTCCGGGACAGGTGTCAAGGGTGTAGCGAAGCGTAATCGGCGCAGCCGACGCGACACAGGAGCGCCCTTTACACCTGGCACGGAGACGCGACACTCAAAGGCTGGAGGGGCGGCCCCTTTCCCAACAACCCGCGCCACCCATCCACCCCACTCAACACCGCTCTAACCCGCAGGTCACACCCCCCCCTGCGCCATTACGACGCGGAGCGGCGTCGGCGGCCGTGGAGCCTGCCGAGGGCGGCGAGTTGGCGCCGCTCCCACGGGGTTGCCGACCGTACGGTGCTCAGCTTCGCGACCCAGGCGTACCCGGTGGGCCGCTCCAGGCAGACGCGTTCCCCGGCGAAGCTGGTGATCCGGCCGGGCATCTCGAACGTCCGGTCGTACACCACCATCCCGACGGTCAGCCCGTCCATGTGCGCCACCGCTCTCCCTGGTTGCGGTCGCGGTACCCGTCCTGGCCTCGCGCCGCGCGGTGATGGCGGGCGAGCGTGAGAAGCGCGTCCCACATCTCGGGCGTCGTAGGTACGGGCGCCGACCGGACGGGAGTTACGGGTACGGGCATGGGCGCGGCCGTATGCCCCCGGGCCCGCCACCGCTCGAAGCCGCGACGTAACCACCCCCTCACGCCGAACCCCCGGCGCCGTCCCGGTCCGCCTCGAACCGCGCCCACACGCACTTCCCGTACTCCAGCTCCCGGCACCCCCAGGATTCGGACAGCGCGGCAACGAGCAGCAACCCGCGCCCGCCCTCCCCGTCCTCGGGGCAGCCCGCGCCGAGCTGCGGCAGCCTCGTGCGGTCGGGGTCGGAGACCTCCAGCACCAGCTCGCCCCAGTCCACATGCAGCGTCACCTCGACCTCGGCGAAGCTCACGCGGCAGTGGACGACGGCGTTGGTGACCAGCTCGCACGCCACCAACTCGACTTCCGGGGTGAGCCGTTCCAGCCCCCATGCGGCCAGGGTCTCCCTGACTCGGGCCCGCACGGCCGGCACGTGTTTCTTGCGTTTCGGGATGCGGAAGGTGGCGCGAAGCGGCTCCGCGGAAAGGGTGGTGGGCATGGCTGGACCCCCAGCTGACGCGTGGTCGGAGTTACGCCGAGTGGCCGGATGGCGACGGCGCGTTCCCGAGGCTAGGGCTGCATAACCTCTGACGACAACCCCATCTGACTGCAAGCATGCAGTAATTCACACAGACGGGTGACTAGCCGTGCCCTGCAACGGAGTTGCAGACTTGGGCCCCTGAAGAGAGGGGAATGCCATGCCCGATGGTGGGAAACCGACGGTGCGCAGCAGGCGGCTTGGTGCGGCGCTGAGGCGTTACCGGCATGCGGCGAAGATGGATCAGGCGCAGGCCGCTGAGGTGATCGCTGCGTCCGCGGCCAAGATCAGCCGAATGGAGAGCGGGCATGTGTCCTGTCGTGTGATCGACGTCCGCTTGCTCATGGCGGCTTACGGGGAGACCGAGCGCGAAAAGGTCGCGCGGTACGAGGAACTGGCCAAGACGTCGAAGCGGCGCGGCTGGTGGCTCGAACATGCTGCGCATCTCCGCTCGGACTACCTCGACCACATCTCTCTGGAGGACGACGCCACGTACATCCGGGAGTGGCAGCCCGTCATGTTCCCCGGGCTGCTGCAAATCTCTGCCTATGCGAAGGCATCCATCGAGGCAGGGCTTGGATATGTCGCTCCGGAGCGGATCGAGAAGCTGATGCAAGTGCGGGAGGGGCGGCAGGCGAAGGTGAGCGAGGGCGGAGCCACCTATGCCGCCATTGTCTGGGAACCAGTCATTGCGCACCCGTTGGTCGATGACGGCATTCACCGTGAACAGTTGGCACACATCCTTGAGGTGGGCAAGCGGAAGAACGTGACCATCCAGGTGCTGCCGTTCACCGCAGGGGCGAAGGCGGCCATGACCTCAGCATTTGCGTCGTTCAGCTTCGACTCCGAACCGACTGTGGAGGCCGTTACGTTGGACAACCTGAGAGGTACGTCCGTCCTCGAAGGAGCCGACGACTTGACGGCTTACGCCAATGCGTTCGACCAACTACGATCGGCAGCACTGGCACCCGAGGCGAGCGCGCGGCTTATCCGGGCCGCACTGCGGAGCAGCAAGGAAGACACATCGTGACCTCTGACGTCATAGGCCCGTATCGGAAATCTTCGTACTCCGGGCAGGAGAACAACTGCGTCGAGATTGCCGTGACAGCCAACGGCGGCCGTGCCGTACGGGACAGCAAGGATCCCGCGAGGCCGCCCCTCGGCTTCGCCCGCGCGCAGTGGAAGATCTTCCTGACGCACGCGAAGACGGATGCCTCGTGACCCCCGAGGCCGTAGGCCCGTACCGGAAATCGTCCTACTCGGGCCACAACAACGACTGCGTCGAGATAGCCCCTACGGCCAACGGCGGCCGTGCCGTACGCGACAGCAAGGACCACACCCGCGCGCCCCTCGGCTTCGCCCGCGCGCAGTGGAAGATCTTCCTGACGCACGCCAAGTCGAAAGCCTTGTGAGCCTTGAGACCGTAGGCGCCTACCGGAAGCCGTCCTGCCTGGGGCGACATCCTGAGGCGGCAGGCGCGCTCAGTGTGACGCGTGCGGCTGGGTGAGGGGATTCGGCGGGACGCCTGTCGTACGGTGACTTCCCCCCTACGATGGGTGAGCCGGGTGGGGAAGGTGTCCCCGCCGGTTCGGGAGGCTTCCTGTGGACGCTGGAGACGGCGGCGGCCGGGACTACCCGCCGAAGACTCCGCCCCCGCCGAAGAAGCCGGTCGCCCCGCCGTTCCCCAACCCGCCGAAGCCGAAGGGGCGCGTCGCGACGAGGGACCGGCGCCGGGTGATGATGGCCAACCGCCGGGGCGCGAACTGGCCTCTGGAGCGGCGGGACTGGACGCCGGCCGTCGCCCGGCGGCGTGTGCTCGACAGACTCCGGGAGTGGGGGTACCAGCCGGCCGAGGACGCCGTCGGCGCCGTCGTGGCGCTCCTGGTGGAGACCGCCATGGCGGACGGCGGGACCCGTGTGAGCCTGCACCTGACCGACGACGAGCAGCGCGTCCTGGTCCTCGTCCTCAACCACTGCCCCGGCATGGCGCCCTCCTCCTCGGACCGGTTCATGAAAGATCTGGTGGCGCTCGGTGTCACCGAATGCGGGACGGAGAGCGGAGAGGACGGGCGCCGCCTGTGGGCGCTCCTGGACCTGCGGGGCGGGGCGCCCGCGCTCCCGGTTTCGGCGGGGCCGTGAGGCCGGCGGAGGCGTTGTCGTCCCAGCCGTCGACCCGCCGGAAATAGCTCGCAGGGCGCGGCTGTGCCGTACCCCACCGCCCTGGTCCGCTACGGTGACGGAGTTCTTGCCCTGGTCGCGGGGGTGGTGGCCGGTCCCGAGTACAGGGAGTGTCCGGTCCAGTGGGTCGGGACCCCGGGGCGTTGCCGTGCTCCCCGCGCAGGCGGGGATGGGCCGGAGGCCGGGGCCGGCGAGCGCGCACCGGGCCGGTGTTCCCCGCGTGTGCGGGGGCGGACCTCACACCTTCCTGCCGACCGCCAAGGCCCACCGCGGCGACGTGGCTCTCCTACTTCAACAGGTGATCGACTTGCCCGTCACAGAAGCCCACCTCCGTACCACCCTGACCGCCTACCTCGACGAACATCCCGAGGAGAAGCCCGGCCTCGCTCCGGTCCTGGGCCTTCTGGACTCCGGCGCCGATCTCACCCTCCGCAGCGAGTTCCGCGGCCACGCGACCGCCGGGGCGATCCTCGCCGGGCCGGACGGGCGGATTCTGCACGTACACCATCTCGCCCTGGACAAGTGGCTCCTGCCCGGCGGTCACCTGGAGAGCACGGATGACGCACTGCTGGAAGCGGCCCTGCGTGAGCTCACCGAGGAAACGGGCATTCCCGCTGACGCCGTCACCGCGGTGACGCACCGGCCCGTTCACATCGATATCCACTCCATCCCCGCCAACGACGCCAAGGGTGAACCGGCCCACCAGCACATCGACTTCCGCTTCGTCTTCCGCACCACGGCCGACATCGGCCGGCTCCAGGCCGAAGAGGTGACCGGCGCGGCCTGGCGCGACGCCGGTGCCATCGGTGACCAGAGCCTCCGGCTCCGCGTCGCCCAGGCTCTGAGCTGACGCCCCTGTGCTGCCCCCGCGCCGCGCCTCCGAGGCGGGCCCCGTACGACTGGAAGGCGGTACGGGCATGGTCCCGGACCAGACTCCCCGCTGTCCCCCTGCTGCGCTGAGGGCCGCCGAGGCCGTATGCGGTACTCCGCTGGAGTTGAGAGAGATCAGTGATCGGCGTGGATCTGTCGTGTGGAGGGCCGTTGGGCCGGGTGGTGCTGTCGCGGTCAAGGCAGGATTCGGTGACGGTGCTTCCGCCACCAGCCGCGAAGCCGCGGTTCTCGCCGCGTTGGACATTCCTGGTTACGCGCTCGGCTCCGGACTTGACGACGGCGATGGCGACGATGGTGACGATGGTGGCGGCGTTTCCTGGCTCGTCACCCAGTGGTTCGCCGGGCCGTCGACCTGGAAGGTCTTCGGGGCCCTACGGAAGAGCGCGGAGGGGTACGGAGAAGCCGTTGCCGCGGCGGTGGCGCTGTGCCGTACGGTGGCCGGCCTCCATGCCTCGGGCTGGGTCCACTCCGATCTTCAGCCTTCCCACGGCATCCATACCGACAGCGGCGTACGGCTCATCGACTTCGCCTGGTCCTGGCGGCCGGGCATGGAGCCGACGAACGACTTCCGGGGCGCCATCGTGCACCTCACGGCCCCCGAGTTGGCCGCGTCCATCGATGCCGGTGTTCGGCCCGTCATCCCCAGCATGTCCGCCGAGGTGTACGCACTCGCGGGAACCCTGTGGACCTGTGCCACCGGGCGCTGGCCGCTCGACTACGACGCTGTCGGTTTCGACCGGACGACTCCGCTGGCAGTACGGCGTACCGCTGTCGCGGAGCGACGTATTCCTCTTGATGGCGCGCGACCGTGGCCCGCGCTCCAGGGCATCCTGCGTCCGGTCCTGCTCGGTGCCCGCGACGACCGTCCCACCGCCGCCGAGCTGGCCGACGCGCTGGGGGCGCTGTGATCGTGCTCCGGGACCTCACGATGGACGACGCTCCGTCTGTCCAGCGCGTCTACAGCGGTGCATCCGTCAGATTCACCACAGGTGAGGCTCTGACAGCGGCGAAGGCCAGGGCCAAGGTGGCGAACATTCTGGTTCACGCCCGCGCTGTCCCCCGCGAGCACTGGTGCTTCGGCGTCATCGTGGCTGACGACCTGATCGGCCTCGCCAAGTTCCGGTGCCGAACCCGGTCAACTGCCTCGATCAACTACGTCCTCCGCGACGACATGTGGGGTAACGGCTATGCCACCGAGGCGGTGCGGCGGCTTGCCCGCTTCGCGTTCGCCGTTCCCGGCCTGGACCGGCTCACCGCTCGGCATCATCCTGAGAACCCGGCCTCCGGACGTGTCCTGGCGAAGTCCGGTTTCGTCTGTACGGGATGTGACGACGACGATTACGTGACGTACGAACTCCGGCAGCCGTCGCGCCCGCGCCGCCAAGGACGCACGTGATGTTACGGCCGTTCCATTACGCGTTTGAGGGTGGCCAGGTCGGCGGATACCGCGTTCGCGTCGCGTTGGAAGTCCTCGTCGCTCACTCCGGGGCGTCGGCGCAGGGTGAAGAGCGCCTCGCAGTCGGTGCCCTCGGCGATCACTCGCATTGGGTGATGGTGGGCGGGGATTCGGGCATATGTGGCGCGATAAGGATCAGGTGGTCAAACGTTCAACTTCGGACGTTCGGGCGTTCAGTGCATATACGCTGCCTTTTCAAAGGCTTTTCAATACCTTCACTCGACTCGAATCGCGTTGCGGATTTATCGACTTTCCCGCAAAGTGCGGGTGAGGCGCATAACGATTCCGATTCGGAACGATCACCAAAGGTGATTGGCTGTTTATTTGCTGTGAGCGTTCCTTAGGGTTTGGCGAGTAACGCGGGGGCTCCCGGTGGGAGTTCTCGCAGACGAGGCGAACGCGGCGAACCCGCCATGCGGAGCCTCGCCCGGAAGGGAAACATATGTACAGAGTGGGAAGCCGCGGGGTCTCTCGCCTCGCCGTCGCCGTTCTCGCGGCCGGCATGTTCACCGGTGGCGCGATTGCCGGCGCGGGGGCCGCGTTCGCGGATGAATCCGCTCCGAACGCCGGAGGAGCTTCCGCCAAGCTGACCGGGTTGAAGACCTACAGCACCGCGGTCATCAAGCAGAACGGCCGGAGCCAGAAGGTCTCGGCCGGGCTCTTCGAAATGGCGGTCGACAACGGCGGGAAGATTCAGACCTACTGCATCGACATCCACCAGCCGACCAAGAACAACGCGAACTACCAGGAAGTCCCCTGGAAGTCCTCTTCCCTCGGCTCCAATCCGGACGCCGGGAAGGTCAACTGGATTCTGGAGAACTCCTACCCCCACGTGAGCGACCTCACCGCGCTGGCCAAGGCCGCCGGTGTGAGCGGTTCCCTGACGCCGCAGCTCGCCGCCGCGGGGACGCAGGTCGCCATCTGGCGCCTCTCCGACGCCGCCGATGTGACGGCGCAGGACAAGAAGGCCGACCAGCTGGCCGACTACCTCCAGAAGAACGCCAAGAACTCCTCTGAGCCCGACGCGTCGCTCAGCCTCAACCCGCCCGCCGTCTCCGGCAAGTCGGGCGAGAAGCTCGGGCCGATCACGGTCAGCACCAACGCGGGCTCCGTACAGATCGCCGCGGGCGCCGGCACCCCGGCCGGAGTCAAGGTCGTCGACAAGAACGGTACGGAGGTGACCAGCGTCAAGGGCGGCGACGAGCTGTACTTCGACGTTCCCGCCGGCACCGACGACGGCACCGCCTCGCTGACCGCCAAGGCCAGCACCAAGATCCCCGTCGGCCGCGTCTTCACCAGCGGCGAGGGCAACAAGCGCAGCCAGACCCAGATCCTGGCCGGCTCCACCGAGAGCAGCGTGACCGCGACCGCCACCGCCAACTGGGCCGCCAAGGGCCCGATCCCGGCGGCGCACGCCGAGGTCAACTGCGAGGCGGGCGGCGTCGACGTGACCGTCTCCAACGAGGGTGACAAGCCGTTCACGTACACCGTCGGCGACAAGGAGCTGACCGTCCAGCCGGGCGGCTCCGAGACCACCACGGTCCCGGTCGGCGAGGACGAGGCGTACAAGATCGTCGTCAAGGGCGGCGACTTCGAGCAGACCTTCGAAGGCGTGCTGGACTGCGAGACCAGCGGCACCATCGGCGGCGGCGGTGACACCGGCGGCGCGACCGGCGGCTCCGCGACCGGCGGTTCCGACGGCGGTTCCGAGGGCGGCACGACCGGTGAGACCACCGGTGAGACCACGGGCGAGACCAGCACCGGCGGCACCGACGAGCCGACCACCGACAGCTCCGAGTCGCCGTCGAGCGAGCCCAGCCCGGCCTCGGCCGGCGGTTCCACCTCCGGCACCACGGGCGGCGGCGACCTCGCCCAGACCGGTGGCAGCAGCGCCACCCCGCTGATCGGCGGGATCGCGCTGGTCCTCGTCGCGGTCGGCGGCGGCGCGGTGTTCTTCCTCCGCAAGAAGAAGAGCGCGGCCGAGGCTTCGTAACGGTCGATTCGCACGAGGGGCCCCGGACGTCATCAGATGTCCGGGGCCCCTCGCGTATCCGCCCTACAGCGCCGGGTACGCCGGGAACGTGCAGGTCGGTACGGAGCCACTGCCCGTGAGCGTGCTGGTGGTGACGCCCGTTCCTGACGGCGTCAGGTTGGTGTTGTACAGGCCGACGTTGGCGTACGAGGCGGTCGACGCGGTGGTGTCGAGGCTGACGTTCGCCAGGGTCACGCCGAGGGGGCGGGCGGCGTCGTAACCGGTCAGGACCGACTTCGCGTTCGAGACCGAGGCGGTCGAGCGCACCCCGTTGACCAGGACGCCGGTGAAGGACGGCACGGAGCTGCCCGTGCCGCCCGAGTAGCGGGTGTCGAAGACCAGCGGCTGCTTCACCTTGGTGATGCAGTTGCTGAGGTAGGTCACCTGCGCCACCTTGCCGCCGTTGGCCGCGCTGCTCTTGATGCGCAGACCGACGCTGCTGGCGCTGGCGTTGCCGAGCGCGTCGGTGCCCGTGACCGTGTTGTTGCTGACCAGGACGTTGCTGACGCCGCTGTTCGTCTCGCTGCCGATGGATATGCCGTGGGTGCCGTAGAAGTGGCTGTTCTTGACGGTGATGTTCTTGGACGCGGCGCTGCCGCCCTTGATCGCGACACCGTCGTCACCCGTCATCACGTACGAGTTGGCGATGGTGACGTCCGTGGCGCCGGCCGGGTCGATGCCGTCGGTGTTACGGGCGGTGGCGGGGGTCTTGATGCGGACGCCCCAGGCGGTGAAGCCGGTGGCGTTCTGGTACGAGACATGGAAGTTGGCCGAGTTGACCAGGTTGATGTTGTAGAGCGTGAAGTTGTTGGACTTCACGGCCTGGATCATGCGCGGGTTGTTCTGGTTCTTGCTCTCGGTCTTCGCCTGCGTGGCCAGCGCCCACCAGGTGACGTTCTTCCCGTACAGGACCATGTCGCCGCGGCCGTCGATCGTGCCCTGCGTACCGTTGCTCGCGCGTACGCTCTCCACGCCCGCGTTGGCACCCGAGACGCTGATCAGCGCCTTGCAGCCGCCGGAGTCGGTGGTGACCGTGCCGCAGGCCGGCTTGGACGCGATCTGGTAGTCGGCCGCGTTGAGCGAGCCGTACAGCGTGACGCCGGTGTCCAGCAGCAGGACGACGCCCTGGGGGACGGTGACCGGGCCGGTCAGGAAGGCGGCCTTGGCGCTGGTGCCGGTGGCGGCGGACGCCGTGAGCTTGACCGCGACCGAGCCCGTGCCGCTCTGCTTGCAGGCGTCCAGGGCGGCCTGGATACGGGCGGTGTCCGGCGGGGCCGCCTCCTTCGCCGCGTCGCTCTTGCGGCTCGTCATGCTCAGGCCGGCCGTCAGGGTCTTGCAGACGGTGGCCGGGACCTTCGGTTCGACGACGGTACGGCTGTCGCCCGTGGCGGACGCCGGGAGGGCGGCGGCGGTGACGGTGGTCGCGGCGTTCGCGCTCACGAGCACCCCGCCGGCCACGCCCGCGGCCAGGGCCGCGCTGACCGCGACCTTCGTCCTGGTGATCTTCCGGCGACGGTGCTTGGTGGGGGCGGGGGAAGTGGGGGGCAACTGCTCGGGGGTGGTGTGCATGTAGCGGCATCCTGTTCAGGTGGGGCGGCACAGCGGCGTTTCCGGTCTACGACCTCCAGTGCACCCCGCCGGACGGTGAAGTTGCCTTATGCCAGAGGAATTTGCCACGACTTGACCTTGGCATTGGTTTCGGACGGCCGGGCCGCGCCCGCAACACCCCTTCCTTAGCGGGACGTTAGATCTCCGCCCCTGGCCTTGTCCGGGCCGTCGGCCGCTCCCATGCTCTGGGCCGTTCCCCCCATCGAATTCCTGGAGCCGCCGCCATGCCGTCCCCCGGCACGCCCAGCACCCCCACCACCGACGCGACCGCTGTGCCGCGCAAGCAGAGCCAGCGCCTCGCCATGATCGGCGGATCGCTCGGCAATCTCGTCGAGTGGTACGACTGGTTCGTCTACGCCAGCTTCGCCATCTACTTCGCCGGCAACTTCTTCCCCCACGACAACCCCACCGCCCAGCTCATGAACACCGCCGGCATCTTCGCCGTCGGCTTCCTGATGCGCCCCGTCGGCGGCTGGCTGCTCGGGCGGGCCGCCGACCGGCACGGGCGCAAGAGCGCGCTCACCCTCACCGTCACCCTCATGTCGGCCGCGGCCCTGCTGATCGCGCTCGCGCCGACGTACGGGCAGGCCGGCTATCTCGGCGCTGGTGTGCTGCTGCTGGCGCGGCTGCTCCAGGGGCTGAGCATCGGCGGGGAGTACGCGGCGAGCGCCACGTATCTGACGGAGGCCGCCGACCGCGACAAGCGCGGGCTCGGCTCCTCGTACCAGTACGTGTCCATGACCGCCGGGCAGTTGCTCGGGCTCGGGATGCTCATCATCATGCAGCGCACGCTCACCACCGAGCAGATCTCCACCTGGGGCTGGCGGGTGCCGTTCCTGCTCGGCGCGGTGTTCGCCGTGGTCGTGTTCTGGCTGCGGCGCCGGCTGCACGAGACGGAGGCGTTCGCCGAGCAGCAGCGGGCCGACGACGGGATCGACGGGACCGAGGGGGTGGCAGGGGAGCGCGGCACCATGAAGGCGCTCTGGCAGCACCGCCGCGAGGCCCTGCTCGTCATCGCGCTCACACTCGGCGGCACACTCGCGTACTACACGTACACCACGTATCTGACCAAGTACCTGATCGGCAGCGCGGGCATGCACAAGAACACCGCCACACTGGTCAGCTTCGCCGCCCTCACCATCTACGCCTGCCTCCAGCCGCTGTTCGGGATGCTCTCCGACCGCGTGGGGCGGCGGCCCCTGCTGATCGGGTTCGGCGTCGGCTGCGCGGCCGGTACGTACCCGATCATGACGGCCCTCGGCGGTGTCACCTCCTTCTGGGCGGCCCTGGGCCTCTCCGTGCTGGCGCTCACCATCGTCAGCGGGTACACCTCGATCAGCGCTGTCGTGAAGGCCGAGCTGTTCCCGACCCGGGTGCGGGCGCTCGGGGTGGCGCTGCCGTACGCGATCGCCAACGCGCTGTTCGGCGGGACGGCGGAGTATGTGGCGCTGTGGTTCAAGGACGGCGGCCACGAGACGTACTTCTTCTGGTACGTGTCCGGGTGCGCGCTGATCTCGCTGGTGGCGTACGTCCTGATGCCGGACACCCGCGCGGCGGCGATGAGCCGGCGGGAGGCGGAGGACGACCGGCGGGAGGCGGGGGCGGCGGGGGCGGCGGGGGCCGTCCCACCGGCTTCCGCTTCGGCGGCCACGTCCACGACCGCGGCCAGCTCCACGTCCACGTCCACGCCCACGTCCACGACCGGGTGACACGGCCTGTTCCGTACCCCCGGTGTCGATTACCTTGACCGGAATGCACGCCCTGCTCGTCGAGGACGACGACCGAATGGCCCACGCGCTCAGCACGGCCCTGGCCCGGCGCGGCCACACCGTACGGCGCGTGGGCCGGGCGCTGGACGCGCTGCTGCACGCGCACGAGGCGGAGTTCGTCCTCCTGGACCTCGGCCTGCCCGACCTCGACGGGATACAGCTGCTGCGCAGGCTGCGCGCGGTGTGCGCCGCGCCGCTGATCGTGGTGACGGCGCGCTGCGAGGAGCGCGACATCGTGCAGGGGCTGCGGGCCGGGGCCGACGACTACGTGGTGAAGCCGTTCCGGATGGCGGAGCTGATCGCCCGGATCGACACGGTACGCAGACGGTCGGACCCGGCGGCCCACGAGGCGAGGGAGGCCCGGCAGGCGCGCGGGGACCGCGAACGCCTCGGGGATCGCGAGGACGGGTCCGCCGTGGTGCGCCGCGGGGACGTGGACATCGACCTGGCCGGGCGTACGGTGACGGTCGCGGGCGCCGAAGTGGCCCTGACCCGGCGCGAGTTCGACGTACTGGCCCATCTGGCCGCCCGCCCGGACCAGGTGCACGCGCGCGAGGAGATCCTCGACCGGGTGTGGGGCGATGTGCTGCTGGCCGCGTCGCGGTCGCTCGATGTGCATGTCGCGGGCATCCGCTCGAAGACGGGCCGCGCCGAACTGGTCCGTACGGTACGGGGGTTCGGCTATCAGCTCGGACGAGTCGACAGCCGTACCGGGAGCCGTACCGACAGCCGCCTTCCGTGAGGCGCAGGCTGCTCTGGGTGCTCGTCCTCCTCATGGGCGCGGTCGTGCTGCTGCTCTGCCTGCCGCTCGCCGACGGCTACGCCCGGAGCCGCACCGAGCATCTGCTGCTGCAACGCCGCGCCGACGCAGTCCGCTTCGCCGACCTCGCCGAGCGCGCCACGACGACGGCCGACCGTACCGAACTGACGGCGGAGATACGGCGGTACGCGGAGGTGTACGGGGCCGGGATGACGGTCGTCGACACGGCGGGGAAGACGGTGACCCGCGCCGCCCCGGAGACCGACGCCCGTGCGGATGCGGTCGGTGCGGGTGCGGGTGCGGGTGCGGCCGGTGCGCGCGAGGCTCTCGGCGCCCGTGCCCGCGCGCTCACCGGCCGGTCCACCGAGCAGCTGCCCACGATCCGGCCCTGGGGCCCCCGTACCGTCACCGTCGCCGAGCCCGTCGGCCGCGACGAACGCGTCAGCGGCGCCGTCCTGCTCGCCGTCCCGACCCGGGCCGCCCGCCACGACGTGGCCGTGCGCTGGGCGCTGATCGGCGCCGGGGCGATCGCCGCGTTCGCCGCCGCCGCGCTGGTCGCGGCGGGCATCGCGCGCTGGCTGATGCGGCCCGTACGGGACCTGGACCGGGCGGTGGAGGGTCTGGCGGCCGGCGCGCTCACCAGCAGGGCCGCCGCCTCCGCCACCGGGCCGCCCGAACTGCGGCGTCTGCGGCGGCAGTTCAACGCGATGGCGGAGACCGTCGCGGACTCCCTCAACCGGCAGCGCGCCTTCGTCGCGGACGCCTCCCACCAGCTACGCAACCCGCTGGCCACGCTCGTGCTCCAACTGGAGAACATCGAGCCCCACTTGAACCCGGCGTCGGCGGACGGCCACGCCGAGCACCTGCGGGCGCTGGAGGAGACGGAACGCCTCGCCGCACTGCTGGACGGGCTGCTCGCGCTGGCCCGGGTGGAGGCGGGGGCGGGGGAGGGGGCGGGAGAGGGGGCGGAGGCGCGGACCGTACAGAACGCCGAGGACGCGGTACGGGACCGGGCGGCGGCCTGGACGCCGGTGCTGGCGGCGGCGGGGCTGACGGTGACGTTGACGGTGACCGTGGCAGCCAGTTGCTGTGCGGTCCGTGCCCTGCCGGACGCCGTCGGGCGGGTGCTGGACGCGCTGCTCGACAACGCGGCGAAGTTCGTACCGCGCGGGGGCGGGGTCGAGATCGGGGTGTCGCGGAGGGAAGGGGATGCGGCCGGGGTGACCGGCGGCGCGGGCCCGATGGTCGTGGTCCGGGTCGCGGACGACGGTCCCGGCGCGCCGCCGGATCAACTCCCGTCCCTGCTCGACCGGTTCACCCGGGGCGCGGCACACCAGAACATCCCCGGCAGCGGCCTCGGGCTGGCCATCGCCGACGAGATCGCGCGGCGCAGCGGGGGCCGGCTGACGGCGGCGGCCCGGGAGCCGCGCGGGCTGGTGGTGGAGCTGAGCCTGCCTGAGGCGCCGCCGGTCGTGTCTCAGCCGTACACCGACCGGTAGTACGCCACCGCCCCCGGATGCAGCGGCACACTCCCCGTGGAGATCGCGAAGCGCGGCTCCAGTCGGGCCCCGGCCGTCACTTCGCGCAGCAGCTCGCGCCGCCGTCCGAAGACGACGGGGAGCAGCTCGCGCACGACGGAGGCGGGCACGTCGGGGCGGGCGAGGAGGTAGTTGCCGACGCCGATGGTGCCGACCGGCCGGTCGAGACCGTACGCGCCGACGGGGATCGTGGCGGGCGAGTAGAGCGGGCCGTACGTGGCGCGCAGCGCCGGAACGTACCCGTCCAGCGGCAGGAAACGCAGCGGAAGCCGCCGCGCCAGCGTGGTCAGGCTGGGCGTGGACACACCGCCCGACCAGCACAGCGCGTCGACCGTGCCCGCCCGCAGCCCGGCCGCCGAGTCGGCGAGGCTCAGCCGTCGCTCCCGTACGGCCCGGCGCCCGGTCAGCCCGGCGGCGCGCAGCACGCGCCCGGCGACCACCCGTACCCCGGAACCGTCGGGGCCGGTCGCGACGGACCGCCCGGCCAGATCGGGAACGGTACGGACGGGACCGGCGGCCGGCACCGCCAGATGCGTGTAGTTGACGTACACCCGGGCCAGCGCGGCGATCGCCACCGGCGCCCCGGCGAACGTCCCCCGCCCCAGCACCGCGTCCTCCGACACGTCCGCGATGGCGAGCGCCAACTGGGCTTCCCCGGTGGCGAGTTTGCGCAGATTCCCCACGCTCGCGGAGGTGGTCACCGGCACGACGCGCAGCGGCTGCCCGCTCTCCGCCACCGCCACGGCGAGCGCCCGCCCGAACGCGTTGTACGGTCCGCCCTCCACCCCGGTCGCCAGCCGCAGCCGTCGTACCGTCCCGCCGTCCGCCGAGCATCCGCCGAGCAGCAGGGCGAGCGCAGCGCCGCCGCCGGAGAGAAGCCGACGGCGTTCGAGGGCGTTGTGCGTCGTCACGGGGGCAGCGTAGGGCTCCGGCAACGCCTCGGAAGCTCCTCCGGCAGGGAACACAAGTCCGAACATGTGGCGTCGAACTGCGTTTAAAGTGTCGGTGATCGCTCCGGCCTCCCGTCTGGAGGGGCCTCGGAGCACCTGACACGAGGGGGGACGCGGTTTCATGCCGCCTATCAGGAATCACCGTGCGGGAAGCCGAAGACACCGCGCGACCACCACCGGAATCGCACTGGCGGGAACGGTGGTCCTGTCGGCCACCACCCTGTTCAGCGGCACCGGAATCGGAACCGGCACGAGCTGGGCGGCGGACGCGGGGGCGACCGCCACGACGTCCGCCGGAGCCACGACGTCCGCCGGAGCTACGACGTCCGCCGGAGCCACGACGGCCACCACCGCTTCCGGCACGCGCGGCGCCGAACTGGCCACCGGTGAGCGCGTGGACGTCGTCGGCGACGGTGCGGGTTCCGGTTCGAACATCCGGATCACCCCCGGCCCCGGCCGGACCATGGACCGGTACGCCTTCGCCTCCACGGACGGCGAGGTGAGCGTGCGGCCGGTCGACGTGCGGCGGCCCGTGGCCACGACGGAGATCCCCGCCGCTGCGAACGGGAAGGCAGCGACGGCATCGGCACCCGCCGTCAGCGCCGCCGCGAGCACGTACACCGTGAAGATGAAGGTCGACGGCGAGAACAGCCCCGGGTCGCTGTTCCGGATCTGGGACCGCAAGACCTGGGCGTCCTACAGCATCAACACCGACAACGAACACCCCAGCGCCTCGAAGAAGCTGCCGCCCGGCGACTACTTCTCCGTCGCGCAGGTCTCCCGGTGGAAGGAACCCGCCTACCTGCTGGTCCGTACCTTCAAGGTCACCACGGCGGCGCTCACGGTCGACTTCGAGACGAAGAAGGCCAAGGAGACCGGTATCCGGACCGACGAATCCACGGCCGTCCTCGACACGTCCACCGCCTGGATCTCCGTTCCGGGTGGTGGTTTCGCGGGCTTCGTGGGTGGCGGGCGCAGTTACGACGGGATGAACCGGAAGGTGTACGTCACCCCGTTCTCGCAGGCCGGTGTCTCGCTGCGGCTCCACGAGGTGCAGGTCAAGAAGGGGTCGGCCGACTCCGCGCCGTCCCCGTACCGGTACGACCTCACGCACTTCTTCAAGGACACCGTCCCCGCCTCGCCGGTCAAGCAGGTGCGCACCGCGAACCTGGCCAAGACCGTCACCGCCGTCCGCGCGCCCGGGACCGGTCGCAGCGGCTATCTGTACTCCGCGCCCCGCACGGGTGACGACGGCGTCTACATCGGAAGCGCCGTGCCCCTCGGCGGCAGCGTCACCGAGTACGTGACGCCGGGCATCGCCTATTCGAGGATGTTCCAGTACGACGGCGGGGACCACTCGACGCAGCTCCCTGCCCGTACGCTGAAGGCCGGCACGTCCGCCGGGGAGACGCTCGGCGCGGCGCCGTTCCAGCCGAGCCCGCTGAGCGACTACTCCGGTTCCACCCGGCGTGGCGCGACGATCCAGCTGTACGAGCCCGACGCCTTCTCGGATGCCGAGGGTCACGGCGCCTACGACTCCCGGGCCAAGGTCTCGTACCGGCTCGGCTTCCGGGGCGAGACCATCGCGGAGGCGAAGGACCTGGGCGCCCTGAAGACGCTGAACGCGCCCGTCGGCAGCGGTTCGGGGATGTACGAGCTGGTCCACACCGCCGACCGCAAGGTGCCCTACTCCCGGCTCTCCACACAGGTGCGCAGCGAGTGGGCGTTCGCGTCGACCGCCATGAGGAGCAGCGGGGACCTGCCCCTGGTCGACACCGCCCTCACCGTGTCGGGGCTCGACGCGAGGAACACCGCGAAGGCCGCCCCCGTGACCGTCACCGCGACGGCGTCCACCCGGACGAACGGGTACAACGACCCGTACGACGACGTCAGTACGGTCACCGGCATCGAGTACTCGACGGACGACGGCGCGAACTGGCACGGACTGCCGCTCCAGCAGACCGGCGACAGCGCCGCCTCGGCGACCCTGCCCGTCCCGGCGAGCGCGTCCTTCGTGTCGCTGCGCGTCACGGCGGGGAACGCGGCCGGCGGCTCGGTACGGCGCACGGTCACCCGCGCGTTCATGGGGCCGGCCCCGCAGGCGGATCAGACCGTCGGCAAGACCACGATCAGCAAGGTCGTGATCAACGGCGGAAAGCCCCTGACCCTCCACAACGACCCGTTGCAGAGCTTCACCGCGCGGTTCACGGCCACCGACCCGTCCGGCATCGCGGACGGGGATCTGTACCTGTACCGGGGCGCGTACAACAAGCCCGACGGCGTGCTGACCGGCTGGCCCGCCACCTGCAAGCGGACCAACGCGACCACCTCGGCCTGTGAGGTGACCTTCGCCTATCTCGACCCGGTCGCCAGCCTGGGCAGGAACGCGCTCGCGGGCACCTGGAAAGCGGCGGCGTTCGCCCGCGCGGCCGACGGACAGAGCCTGACCGACCGCCAGTCCGTGGCGACCGTCCAGCTCAGGCGCCACTCCAGGGCGACCGTCGCCGCCACACCCAAGCCGGTCAAGAAGGGCAAGACCCTGACGGTCACCGGCAAGCTCTCCGTGCTCAACCTGGAGAACGCCAACTACACCCACTACGTCGGCCACGGCGGCCAGTCGGTGAAGCTCCAGTTCCGCAAGAAGGGCGGCACCGAGTACACCAACGTCAAGACGGTGAAGGCGGACAGCGCCGGCAAGCTGAAGACCACGGTCAAGGGTTCCGCGACGGGCCACTGGCGTTTCAGTTACGCGGGCTCGTCGATCGCCTCGGCGGTCAACTCCTCCGGGGCGTACGTCGTCGTCAAGTAGCCGTCGTGGTACCTCCGTTGCCAGGAGGGTTGGGGTCGGGCCCCGGCATTAAGGAAACGTAAAGATTGCCGGATTCCGGCAATGCGTTTTGATGCTCCCTGCAAGCACAATGGTCTCAGCACAACGGGGGCCACGGGGGAACACGGGGGAACCACGGGGGATCGGCCCCCGGCGTCGCGATACGGCAACGTATCGGCGTCGGGGGCCGGCACACACGTAGACAGACTTGGACGCGCACGGGGAGGTGGGGTGGGGATGAACGAGTTCATCGGCGCCGCATTGGCCTTCCCCGCCGTCCTGTTCGGCGCCGCGCTGCTCGTGGTGATCGCCTTCTGGCTGCTGGTGCTGGCGGGCGCGACCGAGTACGACGCCTTTGACGCGCAGGTGGACACCGGGGTGGGCGCCGACGGCGTTGGTGGCTCAGGTGGCTCAGGTGGTGCCGGGCTCGGCGGAGTGCCGGTGACCATTCCTGTATCGCTTCTGATCGCCATTGCCTGGTTCACCACCTTGACGGGATCGGTGCTGGTGCGCCGACAGGTGGATCCCGGCACCGCCCGGACCCTCTGGTCCGCCGCCGTGCTGGTCGCCGGGTCGCTGATCGCCTGGGGCGTCACGCGGCTGCTCGTACGGCGGCTGCGCGACCTGGTTCCTGAACAGGCGCCGCCGTCACGGCTGGACTTCATCGGGCTGACGTGCACGATCCGCACCGGCTCCGTCTCCGCCGACTTCGGTCAGGCCGAGGTGGCGGCGGCGGACGGCTCGACCGCGCTCGTCCAGGTGCGGCAGGCCGAACCGGCCGACGCGGCCGGCGCGGCCGATGCGCTCGGCGCGGGGTGTACGGGGCTGCTGTACGCGTTCGACGTGGAGGGCGAGTTCTTCTGGGTCGCGCCGTACGACCCGGAGCTCGACCCGCGCAACGCGCCGCGCAACGCGGCCTGAGCCCGTACCGCCGCTGCCCGTACCGCTATCACCGTCGCTCACCGGTGCTCGCCGTCGCTTCTGGCGACCTCATCCGTTGGCACGCGCCCCCGGCGCTCCGCGCCCTGTGGCTCTGCCCTGCCCGCTTCCCGCTCTCTCGCTTCGCAAGGACTCCTCATGGATGCCATCTCCTTGGGCATCGGCGTGCTGATCGCCGTTGTCCTGCTCATCGCCCTCGCCACGTTTCTGCTGATCAGCCGGTTGTTCCGCAAGGTGGAGCAGGGCCGGGCGCTGATCATCTCCAAGACCAAGAAGGTGGACGTCACCTTCACGGGCGCCGTCGTCCTGCCGGTCCTGCACAAGGCCGAGTACATGGACATCTCGGTGAAGATCATCGAGATCCGCCGGACCGGCCGGGAAGGGCTCATCTGCCAGGACAACATCCGCGCCGACATCCACATCTCGTTCTTCGTGCGGGTCAACAAGACCGTCGAGGACGTCATCAAGGTCGCCCAGGCGATCGGCACGCAGCGCGCCAGCGACAAGGTCGCCATCCAGGAGTTCTTCGCGGCGAAGTTCTCCGAGGCGCTCAAGACCGTCGGCAAGCAGCTCGACTTCGTCGACCTCTACACCAAGCGCGAGGAGTTCCGCGACCGGATCATCCGGGTCATCGGGACGGACCTCAACGGCTACCACCTCGACGACGCGGCCATCGACTTCCTTGAGCAGACGCCGATGACCCAGCTCGACGGCGCCAACATCCTCGACGCCCAGGGCATCCGCAAGATCACCGAACTGACGGCGGTCGAGCACGTCCGTACGAACGAGTTCCAGCGCACCGAGCAGAAGGAGATCACCCGGCAGAACGTCGACGCCCGGGAGACCATCCTGGAGCTGGAGCGCCGGCAGGCCGAGGCCGAGATCAAGCAGCGCCGCGAGGTCGAGACGCTGCGGGCGCGCGAGGAGGCGGCCACCTCCAAGGTGCAGGAGGAGGAGCGGCTCGGGGCGCAGACCGCGTTCCTCCGTACGGAGGAGCAGCTCGGCATCCAGCGGGAGAACCAGGCCCGCGAGATCGCGGTCGCGCAGAAGAACCGCGAGCGGGTCATCGCCATCGAGAACGAGCGGATCGAGAAGGACCGCCTGCTTGAGGTCATCGGGCGGGAGCGCGAGACCGAGATGAGCCGGATGTCCAAGGACAAGGAGGTCGAGGCGGAGCGCCGCGAGGTCGCCGACGTCATCCGCGAGCGGATCGCGGTGGACCGTACGGTCGCGGAGCAGGAGGAGTCCATCAAGAAGCTCCGCATCGTCGAGGAGGCCGAGCGCACCCGCCAGGCCGTGATCATCGGTGCCGAGGCGGAGGCGCAGGAGAAGCTGGTCAAGGACATCAAGGCGGCCGAGGCGGCGGAGGCGTCGGCCAAGCACCGCGCGGCCGAGCAACTTACCCTCGCCGAGGCCCGGTTGAAGTCCGCCGACCTCGACTCGCGCGCCAAGCTGCGGCTCGCGGAGGGCATCCAGGCCGAGGCCGCCGCCGCCGGACTCGCCGAGGTCCAGGTCCGCGAGGCGGAGGCGGACGTCACCGAGAAGGCCGGCCGTGCGGAGGCCGAGGCGACCGAGGCGCGGCTGCGGGCCGAGGCCGAGGGCGCGCGGCTCAAGGCGCTCGCGGTCGCGGAGGGCACGCAGGCGCAGGCCACGGCGGACGCCGCGGTGATCGGCGAGAAGCTGAAGGCCGAGGCGGCGGGGCTGACCGAGAAGGCCGCGGCGATGGCCGCGCTGGACGAGGCGTCCCGTACGCACGAGGAGTACCGGCTGCGGCTGGAGGCCGAGAAGGAGATCCGGCTCGCCGGCTTCGACGTGCAGCGGCAGGTCGCGGAGGCGCAGGCCACGGTGCTCGCCACCGGTCTGGAGAACGCCGACATCAACATCGTCGGCGGGGACTCCGTCTTCTTCGACCGGCTGGTGTCGTCCATCTCGTTCGGCAAGAGCGTCGACGGCTTCATGGCCCACTCGGAGACGGCGCAGACGCTCGCGAAGCCGTGGCTGGACGGTTCGGCCAGTCTGCCGGAGGACCTGAAGCAGATCCTCGGCTCGGTCTCGACGGCCGATGTGCAGAACCTGACGGTGTCGGCGCTGCTGATGAAGCTGATGAAGTCCGGGGTCGCGGGGTCCACGCAGCTGGAGCAGTTGCTGGAGCAGGCGGACCGGCTGGGACTGGCGGACACCCCGCTCGCCGCGCTGAACGGCGCGGGAGAGGCAGCGGGGGCGGGCCGCGACAGAGCCTGAGGGCCGGGGTCTGACGGCCCACGCCCGAGGGTGTGGGGGATCCGGAGCCGCCGTACGGGGGTCGATGGTTCCGGATCCCCCGCGTAACAACAGGCGACAACAGGCGACAACACGCGACACGACACACGCATGACCTCGTACGGACCCCGTACGGAACGGAAGGCGAGAAGCCCGATGGAGACAGCAGTGGCCGGGACAGCGGCAGCGGCGGCGACGGCCTCGGTGGACGCCGGTACGTACGAGGTCCTGCGCGACCGGCTCGGCGCGCGGGCAACCGAACTGGCGCGCCGCGCCGAGGCGTTGAACGCCCGCCGGATCGAGGCGTTCGGCTCGATGGAGCTGGCCCTCACGGGTACGGAGCGCATCCGCACCGAGCAGCCGCGCCTGCCCCGGGACGTCGTCGCGGTGGGCGGCGCGCTGCTCTTCGGCGGCAACGTCCCGCCGGGGCAGGCGCGGGCGCGGGCGGTGGCGGGGGCACGGGCGGGGGCGCGGGCGTCGACGGCCGAGGGGCCCGCCGTCGGCGATGTCTTCGCCCTCTTCGACCGCGAGCTGAATCCGCTCCCCGCCGACGCGGTGCCAGGACTGCTCGACGACCCGGACTTCGTACGCGAGTTCGCGGAGCTGCACCGCTACTTCCGTGACGCCCGGCTGCTGCGGATCCGGCACACCGAGGGCCGGCTGCTCGCCGTCTTCCAGACCGGCGAGAGCACCGCCGACGTACGGGTGCTGCGCTGGGCGATCGCGGGGGACGGGACGGCCGGGACCGCCGGGACGGACGGGACGTACGGGACGGCCGGAACGGTCCGGTTCCTGGACGCGCGCGGTGAGCGCGACGATGTCCTCCCGGCCGCCCAGGACGTCGAGTGGACGGCCACCGCCCGCGAGGACCATGTCCTCGGCCGCCACCCGCACATCGCCATCGACGGCGGCACGGTGTTCGTCTCCACCGTCGGCGGCGCGCTGACCGTCAAGACGGAGAACGACACCGAGTCCGGTCCCGCCGACCCGGCCGCCGCGCTGTACACCGAGCCCGTCGACGAGCCGCTCCAGTCGCTGGCCGATGCCGAGGTGGAGTACGCGCGGGCCGGGGTGCTCGTCCTGCTGCGGGTGCGCCCGTACAAGGAGGAGACCCGGCGCCATCTGGTCTTCAACACCGTCACCAGGACCGTCGTACGGCTCGACGGCATCGGGCAGGCGTGCCGGCGGCTGCCCGAGGAGCAGGGGATCGTCTTCCCCGGCGGCTACTGCCTGGCGAGTGGCGCACACAAGACCTTCGACACCGACACCACCGGGCTGGAGTTCGAGCGCGAGCTGCGCTCGCCGAACGGCGAGGACGTGCTGTACGCGTTCCACGCCCGCGCCGAGGGCCGGGCCCTGCTCCTGCCGTACAACCTGATCCGCAAGGAGGTCGCGGCGCCGCTGCCCTGCCACGGGTACGCGCTCTTCGAGGACGGCACGACGGTCGTCCTGCGCGCGCCGGACACCGAGGAGCCGGCCCGGATCCACCCGCTCCAGATCTGGGCCTCGCCGTACGTCTCCGACACCTACGCCGCCGCCGCGTCCGCCTCGGCCGACGCCGGGCCGCTGGGCCGCATCGGCAACGCCGACCTGGTGCGCGGCATCTCCGACTGCCTGTCGCTGGCGCGCGCCGTCACCGAGACCGGCACGCCGACGACGGAGGGGTACGAGGCGCTCGTCGCCGCCTCCGTCCGCGCCGCCGACACCTACCACTGGCTGGGCGACGCCGAAGCGGGTGATCTGCGCGGGCCGCTGGCGGAGGTGCGGGCGACGGCCGAGCAGGTGCTGGCCGAGTTCGCCACCGTACAGACCCTGACGCGGCGGGCCGCCGACGCGTTCGACGAGTCGGCGGCCACGATCGCCGCTCTGGTGCGCCGGATCCGGGGCGAGGCGCCGCGCTCGGCCGCGGGATGGGTGGAGCGGCTGACCGAACTGCGGCGCGCGCACGGCCACTTGCTGACGCTGAAGGACCAGCGGTACGCGGACACCGGGCGCATCGACGCGCTCGCCGCCGAGGTCGAGGGTGACCTCACCTCGTTCGCGCGGCGGGCGGTCGAGTTCCTGCGCGGCGAGGACGCCTTCACCGCGTACCACGCGGACACCGAGGCGCTGACGGCCACCGCCGACGCGATCACCACGGTCGCCGGGGCGGCGCCGGTCGCGGCCCGGCTGGACGAGCTGGCGGAGGGGCTCCGTACCGTCACCGAGGTGGTGGCGGGGCTGGACATCGGCGACGCGACCGTCCGTACGTCCATCCTGGAGCGCATCGCGGAGGTGCTCGGCGGGGTCAACGCCGCCCGCGCCACCCTGGACGCGCGGCGCGGGGAGCTGGGCGAGCGGGAGGGACGGGCCGAGTTCGCGGCGGAGTCCGCCCTGCTGGGGCAGGCGGTCACGGGCGCGCTGGCCGCCGCGTCCACGCCCGAGAGCTGCGACGACCAGCTCGCGGGGCTGCTGCTGCGGCTGGAGAACCTCGAATCCCGGTTCGCGGAGTCGGACGACTTCCTCGCCGAGCTGGCGACCAAGCGCACCGAGGTCTACGAGACGTTCTCGGCGCGCAAGCAGGGCCTCCAGGACGCCCGCGCGCAGCGCGCCGAGCGGCTGGGCGACTCGGCGGCGCGCGTGCTGGAGACCATCGGCAGGCGGGCGGCGGCGCTCGGCTCGGCCGACGAGGTCAGTACGTACTTCGCCTCCGACCCGATGGTCGCCAAGGTCCGGCGGACGGTCGCCGAGCTGCGCGAACTGGGCGACCGGGTACGGGCGGAGGAGCTGGACGGCCGGATCAAGGCGGCCCGCCAGGAGGCGGCGCGCGCCCTGCGCGACCGCACGGACCTGTACGCGGACGGTGGCGCGCTGATCCGGCTGGGGCGGCACAGCTTCGCGGTCAACACGCAGCCGCTGGACCTGACGCTCGTACCGCACGGGGGTGGTTCCGGTTCCGGTCCTGGAGACGCGGGCGGGCTGAGCTTCGCGCTCACCGGCACCGACTACCGGGCGCCCGTCACCGACCCGGAGTTCGCGGCGACGCGGCCGTACTGGGGGCAGGAGCTGCCGTCGGAGTCGGCGGAGGTGTACCGGGGCGAGTATCTGGCGGCGCGGCTGCTGGAGAGCGGGGCGGCCTCCGCCGGCCCGGTCTCCGATGCCGAACTGGCCGTTCTCGTACGGAAGTCGGCCGAAGAGGCGTACGACGAGGGGTACGAGCGCGGCGTCCACGACCACGACGCCACCCTCATCCTCGCCGCCCTGCTGCGGCTGCGCGCCGAGGCCGGGGCCCTGCGGTACGAGCCGGCCGCCCGCGCCGCCGCGCAGCTCTTCTGGGCGCACGGTACGACGCCGGAGGCGCGCGAGGCGTGGACCCGGCGGGCGGTGTCGATGGCGCGCGCCAGGGAGACGTTCGGCCTGGCACCCGCGATCGAGGCGCTCCAGGAGGAACTGGCTGAGGCGATGGGCGAGTTGACGCAGGGCGCGTCGGCCGCCGCGTACCTCTTCGAGGAGCTGACCTCGGGCCCCGAGGGCTTCGCCACCAGCGCGGGCGCGCGGACGCTGCTCGACAAGTTCCGCCACGCGGTGGGTACTTCGGCGGCGGGCGTCTCCGCGTACGACGAGGACCTGGCCGGGCTCGGCGGCGAACTCGCCGCGCGCCGCCAGCTCGTGGAGAACTGGCTCGGCGCGTACGCGGCGGCCGGCGGCCAGGACGGGATCACCCCCGGCGACCTGGCGGAGGCGGTCGCGGTCGAGCTCTGCCCGGACCTGCCCCGCTACGAGGTGTCGGCCTCACTCAGCGAGACCGTCGACGGCCTGCTCGGTGCCCACCCGAGGATCGAACGACGACGGCTGACCGTACGACTGGATGAACTCCTTTCCCGTACAGCCGACTTCCGCACCCGCGTCGCCCCCGGCTTCCGCGCGTACCAGCGCCTGCGCGGCGCCCTCGTCACGGCCGAGCGGGCGCGGCTGCGCCTGGACGACTACCGGCCGCGCGTCATGTCGTCCTTCGTGCGCAACCGCCTCATCGACGAGGTCTACCTCCCGCTCATCGGCGACAACCTCGCCAAGCAGCTCGGCACGGCGGGCGAGTCCAAGCGCACCGACAGCAACGGGCTGCTGCTCCTCGTCTCGCCGCCGGGGTACGGCAAGACGACGCTCATGGAGTACGTGGCCGACCGGCTCGGCCTGGTCCTCGTCAAGATCAACGGCCCGGCCCTGGGCCACGCCGTCACCTCCCTCGACCCCGACCAGGCGCCGAACGCGACCGCCCGCCAGGAGGTCGAGAAGATCAACTTCGCGCTGGAGGCGGGCAACAACACCCTGCTCTACCTGGACGACATCCAGCACACCTCGCCCGAACTGCTCCAGCAGTTCATCCCGCTCTGCGACGCGCAGCGCCGTATCGAGGGCGTGCGGAACGGCGAGACGCGGACGTACGACCTGCGCGGCAAGCGCTTCGCGGTCTGCATGGCGGGCAACCCGTACACCGAGTCCGGCCACCGCTTCCGTATCCCCGACATGCTCGCCAACCGCGCCGACGTGTGGAATCTGGGCGACGTGCTGACCGGCAAGGAGGACGTCTTCGCGCTGAGCTTCGTGGAGAACGCCCTCACCGCCCACCCCGTCCTCGCCCCGCTCGCCGCCCGCGACCGCGCAGACCTGGACATCCTCGTACGCCTGGCCGCCAACGACCCGACTGCCGCAGCCGATCCGGCGGCCACCGCCGGCCGCCTCACCCACCCCTACGCGCCCGCCGAGCTGGACCGCGTCCTGGCCGTCCTGCGGCATCTGCTGACGGCGCGCCGGACGGTGCTGGCGGTCAACGAGGCGTACATCGCCTCGGCGGCCCAGTCCGACGCGACGCGCACGGAGCCGCCGTTCCTGCTCCAGGGCTCGTACCGCAACATGAACAAGATCGCGGCCAGGATCGACGCCGTCATGAACGACGCCGAACTCGCCGCCGTCATCGACGACCACTACACGGGCGAGGCCCAGACCCTGACCTCGGGCGCGGAGTCCAACCTCCTCAAACTCGCGGAACTGCGCGGGACGTTGACGGAGGAGCGGGCGGCGCGCTGGATGGAGATCAAGAGGTACCACGTACGCGAGGCGACCCTAGGCGGTTCGGACACCGACCCGCTCACGCGCGCGGTGGCGGCGCTGGGACTGCTGGCGGACCGGGTGGGGGCGGTGGAGGCGGCGATCACGCGGGTGACGGGGGGCTCGGGGGCGGGCTCGGGCTCGGGGCGCCATGCGGCGGGCTGAAGTGCCTTTGGGCTGAGCGATGTTGAGGTGGAACCGAGTCCACCGCGACCACATCTCCTTCGGCGATCCTCTTCCTCGTGAGTGTTTTGGAGCAGTGAACCGTGATGGTGCGTCACAGACCCTTGTATGCCATGGCCGCGACAGTGGTTTCCGTCCTCGTCCTGACATCCTGCTCGAGCGACGAGTTCGAGGGCTGGCCGTCGGCCGCGGAGGCCAAGGCGGAGTACGTGAAGCACAGCCAAACGCTCACGCTCGCGCCGGACAGCGAGTGGCCGACCGATACGGTCGGCATGCTGGGCGTGGAGGAGCCGGACGCGAAGAAGGACGACAAGGACTTCAGGGTCCGGATCGCACCGGGCGGCGGCCAGGCCCTGGCGGACGAATACTGGCTCTGCACCTGGGAGCGGCATGTCCTCAAGGACGGCCTCCCGAAGAACGAGCAGAGTGCGGCTTTGAAGGAAGTGGCCAAGTTCCGGGAAGCCGACACGTACAAGAAGGAAAAAAAGCGCAGAGAGCGCTTCGACGGCGTATTCAAAAAGGCCGAGGAGGGCGAGTACGAGGACATGCGCGAGGAGTTCAAGGACTTCTGCGCGGACGTGCCGAAGTAAAAGGCGCGCGGTGGGCGGGCGGTGGATGGGGTGCGGACGGGGCGGCGGGCGAGGCGGCGGGCGCCTTCGGCTCGTCGCCGGCCCGCGGCCGTAAACCTTTGGCCACGGCTCGACAAGCCCTCGTACCTCTGTGAACATCCGGCATCCGGCGTGCTGTTGAGCCGCCGTGAAGCTGGGGGGCTTTTCTCACGTGAATGTACGCATCCGTGCGCGCCGTACGACGAGGCTCGCACTCGCATCCGCATCCGCACTCGCGCTCATGGCGTTCGCGGATACGGCGGGACAGGCCGTCGCCGCCGCGCCCGCCCACCGGGACGGCTGCCACCGCTGGCACTCGTGCCCGTCGGACTCCGGTTCGTATGTCTGCGGGGACCTCGGGTACTTCAGCGAGTGCGGCTACAGCTCGCTGCCGGGTACGGAGACCCCGTCGAAGCCCGAGCAGCCGGCCGTAGAACCCGAGCCGGAGCCCGAGCCCGAGCCGGAACCTGACACCGAGCCGCCGTCGCGCCCCAAGGTGAAGACACCGAAGGCGGGGGCGGGCGGGGCGGTAGAGGTCACGGTGACGGCCGAGGCGGACTCCCGTATCCAGGTGAGGGACGTATCCGACGACAAGGTCGTCGCCCGGGCCACCGCCACCGGAGCCGCCCAGCGGATCGCGTTCCGGGCGGCGAGCGGTGAGCACACGTACGCGGTCGTGGCGGTGGACGCGGCGGGCAACGA
Organism: Streptomyces sp. NPDC093109; assembly: GCF_040701725.1. Lineage (NCBI taxonomy): Bacteria > Bacillati > Actinomycetota > Actinomycetes > Kitasatosporales > Streptomycetaceae > Streptomyces > Streptomyces sp. NPDC093109. Next base: position 80,123 of record NZ_JBFBEZ010000002.1, read on the forward strand.
GAGCGAGGAGAGCAAGGAGTTCACGCTCACCGTGGACGCCGACAAGCCGGACCTGGACGCGGCCACCGCCTCACCCGCCGACCCGGCCACCGGCCGGACGGACATCGGCTTCACGACAGAGCCGAAGGCGCGCTACACCGTGACGGTGGAGGGCCGCGACGACGACGGCCTGACGGGCACGGTCGGCGCCACCGGCGAGGTGACGGGCCACCTGTATCTGCCGAACGGCACGCACCGGATCGACATCCTCGTACGGGACAAGGCCGGCAACGCGTCGCGCGCCACGACGACGGCGAAGGTGGACCTGGAGTCGTTCACACCGAGCGTCAAGGTGTCGGACAAGCCGACGGACGCCCGAACGGCCTTCACCGTAGCGGGCCCGCCCGGCAGCCGGGGCACCCTGACGGTCGGCACGACGGACCACCCGGTCACCCTGGACCCCACCGGCCGCGCGAAGGTCACCACCGACCTCAAGGACGGCGACCACCGCGCCACGCTCACCCTCCAGGACCCCTTCGGCCGCGCGGGCACCGCCCGTACGGCAGCCTTCACCATCGACACGGCGGCGCCGCCGCTGGCTGTCGCGTACGACGCGGAGCGTGCGGGGGAGGGCAAGGCGGTGATCACGGTACGGAGCGAACCGGGGGCGACGATCACGCTGGTGGGCGAGGGCGGCAAGGCGGTCAAGGTGGTCAAGGCAGCGGTGGCAGCAGGGGCGGCGGCGGAGACGGACAAGGGGGAAGGCGCCACAGAACCCGTAACGCCCGTAACCCTGGTGGGCACGCGCCACACCTTCCACCTGGACCTGCCGCCGGGCGACCACCACCTCAAGATCACCGCGACGGACCCGGCCGGCAACACCACCCACGAGGACCTCACCGTCCACCTGGCCGACACCACCACAACCGCCGACGTCGTCATCGGCCTGGCGATCCTGCTCGGCCTGGCCGCCCTGGCGGTCGCGGCCTGCGTCTGGCTGTGGCGCCGCCGGAGGCCGCTGATCGTCTGGCGGGCGAGGCGCCGGGAGGCGGCGAGGCTGGCGGCAGGGCCGGCGGGAGGCCGGTAAGCGTACAATTAGGTAGATAAGCGGAGCGATGCCTCACTGTATGGCGGGGGTCGCCTCGCGTCGACCTCTGTGAGGAGGTTCCCATGGCTACGAACGGCGGCTTCGGCGACTTCTACACACACGACCGCCCGCCCCACCCCACCCTCCCGGAAGACCGCCCCCGAGGCGGCGGCCCGAGGGCACCACTGGCGCACAGCAGGACGTGGACGGCGGTGGTCGTGGTGCTGACGATTCTGGTGCTGGTGATCGTGGGAATAGCGCTGTTCCCGTAAGGGGCAGTCGGGGGACCCGCCGTTCGTCCGGCACGCACGCACAGGCGAGCGGCGAGCGGTGAGCGGCGGGCCTGAGGCCTGCGCACCTACGCGAGGATCTCGGTGTTCTGGCAGGCGACGAGCCGCCAGTCGTTGTTCTCCTTGGCCATGACGTAGAGCGGACTCCCCGGATTCCCGAGCGGCTCCCCGCCGAGGGTCCAGTACTGCGCGTGCACCGTGACGGCGGCGACATCGGGCCGGATGAACAGCACATGCAGCACCTCGTAGGTGGCGGTGGAGTCGCTCATCGCGCCGGGCAGAACCTTCCGCGTGAACGCGGAGATCTCCTCCCGCCCGAAGAGCCGCTTACCGTGCCCGGTGGTCCAGACGGCGTCCTCCCGGAACAGCCCGACGAACGCGTCGGCCAGCTCGTTGTTCTGCGAGTGCTCGATGGCGGCGACGACGTGGCGGATTGCGCGGATGTCGGGGTTGTGAGTTGTTGTCTCCATCTCCATGGGTGAAAGCATGGAATCTCAACTGGACTTGAGGTCAAGCGAGTTGGCTGGGGTGTGGACCGGGGGCCGGGGGCCGGGGGCGGCGCGGATGGCCGTCGACTGCGGGTCAGAGCGGCGCTGAGTGGGGTGGGTCGGTGGCGGGGGTTGTTGGGATGGGGGCCGCCCCTCCAGCGTTTGAGTGTCGCGTCTCCGTGACAGGTGTAAAGGGCGCTCCTGTGTCGCGTCGGCTGCGCCGATTTCGCTTCGCTTCACCCTTGACTCCTGTCCCGGAGTCGCAAGTGCGGGTGTGGGAGGGGCGGCCGGGGGGTGAGGGGGGGCCGAGAGGTCTGCTGTTCTGCCACTCGGCTCAGGGTCCGGCGGCCCGGTGGACCCTGCGGGGCCGCGCAGCAGTTGCATGGGGTGACGCGGCACCGGCTCGGCGGCTTGACGGCCGCCGGTTGGCCGGCACTCATGCCCCGCTGGTAACTCCGGGTGGGGGAAGGTCTGGTGGGACGCCTGTGGCGGCAAGTGGGCCCCGGAGGCGGTCTTCGCGCCGAGGAGTGCGTCTAACGCACCTCAGGACACATGTGCCGCCCGGGGAGCCCCTCAACCGCCCTCCAAACCGCCACATATAGGACAGATTGGCGGGTGGTGGAGTACTTGATCCCGACGAGGGTGACGCTGCGGCCATCTGACGTGCCGGATGTGGCTCTAACGTCGCACTCCCCGCTCCCGGGCGCCGCCCGAAGACCCCCTGCCCCCGATCGGCCCGAGGACCCCGACCGGATAGCAGGCCCCACCCAGCTTCCGGGCACCACAGCGCAACGGTGACCAGCGGGGCATGAGTCGCAACCGGCAACGGACGGTCGGCCGCCGAGCCGGTGTCGGGCCGCCCCTCTCCTCTGCCGCGCAGCCCCGCAGGGCCCCCCGGCCCGCCGGACCCTGAGCCGAGTGGCAGAACAGGCGGACCTCTTGGGCCCCCCTCACCCCCGGCCGCCCCTCCCGAAAAGCTGCACTTGCGCTGGAGGGTTGGGTGTCAGGGGTGGAGCGCAGCGGAATCGGCGCAGCCGACGCGACGGAGGAGCGCCCTTGATACCCGGCCCGGAAGCGCGAAACTAACAGCAGGAGGGGCGGCCCCGCGCTCCACGCTCGCCGCCGTAGAACACACCTGGCGTCCGCTCTGACCCGCAGCTGACGACCTATCAGCTGCCAAGTCGGCCTCGGTGTCATCACCGCGTGTGCGGGGGCATGTGGTGATGACCGCCTTCGGAGCAAGGCGCAGGGGGCCACCCTCGCGTGCGCGGGGACCATTCGGCCTGGTCGTGACCGTGCACGCAGCGCGACGGACCACCCCCGCGTGCGCGGGGACCATGCGGCGAACACGGCGAACAGCTGGTGCATCCGGGGGCCACCCCCGCGTGCGCCGGGACCATCCGCGACGCTTGTCCGGGTGCCGCGCCGCCCCGGGACCACCCCCGCGTGCGCGGGGACCATAAGGCGATGCACGCCACCCGCACCCCCGACATCGGACCACCCCCGCGTGCGCGGGGACCATCAGCACGGGCATCTCGGCGCCGGAGGGGGCAGGGGACCACCCCCGCGTGCGCGGGGACCATAGCCCCGGCGGCGTGTCACGCTGATGCTCCGGCGGACCACCCCCGCGTGCGCGGGGACCACGCTGGAGGCGCTCCCTCCGTACCGGCGTGTGACGGACCACCCCCGCGTGCGCGGGGACCATTACTTTTCCGCGATCGCGGATTCCCTCATAGAGAGGACCACCCCCGCGTGCGCGGGGACCATCCGATCGCGAGCGTGGAGAACGGGCGAAGGTACGGACCACCCCCGCGTGCGCGGCGACCATGCCGCCGTGTAGTCGACCGTGGTGAGCGTCTGGGGACCACCCCCGCGTGCGCGGGGACCATTGACCGGGCACTGATCGCCATGGACGAGGCGACGGACCACCCCCGTGTGCGCGGGGACCATGCCATCGACCGTGTTCACCCGGGGGGCCGGCCGGGACCACCCCCGCGTGCGCGGGGACCATCCCTCCTCGACCTCTGAGACCACCGCGCCGTGCGGACCACCCCCGCGTGCGCGGGGACCATGCCGTGATCAGGTCGAACGCCTCGGTGCCGTCCGGACCACCCCCGCGTGCGCGGGGACCATCCGGCCTCCAGGAGGTCGTACGCGTGCAGGAGGGGACCACCCCCGCGTGCGCGGGGACCATCGGCCGTAGGTCGAATAGGAAAGCGCGGAGCGCGGACCACCCCCGCGTGCGCGGGGACCATCAAAGCAAACCAATGTATTGCCACCGCAATACAGGACCACCCCCGCGTGCGCGGGGACCATACTTCGCGACCTGCGGGTTTGCTCTCGGGGAGGGCGGATTTTTATCACTCGCAGCGGCGTGCGCATTGCCGCCAGACCTAACAGTATGGATCCTGCCGTGCCTGCGTCGACCTGCGAACCAGCAGCAGACGTTACGCGACCTGAGCGTTCCGAGTGGCCTACAGGAGCTAGGACTTGAGGTTTCGGAGGAAGGCTGCCCACGCCGTCGCGGGGAACAACAGCGCGGGGCCGGCGGGGGCCTTGCTGTCCCGTACCGGGACGTCGCCGGGGAACCCGTCTGCCACCTCGACGCAGTCGCCACTCTGCCCGTTGCTGTAGCTGCTCTTGCGCCACACGGCCGCGCTCAGGCCGTGGTCCGTGGCCACGCTTATCGGCTCCTCACGTCGTCAATGAAGGTTGTCCACGACCCGGCCGTGAAGAACAAAGCGCGACAGCCGGGGGTCTTGCTGTCCCGTACGGGAACCACGTCGGGGAAGCTCTCCGTCACCTCGACGCAGTCCCCGCCGTCCCCGTTGCTGTAGCTGCTCTTGCGCCACACGGCCGCGCTCAGGTCGTGGTCATTGCTCATGTCCGTATTCCTCTGCCGCCGACTCAATCAGGGCCAGTGACCGCTCTGGAGACAGGGCGGCGGCCCTGGCGAGATCGTAGGCCAGTTCACATTGGTCCACTACCGCCGGATCGTCCAACAGATTTCCTGTCTTCGAGCCCTCCTCGTAGGCCACGGGCGGCATGTCTTCGAAGGTCATCAGCTTCAACAGCGCCCCGATCGGCGGTGCGCCCGTATCCAGCGGAAGTACCTGCACCAGGATGCGACGTCGGCGCATCAACTGCGCAATATATGTCAACTGTTCGTGCATCACTGCGGGCCCGCCGACCTCTCGACGTAACACGCTCTCATCCAGTACCACCCACAACAAAGGGGTTGTTGGATGGTTCAGGAGCTTCCCGCGCTCCAGGCGCGTCACCACAAGCTCCTCGATCTTCTCCTCCGGTGCCAGTGGCTGCGCGGCCAAGAACACGGCCCTGGCGTACGCCCTCGTCTGGAGGATCCCCGGCACGAACACAGGCGCGTACTGCCGGATCGAGACGGCCAGGCTTTCCAGGTAGACCGCTTCGGCGAAGTAGTTGGCGTACGGGGAACTGTTGATCAGTGCCGCGCACATACGACCGAGGAGACCGCCTGTGCGCAGCTCTACATCGATACGTTCGGCCAGGTCCAGTTGTGGTTTGCGGAAACCCGCCTCGAACTGTCCGATGTACGAGCCGGAGCAGAACACCCGCTCGCCCAGTTGGTGCTGGGTCAGTCCGGCGGATTCGCGCTGGCGCTTCAGTTCCGAGCCGAAGAACTCCCATCCGATCTTGAGCCGGCCGAGCGCTCCGGGCCTCTCGCCTTTGGCCATGGCTTAACTCCTCTTCGTTTCAAAGCCCTTGTAGTCGGTCACCCCCTTTCGAGGCTAGCGATGACAAGGCCAAGCTGAATACGAAATGTCAACACTCGCGTACGTACAGCGATGTACGCGGGTCGAGGGCCGAGGAATGGGAGACAGCGCGGCAATGGGCAGCACAAAGGAAATTGAAGGCGCAACGGAAGCGGCGGGTCAGACGGGTGCGGTGGATTCGCCGGATCCGGCAGGTCCGGCGGACCCGGCGGACGAACTGGACCCCTGGGACGCGGCGGAAGAGGCGGTGGAGGAACTGAAGGCGGCGCTGGCGGACGTCGGCCTGGTTCTGCCCTCGTTGGGCATCAACGCGAGTGCGCTGATGCCGTGGCTGGTGCTGGTGGAACTGGGCGGCGCGCGGCCCGATGTCGTACGGGGGATCGCCGAGGCGATCAAGAGGGGAACGGGCAAGTGACGTCCGAGGCGTGCCGCGCTCCGGGCGCGGGCGCGGGCTCGGGCTCGGAATCGGGCCCGGGCCCGGGCCCCGGCCCGGAACCGGCGGCTCCGTCCACCTCTCCGCAGACGGAGCCGGACCTTGTGCCGGACCTCGTACCGGGGAGCCTCGCGAAGGACACCGCGCGGGATCGGGTGGGAGTAGTGGTCGTACGTACGGACGCGTGCGTACGGCTCCGCCCGCTGAAGGGCGGCGCCTTCTGGGAGGCGGCGCCGACGGAGGTGACGCGGCTGTCGGCGCGCGAGGAGCTGAGTGCGCGGCTGGTCATCGCGAACGCGGGCCGGCGGTGGGGTAAGTGACCACCGGGAACGTGTTTGTGACGGGGGCCGCCCCCGGTATCGCCCTCCGCCTGAACGCGAACCGGCCCGAGCCCGCCCGTACGGGCGACGGCAACGACTGGTCCGACGGTCGTTGCTGGCTCTGGTGCGGCCAGGAGCACACGCGCGTGCTCTGGCTGGGAACGGCGCAGACAGCTGGGGGCGTCTCGGCGCCGTTCACGGGCTGCGGCCCGTGCGTACAGGTGCTGCACGACGCGATCTGGGACCACGTGATGGCCACGGACCGGCGAGCTGTGGTGCGGGTGGACGGCGGCGGTCGGCTCTGACCTTGCGGCGGGCCCGCCGCCGTACGGTCACGGTCAACCGGGAGGGCGACCCCGCCGTGTGGGGCCGGTACGGCTGCGCCAGCGCGACCGTACCGGCCTTAACGGAGGCCGTCGTTGAGAAGGCCACCCCGCACGTACGGGGACAGGGGCGGACGACGACGCCGAGGGTGGACGCGGTCTGGGGCCAACCCCGCACACGCGGGGGGCACTGGCGAGTGGCCACCGGGACCGTGCGCAACGCAGGACCACCCCCACCCTCGTGGGGAGCACACCCGTGCAACCGGATCACGTGATTCGGTCTCAGGGCCACCCCCGCACGCGCGGGGAGCACTGCTGGTTGGAGTCCCAGTGGAACCCCAGCTCGGGACCACCCCCGCACGCGCGGGGAGCACGCCGCGTACCTCGAGGCGCGGGACGAGCGACGGGGACCACCCCCGCATGCGCGGGGAGCACCTCACACCGCTCTCGGACGACGATCTCGCGTCGGGACCACCCCCGCACGCGCGGGGAGCACGGGCGGCCGACTGTCGCGGGCTTGCCCGGTCGGGGACCACCCCCGCACGCGCGGGGAGCACAGCATGCCGACGATCCAGTCGGCCACTCGCTGCGGACCACCCCCGCACGCGCGGGGAGCACGCCGGGGCGGCGGGCGACCACTCGATGCGGGCCGGACCACCCCCGCACGCGCGGGGAGCACCCCGGGTACGGGTCGCCCATGACCTGACCTCAGGGACCACCCCCGCACGCGCGGGGAGCACGACGCCGTCGCCGGGGACGTCGCCTCGCCCGAGGGACCACCCCCGCACGCGCGGGGAGCACGCACGCGCACAGTCGGGAGAGTGGTAGGCAGTGGGACCACCCCCGCACGCGCGGGGAGCACCGTCCGTTTCCGCATGCCGGTCCGGCGGGAGAGGGACCACCCCCGCACGCGCGGGGAGCACGTCCACAACCACCCGCCGCAATTTCAGCCGCAGGGACCACCCCCGCACGCGCGGGGAGCACTTGCCGAGGCGTACCCGGGCGCGGGAGACGAGGGGACCACCCCCGCACGCGCGGGGAGCACTGCTTGTCGACGTCGGCCAGACGCTTCAGGACGGGACCACCCCCGCACGCGCGGGGAGCACGGGTCGGAGATGTCCTCGAGGACGCGCAGGATCGGACCACCCCCGCACGCGCGGGGAGCACAAGCGAAGGGCCCCACCTGGGAGGGTGGGGCCCGGACCACCCCCGCACGCGCGGGGAGCACTGGCGCTCGCCGTGCAGGTACGAGCCGCACCCCGGACCACCCCCGCACGCGCGGGGAGCACGCGCCCAAGCCGCTGCGTAGCGGTCCGGGCCTGGGACCACCCCCGCACGCGCGGGGAGCACTGGCATCCGATCACAGTCACTCGCGCAAGATCAGGACCACCCCCGCACGCGCGGGGAGCACGAAGCCGTCCAGACCGACTACCCCCGGCTCTCGGGACCACCCCCGCACGCGCGGGGAGCACGCTTCCCCACCTGCTGACACCCTCTGCCGGTGAAGGACCACCCCCGCACGCGCGGGGAGCACCCTTCGTGACCTGGGGGTTTATTCGAGACCGGCCCCGAAATTCTTCAGAAGCAGCGACTCGGGCAATCGGCTCAAATTCCCCCCTTGGGCTCCACCTTTTAGACCGCCGCCCCCAGTCTCGCAGGCCCGTCCCGCCCATGGTGGCCGTCCGCCCCAATTCCGTACCCGCGCCGCCCGCCCGCGCCTCGCGCCCGTTACCGCGCTCAGTACCCCCAGCCCGCTGGCACCCCCGTCTGCCCAGTGAAGAAAGTGGCCAAAGGGGTTGGTGGGGGCCAATGTTGCCTTCGCGTAAAGGCGCACGTGATCCGTAGCTCCTGCCAAAAACCCTGTTGGGAACGGCAGTTGGGATTCGGACAACGCGGCTGGGCGTTGATGACAAGAGGTTCATCCGCTGTGACTATTTGCCGCGTCACGTGCGCAGTCTCGTGCCCCACCTCGTCGCTGCGCCCCACCGCACCGCTTGCCACCGCACAGCGCCCCACCGCACCGCACCGCTTGCCACCGCACCTCTCCTCCCCGGGCGGCAACCTTCCCGCCCCCGGGCCGCGTTCCAGCCGGTCGTCGTTGTCGCGCGACTGGATCAGAAGGAGCACCAGGAGTCTTGAACATCTCTCGTACCGGCCGGTCCCGTCGCCGCACGGGCTCGGCCAGCGCTGTCGTCAGCGCCACCGCCACCCTCACTCTCGCCGCCCTCGTCGTCTCCGCCCTTCCCGCCGCCGCCGTTACCCCGTCGGCCGCCGTAGCGGACAACAGCACCATCCGCGGCGCCTCGCACAGCAGAGTCGACGCCTCGCCCAGACCCGGTGCCCGCGCCGTTGAGCTGTCGCCCGGGCAGCGGGCCAAGTTGCTCAAGGCCGCTGCCGAATCCGGTGCTGCTACCGCGCGTTCGTTGCGGCTCGGGGGCGGGGAGAAGTTGCTGCCGAAGGACGTCGTCAAGGACGTCGACGGGACCGTTCACACGCGGTACGCGCGGACCCTCGGTGGGTTGCCCGTGCTCGGGGGTGACCTCGTCGTACACGAGAAGGCCGCCGCAAAGGCTGATGGCAAGGCTGATGGCAGCGCCGCCGACAAGACCGCCGACAACGCCGCCGAGGGGGACCCCACGGCCGCGACCCTCACCGTCACCACCGCCGACGCGACGACACCGGTGCCCGCGCCCCCGCCCGCGCCCGCGTCCGCATCCGTGGCCCCCGGCCCGGACCCGGCCTCGCCCACCGTCGCGCTCCCCGCCCCCGCCCGTACCACCCCCGCCCTCCCCGCCTCCGCCGCCGCCAAGAGCGCCCTCGCCGTCGCCAAGGAGGCCGGTACCTCGAAGGCCGTCGCCGATGGTGCGCCGCGGCAGGTGGTGTGGGTGAAGGACGGGGCGTCCGCGTTGGCGTGGGAGTCGGTGGTCAACGGGGTACGGGACGACGGCGGGCCCAGCCGGCTGCACGTCGTGACCGATGCCGTGAGCGGGAAGAAGCTCCAGGAGTTCGACCGTATCCCGGCGGGCATCGGGCACGGGAAGTTCAGCGGTGAGGTCGAGCTCGGCACCGTACAGAACAGCACGAGCGGCCTGTACGAGCTGACCGACTCCGGCCGCGGCAGCCACAAGACGTACAGCCTGAACAACACGACCACCGGCACGCCCGTGCTCGTCACCAGCCCCGACGACATCTGGGGCGACTCGACGGTCGCCCATCCGCAGACCGCCGCCGCGGACGCCGCGTACGGTGCGCAGCAGACGTGGGACTTCTACCACGACAAGTTCGGGCGCAACGGCATAGCCAACGACGGCGTCGGCGCGTCCTCACGGGTCCACTACGGCAACCGCATCGTCAACGCCTACTGGGACGGCGACTGCTTCTGCATGCTGTACGGCGATGGCGTGAACAACGTCAATCCGCTCACCGAACTCGACGTTGCCGCACACGAGATGACCCATGGCGTCACCGAATCCACCGCCGACCTCTACTACTACAACGGTGAGTCCGGCGGCCTCAACGAAGGCTCCAGCGACATCATGGCCGCCGCCGTCGAGTTCACCGACAACCCGAACGACGTCCCCGACTACCTCGTCGGCGAACTCATCGACATCTTCGGCGACGGCACCCCGCTCCGCTACATGGACCGGCCCTCCAAGGACGGAATCTCCCAGGACTACTGGTCCGCGCGCACCGAGGGGCTCGACCCGCACTACTCGTCCGGCGTCGCGAACCACTTCTTCTATCTCCTCGCCGAGGGCAGCGGGCAGAAGACCATCAACGGCATCGACTACGACAGCCCCACCTACGACAACCTGCCCGTTCCCGGCGTCGGGCTCGAAAACGCCTTCACCATCTGGTACCGCGCGCTGACCCTCTACATGACGTCCACCACCGACTTCGCCGGCGCCCGCGCCGCCACTCTCCAGGCCGCCGCCGATCTGTACGGCAGGTCCAGCGAGGCGTACGAGACCGTCGGCGACACGTGGGCGGCCGTCAACGTCGGCGGACGCTTCGTCAACCACATCGCGCTCACCTCGCCGGGGGCGCAGAAGGCCGCCGTCGGCCAGCCCGCGACCGTACGGATCGACGCGGCCACCAGCCGGCCGGGCGGGCTGACGTACGCCGCCGCCGGACTGCCCGACGGGCTGACGCTGGACGGGGCGACCGGGGTGGTCTCCGGGAGCGCGACCGAGGCCGGTGACTTCACCGTGACGGTCAACGCCTCTACGGAGGACGGGAGTTCGGCCTCCGTCGACTTCGCCTGGACCGTCATCCCCTCCGGCGGCGACTTCTTCGTCAACCCGGCCCGGGTGAACATCCCCGACGCGGGCCTGGCCGTCGAGTCCCCGCTCGTCGTCACCGGGCGCGAGGGCAACGCCCCCAGCGCCCTCAAGGTCACCGTCGACATCATCCACACCTACCGGGGCGACCTGGTCATCGACCTGATCGGCCCGGAGGGTACGGCCTTCCGGCTCAAGACCAACGGCTCGGACTCGGCGCCCAACGTGCATGAGACCTACACCGTCGACGCCTCGGCCCTCCCCGCCAACGGCATCTGGAAGCTGAGGGTCCGGGACGCGTACGCGTACGACACGGGCTACCTCGACAGCTGGAAGCTGACCTTCTAGCCGACCGGCTTCCGGCGTACGGCCTACGAGCGTACGGGTGTACGGGTGTACGGGTGTACGGGCGTACGCCGGAGTTCCGGGGCTCGACGGAGCCCTTGGGCGGGCGGCATTGTGCTCAGAGCAACAGCAGCGCGGTCGTGATGAAGACGAGGATGAGGCCACCCGCCACCCCGACCACGCACCCCGGACTGTTGGCGAGGTCGGAGAGCCGCTCCACGAGGGTCGGTGGTGGTGGCGGGGCCGGACGGACGTCGGCCGGGCGGGCGTTGGCCGGAGGGACGTTGGCCGGGGGGACGTGGGGCAGGGGGCGTGGCGCCGACATTGTGGTTGTCGGTGTGGTCGTCGGTGTGGTTGTGGTGGTCGGTGTTGTCGGCGGTGTGTTCCGGCTGATCACATCGCGCAGAATCTGCTGCCACAGCACCGGCGGAAGATCCGGAGCCACGCCGCCGACCGGCTGAATGATGCTCTGCTGGAGCCAGTCGGCCGCCGCGGGGCGGCGGTCCCGTGCCATCCGGTGCAGCAGCTCCCCGAGATCCCGCACATAGCGTTCGTCCCTGGCCAGCGGGGCGACCGCCCAGGTGAAGAGCTCCGCCGCGCGCCGGGTCGCGTCCGGGCGGGATCGGAGCCCGCTGCTCGGGCTGCTCGGGCCGTTCTGGCCGTTCTGGCCGTTCAGGGTCAGGTACAGGTCGTTACGGAGCACTTCGGCGCAGAGCTTGTGCCGTACGTCGGCCTGGCGCACCCGGCGGCGGTCGGGGGCGGCCAGTTCGCGCAGGACCAGCTCCACGGCGTCCGCCGACAGGTCGCGGGAGCAGAGTTCGTCCGCGAGCCGCTGATCGGGCAGTTCGCGCAGCCGCTCCGCCATCCAGTCGTCCTGCGTGGTGTTCGTACGTCGGTACCCGCGCAGGTCCTCGTGGAGTTCCCGGTCCTCGTGCGGGGCCGGCGCGGGATAGGGCGCGGGTACGGGTACGGGCGCGGGTACGGGCGGCGGTGGCGTCATCAGCGGCTGCGGCTGCGGCTGCGGCTGCGGCTGCGGTGGCGCCACCTGCCTGCGGCCCGTCGGCAGGATCCGCATCAGCGCCTCGCGCCGGCGCGTCCAGTCCATCGCCGCCCCGTTCGGCAACTCCTCGACCAGGTAGGGCACTCCGGCCTTCGCCGTCGGGTCCGCGAGTACGTGGTCCACCAGCCGGGCCGCCGCCACATGCTCGTACTGCGGCGGGGCGGACATCCGGCCGATGACCCGGGCCAGCGGCCCCGACTCGCCCGCGTCCGGTTCCCAGCGCGGTACGCACATCAGCCGCAGGGGGTGCGTGTCGACGGTGTCGTACGTGGCGAACGTCCACTCCCGGCCCAGCCACGAGCCGAAGAGCAGGAACAGGCCGAGATACACCAGCGGCGCCGCGTCCTGGTCGGGCCGGTCCGGTCGGTCCAGTCGGTCCGGTCGGTTCGGTCGGTTCGGTCGGTCGGGTCGGTCGCGTCGGTCGGGCAGCCGTACCTCGTCCGTCAGCAGCGAGATCCGCTGGGTCGGATCGCGCAGCCATTCGGCCGTGACCAGGATCAGTGTGTTTCTGACGGCCGGCAGCAGATTCAGCATCGCGGGCAGCCGCTTGCGGGCTGTCTCCTCCAACTCCGCCACGGTCACCGGCCGTTGCTCTCCCACCGCCTCCTCTGCCTTTTCCTGGTATCCCCAGCCGCCGTGGGCGAGCCCGAGGCACAGCCGGGTCTTCAGTGTGTCCCGGGTGCCGATCAGCACATTGCTGACCGTGCTTGGCCTGCCGCCCCGGTCGGTGGTGGGCCAGCGCTGGGCGAGCATGACGGCGCCGTCGCGCGTGAGGGTACGGACGAAGCTCGGCCGGCGCGGGCCCTCCGTACCGGACACCCAGAGCAACGGGCCCAGCTCCCGGCCCAGTTCCTCGGCGCGCTCGGCCGAGCAGGAGTGGGAGACGGCCGTCATGCCGGTGCTCTGGCGGCCGTGGTTGCCGTCCCACCGGAAGACCACCTGGTGCACCACGCCGTCGTCCGCGTGCGTACCGGCGGCCGGTGCTCCACCGCCCCGGTCCGGCCGGCCACCCGTTAGGCCGTACGTTCCGCCGCCCGTCACGCCGTCCTGGAAGTCGGTCATCTCGTTTTTCCTTCCGCCGATCCACCGAACCCGCCGCCCGCCCCCGTCGTCGGCAGCGCCTCGATCGCCGGCCCCGGCTCCGGGTCCGGCTCCATGGCGAACGACTCCGCGCCGCCGTGCACCTCGATCACCCCGCGCATCGCCAGCAGCGACAGCAGCGGTTCGAGCACCCGGCGGGGCCGTGCCCCCGCCGGGTAGCGGCCCCCGTCCTCCTGGCCGCCGGTCGCCGACGCCACATGCAGGGTGCAGCGGCGGATCGCGTCGAAGGGGCGCAGCCATGCCTGCCCGGCGTGGTGGCGCAGCAGCCCGTACACGTCCTGGCTCTCCTCGCGCAGCAGCGCCGGGTCGAGTGCGCCGGCCGGGGGCGGTGGCTCGCTCAGCCACCGGTCGACCGGCGGCCGGAACCGCAGCAGGTCCGCCTTGGCGAGCACCACCGCCGCCGCGACATCCAGATACGGGCCGTTCTTCGGCAGCCGGTCGAGTACGGTGCCGAACGCCAGGTCGCCGTCGCGGTTCACATCGAGTCCCCAGCGCTCCCTGGCCCGGTCCAGCTCCGGCAGCGGGAGCGCGAGCGCCGGGTCGACGACGAAGACCAGGGCGTCGACGCCCAGCAGAAAGCGGAGCGCCGCGTCCGTCCGTACGAGATCCTCGCCGCCGAGGTCGAAGAAGGCGACCGGCCGCACCCGCCCACGGGCGTCGGTGATCAGCAGCGACTCCACGAAGCGCGCGAAGCCGTCAAGGCCCAGCCCGCCGGTGTGGTCGAGCACCCGGCCGCTGCGCAGGGGCTGCACCCGGTCCCGTACGAACCGGGCGTGCTGCTCGGGATTGACGGACTGCCAGGTCAGGCCGTACGGCTCCAGGCCGCCGTCCGTGATCTCGGCGATCATCTGCGTCAGCAGATGGCTCTTGCCGGTGGAGGACTGGCCGACCATCGCCACGGTCAGCGGCCGGCCGTACATCAGATACGGCACGGGGATGAAGTGCTCGGGGAAGCCCGGGTCCGCCGCGCACTTCTGGACGGCGCCGCGCATGACGTCCCGGCGGCGCAGCGGGTTGCCGATGGCCGCGAGGTCGAGTGGCTGGTACTGCATTCTGCTGTCGGTGACGAACAGGGCGGAGAGGTCGAGGCGGATGGTCTCCAGGCAGTACGGGCACAGCACCGCGCCGGCGTCCCCGGCGGCGTTCTCGGTCTCGGTCTCGGTCTCGTTCTCGTTCTCGTTCTCGGTCCCTGGTACCGGCTCCTGCCGCAGTGCCTCCGACGCATCCCGGTCCTGTGCCTTCAGCCGCAGCGCCTGCGCGAACGCCTCCCGGTGCGGGCGCGTGTCGTCGGCGGGCACCGTCAGCTTGATGCGCCGGGCCGCGTCCGGGGCCAGCAGGTCGAGCAGCCGGTCGGGGGTCGGCCGGTCCACGGCCAGCGGGGCGAAGGCGCCGCGCAGCGTCTCGGCGAGCATCCGGTGCTGGTCGAGATCGGCGGGCGCCCGGTCGGTGGCGCCGGGCCGTCCGGTGGCCAGTTGGTAGAGCACCTGGGCCGCGCTCCACACGGCGTCCCTGGAGTCCACGAGCCCCTCGCCCCGGCGCTGTTCCGGCGAGCAGTACGGCGCCCGGCCCCACGGGGTCCTCGGCCGGCCGGCGCGGGCGATGCCCTCCAGCCCCCAGAGCTGGAGGGAGGTGCCGTCCCACCGTACGGAGGCGGGCGTGATGTCGCGCGGCACCAGGCCCTGGCCGGCCAGCAGGCAGAGCGCCAGCAGCAGATCGCGGGCGAGGATCCGCTGGTCGGCGGCGCCCATCACATGCGTCAGGGCGGCGGCGGTGCCGCGCGGTGCCTCGTACAGCAGGAACGGCTCGGCGCTGTCCAGGTCATGGCCGATGACCCGGGGGAAGAGCGGCGCGTACGCGGTGGAGTCGAGGATCCGGTGCAGCCGCAGGGCGGTGCCCGCCTCGACGTCGAGCAGGGCGCGCGCGGCGGGGTTGGCCGCGTCTGCGGCGGTCAGGCGCACCTGGACGCACTGCTGCCCCTCGTCGTCGAGCAGCGCGTTACGGGCCCGCTGCGGCAGCAGCGGATCGCGGCGCGACTCGCGGCCGAGGCGGGCGGGAGCGGTACGGCGGCGCCCCGAGGGGAGCGTGAAGGCGAGCGTGGTGCGCTGCGGGCCCGGTGTCACCGGCGCGGCGTGCGGTGTGGAGTGGGGCGCGGAGTACGAGATGTCGCTCACCACCGGTCACCGTCGTTTCGCGTGGGGGACGCGTCGGGCCGCTGTGCGTTCGGTCCCTGAGCGTGATGGGGTTCGTGCGGGTAGTACGTGGCGTAGGTCTCGTTCGCGTAGGTCTCGTTCGCGTCCGTCCGGTCCGGCTCGGCGCTTCGGCGCGACCGTACGGTGTTCACCACGCCCATCCGCAGCGGTGTGAGCCGGATCAGCCCGGCGTACCGCCCCGACGACGTCCACAGCGCTTCCTCGGGCGGGACGGAACCGCTCGCCTGCCACGCCTTCTCGACCTCCGCCCGTACGGCCTCCGGTGCGAACCGGATCCACACCGCCGCCGCCGGGTCGCGGCTGAGCAGGGCGCCCTGGTCGGGCGAGGAGAGTTGCACCACGGCCTGCCGGTCGGCGTCGGCGCCGACCAGTTCGGCCGGCCGGTGCGGGTCGGTGCCCAGCAGGTTCGCGGAGGAGGTACGGGTGCGATCGGCGGCGGTGAACGGCGGCGGCGCGAGCACCCCGTTGCGCCGGAGGTGCCTGCGCGCCGCCGACAGCAGGTCGTGGACCCGCTCCTCGGTGCGCCGCAGGGCGTGGGCGCCGGCCTGGCCGCGTTCGACGGCACCCCAGTAGGGCTTCATCGCGACCATGGCGGCGTCCGTCAGATCACGGGCCAGGGTGGCGACCAGCTCAGGGCCGCCCTCGCCGCTCTCGCGCTCCAGCCAGCGGGGGGCGTTGGCGGACGCGGTGGCCGCCGATGTTGGCGCCGGCTCGGGTGCGTCCCCGTGTACGGTCCCGGGCGCGTCCTGGCGCCCGTACGCGCTTGCCCAGTCGTCGGCCCCGTTCCCGTACTCCCCGCCGGACCCGGACCCGGACCCGGACCCGGATCCGTACGAGGCGAAGGCGTCCAGCTCCAGGGCCGATGCCCCGGCCAGCCAGTCGTCCGCGTCGAACGGCTGGGTGTCCGCCGCGTCGGCGGCCGTGGGTGCCGTCACGGAGGCCGAGGCCGAGGCCGAAGCCGGTGCCGCTACCGATGCCGTCGCCGTTTCGGGTACCGCCTCGGCGTCGGCCGCCGCCGCCGTCGCCCGCAGCATGCCGGCGACGGAGCGGGCCGCGTCGGCGCAGTACAGGCGCTCCTCGGCGGCCCAGTGTTCCCGTACCGCCTCGGCCAGCAGATCGTCCAGCCCGCTCAGCGCCCCGTGCAGCGCGGCCTTGCCCCGGCCGGCCGCCCACATCCCGGCGGTCTCCCGCCACAGCCGGCGCGCCGTCTCCACCGCGAGGCCGACGCCCAGCAGCAGCCCGATGGTGCCCAGCCAGAGCGGGGGTTCGGTGAGATACGCCAGCACCACCCCGGCCACGGCCCCGCCCGCTGCCGCGAACCGCGGAGCGAGGGCGCCGGGAACGCCTCCCGTGCGGGGCAGCCGGGCCGTGCCGAGGACCAGCAGCCCGATGAACAGCAGTGGTACGACGGCCGCCAGCGGCAGGAAGACCCCCCGCCACAACCCGCCGAGCAGCGCGGCGACGGCGACGGCCGCCGACGCCCACGCCATCGGCCCGGGGTACGAGTCCCTCAAGTCCCCAGAGCCCCCCGCGTCCGCCGCGTGCGCGTCCAGCTTCGGCACCAGCGCCGAGCCCGGCACCGGCTCCACCCGTCCGGCCAGCCCGGTGAAGCGCAGGGCCACCGCCCGCAGGGGCAGCCCCTGTTCCAGCAGCCGCTTGGCGAAGTCCCGCAGGCCCTCCCCGATCCGCTCGCCCACGCCCTCCGCCGACGGCACCCGCAGTCCGAGCGCCGCGAGCCGGGCCGCCGACTCGGCGGCGGACGGCGGCGTGCCGGAGCCGGCGCCGCCGCGCAGCGCCGTACCGACCAGCTCCCGGTACTCGTCGAGCGCCCGCCGGGCCTCGGCGAGATCCGCGTCGAACGCGAGCGCGCGGCCCGTACTCAACAGCCCGGGGAGCGCCTGTAGTTCGGCCAGCGCGTCGTCGGCGTCCGCGAGGGCCGTCGCGCACGCGTGGTACGCGCCGTCCGCCACGCCGCCGGGCTCCCGGTGCGACTGGTCGCGACCGCCCCGGCCCGCCGTCAACGCCCTTAGTGCGGAAGGGAGTTCGGCGCCGGACCAGAGGGCTTCCGGCAGTTCGGGCACCAGCTCGGTGTCCTCGCCCGCGAAGCGGGTGAGCGCGTCGCGCCAGGCCCGGTCGCGTACCTCCGGCGGCAGATCCTGCTCCAGCAGCCGCACCCCGGGCGCGGCGACCGACTCGGGCAGCGACCCGAGCGTGTCGAGCACCTTCCGGAAGACATCGGGGACCGACAGCAGGTCCACCAGCACCGCCAGTGCCGCCGGGTCGTCGGGCGCGGGCCGTTCCAGCGCCGTACGCGCCGAGCGCAGATCGCCCGCCCAGAGCAGGGCGGTGCCTGAGGCGCGCAGCGTCGCGGGGCGCACCAGCCGCCGGTCCGGCTGGAACGCCTCGTCCTCGCCCGCGTACGAGCCGGGCGAGCTGCCCACCAGCAGGACCAGGATCCTGATCTCCCCCACGGCCCGGTAGGCGGCGAGGAGTTCGTACTGGCGCTGGTGGTCGGTCAGCCCGGCCGGGGTGTCGACCACCAGGAACAGCGGGTGGTCGGGCTCAGGCAGACCGGCCAGGCCGAGCTGCCGGGCGACCCGGTCGCGCAGGGCGGGGGCGGTGGCCAGCTCCGCCGCCCCGAAGCGCAGGTCCAGATGGACGACGGTGTCGGTCTCCTCGGGGGTGATCACTGCGTGTCTCCGTCCCAGGGATTGTGCCGGTCGGTGGCGCGGTCCCGATCGGCCGTGCGGTCCCGGTCGGCCGTGCGGTCCCGGGCGGGGGCGTCGGAGGCGGCGCCGGGGGCGTCGTACGGGCGGCCGTCTCCCGGGTCGTCGTCCCACGGCGCCGCCGGGCGCTCCGTACCGTTCCGTTTCGCACCGTTCCGGTCGCTGCCCCCGGCGGGTCGCTCCCCGGCCCCGGTGCCCACCGGCACCAGCGGCTCCGTACCCCAGTCGTCGTCCTCGGCCACGGGGCGCCGCGGCTCCGGCACCTCGTCGAGCGGGCGCGGCGGCTTCGGTGTTCCCCCGCGTACGTGCTCCAGCAGGGTGAGCAGCGTCGGCTGGATCGCGCCCTTGTCGCCGAACTCCGTGTGGAGCGCGGCCGGCAGGGTCTCCGCCCAGAACTCCCACCGGGGCCGTACCCATCCCTCGGCGCGCTCGCCGCCGTTCTTCCTGCGGTCCTCCAGGAGACGGATCTGGCGCGGGGCGATCTTCTCGACCAGTTCGACGAAGAGCGGATGCGGCATCCTCCCGTCCCTGGTGAGATCGAGCGGCTGGGTGTCCATCAGCCCGCGGCAGTAGTCCTCGACGGTCCGTTCGTCGTCGAGGACGGTCCAGCGCTCGTACGAACGCAGCAGCTCGGCCCAGCTCGACAGGCCGCCGCCCGCCGCCCCGCCGCCCGATGCCCCACCACTCGCCGCCCCGCCACTCGTCGCCGCCCCGCTCCGGGAGTCCCCCAACCGCAGCCGTACGCCCGGCACATGGCTGCCCTCCTCGACGAAGAGCCGCAGCCGCACCCGGGCCGGTGACGCGGGGTCGCCGTCGAGCACCTCCACCTGGCCGTTCCACAGGCAGCACAGCAGCCGGTGCAGGATGGCGCGGCGGTCGTCCTCGCCGCTCACCATCCAGTCGTCCTTGTAGCCGAGCCGCTGCCGCCACCGCAGGACGTCCTGGGCCTGCTCGGAGTCCTTCGCCCTGGCCCACTGGCGCAGCACCTTGCGGGCCTCGGGCACCTGGGTGAGGCTCATCTCGCTGCGGAAGAGGACCACGGTGATGGAGTCGCTCTCCACCGGCCGGTACTCCACGGAGTTCTTGCCGTCGGCGGGGAGCCCCAGCGTCTTGCCGAGGTACTCCTCGACCTCGTCGACGCCCTGCACGCGCGGGTAGGTGACGAGGATGCGCAGCAGTCCGGTGCCCTCCGGGGTGAAGCCGACCGGCAGCAGCCCGGCGAGTTTGCGGCTGAAGAGGTCGAGTGCCTCCCGGCTGACCTGGTCGGTGGCCTCCGCGTCGCCCGCGGCGGCGGCCAGCAGGGTGCCCATGGACGGCAGCAGCGGACGCTCCTCCAGATGCTCGCCGCTCTCGGTGAACAGCCGGGTGACGCGGGCCTCCAGCCGCGCCTTGACGGTCGCGACCGCGCTGTCGGGGCTGCGCCGGCTGAGGCCGTGGACCGCGCGCCAGGTGTCCCCGTCGACCAGCTTGAGCAGGAGGGCGGCCTCGTCGTCGCCCTCGCCGAGGTTCTCGCGGCGGATGAGCCGGGCGACGAGGTCCTCGTAGAAGTAGTTGAGGGTGCGCTGCGGCGGGAGGAGGTACGAGATGCCGGTGCGGTCCTCGTACAGTTCGAGGCCCTTCTGCGCGGACACCTTCTTCTCCAGCTCCGCGTGTTTGTGGAAGGCGTTCAGCAGGCGGGCGAGGTCGGCGCCGGCGGCGTCGGCCTGGGGTTGCCAGCGCCGCTGCTGCTCCCGCCACGCGTCGTGCCATACGGTCCTGCTGCGCCACTGGTACCAGGCGTCCTGTTCCTGGAGGGCCGCCTGGACGTCGTCGTCGCCCCAGCGGGCCGGTGAGACGCCGGCCAGCCGGCCCTTGATCCTGGGGACCTTGGGCGGCTGCCCGGTCACCCCGGGCGGGCGCTGCGGGGTACGGGCCCGGCTGTTGAGCATGCCGAGGAAGCCGTCGCGGACGATCGAGTCGTCGCTGTTGGGGATGCCCCTGACGACGCGTTCCGCGAGGAAGGGGTCGGCGGTCTGGAGGAGTTTCTCGACGGCGGGGCGCGGTGAGAACCGTTCGGCCATCGAGGCGGTCTTCCGGTCGGCGAGGGTCTGGAGGGCGGAGAGCTGCCGCTGCATGTCGCCGATGCGCTCGCCGAGCGCCTGCTCGATGGCCCGGCCGCCGCGCGGCAGCGGATCGGGCTCCGGTACGGGCAACTGCTCGCGCTCCCACAGCTCTTCGAGGTGGGAGTCGGCGAAGAGCTGCCGGATCAGCGGCACCGGTCCGCGCGCCGGGGGCCGGGGCCGGTCCACCAGTCCGGAGACCGCCTCGCGCAGCAGCCGGCCGGCCACCAGGTCCGCGAGCTGGTCCATCGGGGCGGTCATGGAGGCGACGAGGCTGGTGGAGACGCCCTGGCGGCCGATGCCGGTGGGGGAGGGGGCGCTGCGGTGGACGCCCCGGTTGATGAAGCTCGCCGCGAAGGTCTGGAAGTCGTCGGAGGCCATCGTGCGGCCCTGGGCGCGGCCCCGGGAGCCGCCCCGGTCCCGGCCGTCGCCCAGTTCGGTGCCGATCAGTGAGAGCACCAGGGAGACGATGGAGCGGCGCAGGTCGTCCTGGCGGATGCCGGCGGTCGGGCTGAACAGGAAGGCGGTGGGGAGGATTCCGGTGTCCAGCCGGATCGGCGGGGTGCCGCCGGGGTAGCGGATGCCGGGCTGGTCGTCGGAGTCCAGGTCGGTGCCCTCGCGCGGCGCGTTCTGCCCGTCCACCAGCCGGAAGAGGTCGACGAGGGCGCGGGCCGCGTTGAGGTCGGCCTCCTGGCCGCCGCCGGAGGCCGAGGAGAAGGAGGACGGCATCACGACGAGCGGGTAGATCTTCACGCCCTTGAAGCGGCGGATCCGGAAGGCCTCGTTGATCAGATGCAGATAGTCGAGGAAGATCCCGGCGCCGGTGCCGCCGGCCACCGAGAAGGCGACGAACACATCGCAGCCGTTGACCTTGCCGCCGCCCAGCCGGCTCAGCTCACCGCCCGCCTTGGCCATCGCGTCGATCGCCTGGAGCAGCGGTTCGAGGACAGGGCCGAGGCTGTGCCGCAGGGTGGCGAAGAGGGCGGCGCGCCCGACGGTGGGCAGTTGTCCAGCGCCGTCGCGCAGCGGGGTGACCTCGGGCTCGTCGACGCGGGGCGGCAGCCAGCCGGCCACCTCGTCGCGCAGGCTCGCCCGGAGCATCTTGGTGACTTCCGGCGAACTGTCGAAGTTCGGCAGCAGGTTGTGCGTGGCGCGGGAGGTGCGGGCGTACGCGGCGCGCTGCGCGGCGGGCACGTTGTAGAGGGGCAGCCGCTGGAGGTCGGACTCGCTGTAGTCCGCGTAGACGAACTGGAGGCAGTCGGGCAGCTGGTAGGGGGCGTGGCCGCTCAGCCCGGCGAGGGCGGTGCCGTCAGGGCCGCACAGCTCGCCGCGGAGTCTGCGCTCCAGTTCGGCGCCGACCAGGCCGCCGGTGCCGCCCAGGCCGACGAAGAGCATCGGCTGGAAGAGTTTCATGATGGTGTTTCCTCCCGCTTTCGGCCGTATCGACGACGGCCGCTTGTCCTCGGTGCGTCCGGGGGCGCTGTGCCCCGTCCCCTGTCCCCTGTGCGGGGGCCGGTGTACGGGGGCGGGCCGGTGACGCGGCGGCCCGCCCGGCCGGTCACCGGTACATGTCGTAGGCGCTGTCGCCGCCCCGGCCCGCGGTGGTGGCGGTCGTATCGTCGGCGGCGCTGGTGCCGCTGCCGGCCCCGGCCCCGGACCCGGTAGCGCCCTCCCGGCCGGGGAAGGGCGCGGCCCCGGTCCCGGTCCCGGCCCTGGAGCGCGCGTTCCTGCCGCGCCGGCCGCCCCGGCCGCTCCTGCCGGGCCTGCCCGCCCTGGTGTCCTCGCCCAGGGACAGGCTCAGCGGGCAGTCCGCCAGGGGAACCTGCCCGCGCGCGGGCAGCCTGGTCAGTCCGCCGCCCCGGGTCCGCAGCACGGCCCCGCCCTCGGGGCTGCGCCGTACCGCGTACGGTCCGTTGGCGCGCCGCTCGATGCGCGGGCTGCGGTGTGCCTCGACGACGGCGAACTCGTACCACTGCTTCGTCCCGTGCCCCGCCGGGTGCGGGCTCAGGATCTCCCCCTCGGCGGTGACCAGTTGGAGCACGAGACCGAACGGATCCCGGCGGGTACGGCGCTGCCGCAGCCAGGCCACGGCCGCCGCGCCGAGCAGCGCGACGGCGACCGCGGCGGCCACGAACGCCCCCCAGTACCGGTCCCAGAGGCCGGGCTCCGGTGTCACCCGTACCGAGAGCGAGGAGCGCACCAGCGCCCGGTCGCCGTCGGTGCTGTCGACGACGGTGGCGATCCCGCCCAGCCGCAGCCCGTCCCCGTCGAGCCGCCCGCCGAAGGCCCCCGCCCCGGCGACCTCGACCGTCACCTCGGGGCGCGCCGACTCGCCCGGCTTCACCACGATCTCGGCCGGGGTGAGGGAGAGCAGGCCGGGCGCGAGGTCCGTGACGGACAGCCGCAGGGTGTGCGGGGTGCCGGTGGTGTTGTGGACGGCGAGGGAGCCGGTGATCCGGCCGCCCGGGTGCACGTCCGTGCCGGGCAGCGAGAGCGCGGCGGTGACGGCCGGCACGGCGGGGGCGACCCGGCCGCCCTCGCTGCGGGTGTCGGCGCGCAGCCCCGAGGCGGTCAGGGTGCCGCTCACCTTCAGCGTCCCGGTCGCGCTCTTGGGGATCTGTACGGAACCGGTGAACTCCCCGTCGCCCGCCGCGCGGTCGGTGTCCTTGCCGTCGTCGGCGAGGCGCAGCGGCACCGCGGCGAAGCCCTCCCCGGTCAGCTCGCCGCGTACGCGCAGTCCCGCGTAGTCCTTCGGGTCCGCGATCTCGTACCCCTCGCGGGTCTGGAGCCGCATGGTGACCGTGGTCGTACGGCCGGGCTCCGGCGACGGCGGGTCCATGGTGATCGCGCCGCGCAGCTCGCCCTGCCACAGCACGCTCACCCCGACCGGCAGCGAACGGTGTCCCTCGGGGGCCTCGGCCTTCACCTTCCAGATGCCGGGCACCGGGTCGACGATCTTCAGCGCCTCCACGTTGTCACCGGCGCCGGCCAGCTCGAACCGTGACTTCTCGTACGTTCCCGAGGCGGGCACCCGGTGTCCGAGCGGGTCGGTGTAGGTGATGGTCACCTCGGGGTCGCCCTTGTCGACGACGATGCTGCCCACGGTCGCCAGCGGTGAGATGGCGACTTCGAGGGTGGCGGGCGGCAGCTTGCTGTCACCGCGCTGGTAGCGCAGGCAGTGGGCGGCGGCGAACGTCTGCTCCAGCATCGGGCCTACGTCCTTCGCGCCGGAGACCTTGCGAGAGGTGGGGCGGGCGGAGGGCAGCTCGACACAGCCCTTCTGGTAGCCGCCGGCGGCCATCCGGTCGAGCTGCGCCTTGTCCGGGGCCGGGCCGAAGCCCAGCGGCCAGATCTGCACCCGCGCGTCGGTGGCGTCCTTCAGCGCCTGCTCCAGCTGCCGTTCGCCCTCCTCGGCGCGGTGCGATTCGGCGCCGTACTTCTCGCTGTCGGTGACGTCCAGCACGCCGTCGGTCAGGAGGAACAGCACGCGGGGTACGGACGCGTCCGTGCCGTTGGTCAGCTCGTGCACGCCCTGCCGGATCGCGGCCGGGAAGTCGGTGCCGGTGCCCTCGCTCTTCTTCCGGCCGCGCAGCTTGCCGACGCACGCGCCGATCGACTCGCGTCCGGCCGCGTCCAGGGTCGTACGGGGGCAGACCGGGTCCACCGCGCTCTGGCCGTCTGACTCGGCGGCGGCGAACCCGAAGACCGTGACGCTCGACGTGGCGGAGACATCGCCCAGCGCGATCCGCGCGGCGGCGGACTTCTCGGCGCTCATGTCCTCGGGCGCGAGGCTGGCGGACTCGTCCACGGCGACCACGTAGTTGACCGAGGGGAAGGCCGGTTCCGACGCGGCGGCCGGCACCGGCCGGGGGCCGCCGTCCTGCACCAACGGGGAGAGGAACACCGCCGCGGCGCCCAGCACACCCAGTACGCGCGGCACACCCAATACGTGCGGTACGCGCGGCATGCCGAGCGCGCGGCGGCGGCGTCTCCGGCCGGCCCGGCCGCCCCGGTCTCCCCCCGTCTTCCGTCCACTGCCGACTGATTCCACGGTGTTCCCCTCAACTTCGCTTTCTTGCAGGTGGGTTCTGCGGATGGTGCGTGCGGGCGTACGGGTGGGGTCAGAGCGCGGTCATGCTCCAGACCAGCGCCAGCGCCACCGAGGGGGCCAGCGCGCTCACTCCCCAGCGGATGGCCCGGTACTTGGCGGACAGGATGGAGCTGATGTCCACGGCCTGTATGAGCAGCCAGGCGACCGGATCCCGGCCGGCCTCCGTGATCTCGGCGGACAGCCGCGCGTGGTCGAGGGGCGGCACCAGATCGGCGAAGAACGTCACTCCGTCCTGGTCGCGCACCGTCCCCGTACGCGGCATGAGCGCCCGTACGAGAGCGGTCACCGCGACCACCCAGAGCACCCCCGCGACGACCATCGTGAGATCGGCGGGACCGTGCCACTCGGGTGCGCCGTGCCGCCCGATCAGGAACGCGGGCAGCGCCAGCGCCGCGGAGAGCAGGACGCCGGCCTTCGTGTCGGCCCGGCCGAGGTCCTCCCTGACCGTGGTCAGTAAACGTTCGGCTATGCGCTCCCCCGCCCCGTCGTGTCCGTGCCGACCCCTGTCCGGCACGGGCACGATCGGGTCGGGGGAGGTGCCGGGGGAGGTACGGACGGCCCCGTCGTCGGTCACTGGTCCTCCTCGGCCCAGGACCAGCCGTCGTCCCGGCTCCGCCGTCGTGGCGACCGCGGTACCGCGTCCTGGATGTCGTCGTCGTGGTCGATGTCGGTGGTGTCGGTAATGCCGGTGGCGCCCGTTCGGGACGGCGGTTCGTCCGCCACCCAGTCAGGGGTGAACGCCGCTTCGGGGGCAGGGTCGTTCCGGTGGGTGTCGCGCCGGGCGGGCAGCGAGCCGATGGGCCCCTGGATCGCCGGACGGCCCTGACCGGAGCCCTGGCCCTGGCCCCGGACCTGGCGGTGGCCGTGGTTGAGGAGGTCCAGCGCCTGCGTCTCCAGGTCGTTGGAGTGGAGCTGACCGCCGGCGACCATGGCGAAGAGCCGGTCGACCCGGTCCCGCTCGTCCTGTCTGCCCTCCTGGCGGAGCTTCTCCAGGAACTCCCTGGTCGGCGCGTCGGTCGCCATCATGTAGCTGAGCTGGGAGTGCTCCCCGCCCCGGAGCATGGCCAGGATCTGGCGCTGACGCACCTGGGTCAGCTCGGCCGACGCGTGCGCGTCCCGGATCTCCTCCACGTGGTGGATCGTCCGGTCGTCCACCCGGAGGCGTACGTACAGCCGTACGCGCAGCCCGAGTTCGCCGCCCAGATCGCTCCAGTGGCCACCGGCGCAGTGCTGGGTGATGGTGCGGTTGGCCTCTTCGGCGCGGTTCACCGGGAAGTCCGCCGACACCTCGCGTAGCCGCTCCAGCGTGGGCGCGGTCAGCCGTTTGGCGACATCGGTGACGACGGCGACGGCGGCCAGATGGGGATCGACCACGGACCAGTGGATATCCACCTCGGCCTTGAAGAACGTGGCACCGCCGGCGGCCGGCAACTCCAGCTGGAGCGTGGTCTCGAAGGTGCCGAGCGCGATCTCGCAGATGGAGAACGGCCTGGCCAGCGTCCGCTTGTCATAGTGCTGGACGCCGGAGACGGTGGCCACGCTGTGGCCGCCGTTCCGGTAGAACAGCACCAGTGCCGTACGGGCGCTCGGCGGTCTGACCGGGCCCGCGGGGCCGTAGTCCCGCAGATACGGGCCCGCCGGCGCGGGGCCGTTGGCGTCGCCGTCGCCCGCCGCGCCGTCCTCCCCGGCGGCGCCGTTCACCCGGGCAGCCCGGTACCGGTCCTCAGCCATTTCTGTCCTCCTCGCCCGTCCGGTCCCGGGGCGGGACGGCGAGCCACCACAAGGTGCGCGCCTGCGCGTCGGGGAGCGGATTGTCCGGATCGTCCATCATGCGGCGCAGCAGCCAGTCCAGCCGCCGCCTGTCGTGGTCCTCGCTCATCAGCGCGGGCAGCAGTGCCGCCAGCCCCGGCCGCGTCCACCGCGTACCGTCTCGGCGCACCGCGGAGCGCAGCAGTGCCGCCAGCGCCTCCATGGCCACGTCCTGCGACCGGGGGGTGTTGAGCGCGGTCCAGAGCAGGTCGGCGATGGAGGGGACGAGGTCGGGGCGGGTGGCCGCCAGGGCGAGCGGCAGCGGCCAGTCCGCGCGCTCGCTCAGCGCGGAGCCCGGCTCGTCGTCCAGCACCTCGGCCACCGCGGTCGTCGCGAACCGGACCGTGGTCACCAGACCGAGATCCTGGTGGGTCTCCTGCCGGTGGTGGGTCCAGCCGGCCATGGCCCGCAGCACCGTCGCGCTGTCGGGTCGGGTCAGCAGCCGTACGACGTTGAGTGAGACGATCGCCAGCTGATCGCCCTTGTCGCGGACCCCGATCCGGGCGAGCGCGGCGAGGGTGTCGTCCGTCGAGGCGGCGGCGTTCCCGTATCCCAGCGCCATCGCGGCCGTCCAGCGCAGGGGCTTCGTCCCGTACCGGCTCCAGTCGTCGACCAGCTTCCGCACCGCCTTGCGGTGTGTGGCGTGGCCGGCCGCCTGGTCGAGGGTGGTGGCGGCGTAGATCCGGCGGCGCGGGGTGGCCGCCTCGGCGAGCGGCCGGATCAGCTCCGCGTAACCGTGGTCGAAGTCCCGTACGCACAGCTCCCCGGTGGCCACGGCCGCGCGCATCCACACCTGGGGGCGCGGATCGTCGGCCAGCAGCCGCAGCCAGCGCACGAGCGGGGCCCGTACGGGGAAGTGCTGGTCCCAGACCTCGGACAGGACGACGGCGGGCAGCGCGGAGCCCCGGTACCGGATCAGCCGGGCGGGCACCTCGGCGCCGGCCACCTCGATCCGTCCTTCGGTCAGCTCGGCCCGCGAGAGCAGCGCGTCGGCGTCGGGATCGTCGCAGAAGAGCGGGCGCGCGGGGGTGTGGTCCGGATCGCTCTGTACGGACAACTCCCAGGTCAGCAGGTGCGCGGCGGAGGCGACGGCGCTGTGTGAGGCCCCGCCGAGTACGGCGAGCGCGATACGGAACGCCACCGGATGGAAGAGCGTGGCCGCCCGCGGGCGTGCGCCGCCGCCGCTGCTGTCGTCAGGGCCTGAGGTGGCCGGCGCGGCGAGCGCGCGGTCCACTCCGGCGAACCACTCCCGGGCCTGCCCGGCGGCGAGGCTGCGGCAGCCGGCGAGCAGCTCGTCCTCGCTGATGGCCGCCAGGAGATGCCCGGCCAGCAGGGAGGCGAGCAACTCGGCCTCGGCGGGGCGCAGATCGGCGAGGCCGACGGCGTCCTTGACGTCCTGGCGCTCGGCGAGCTTCTCGGCGCGGCGCAGGAGGTCGACGACGGTGGCGGGGGCGTCGTCCGGGGTGCCGTCCGAGGTGCCGTCCGGGGCGTGGCTCCGGCCCGAGGCGAGGTGGTCCTCCAACCGCTCACGCAGCCGGGTGGCGAGGAGCTCCGACGTCGGTACGGGCGGGCAGAGCATTCCGTACCGCCCGGCGAGCAGCGGATTCGCCGCCGCTCCGGCCGTCACGACGATGACGGCGAAGGCCCGGCAGCCGGCCAGCTCGGCGGCCAGCCCGTCCAGGTCCAGCGTGTCGGGCGGCGGCGACCCCGGCTGGCCGACCGGGAGCTTCAGCAGATACCCGGACCCGGTGCCGCCGCGCAGGTCGGAGCCGGTCAGCTCGGCCCGTAACTTCCGTACGCCGTCCACCGGATTGACCCGGGACACCCGGGGACGCGGATCCGCGCCGCTGTCCGCTGTTGCCGCGTCGTCGGCGGCGTCGTCGTCGGGCGCGGCGTTCGCCGCGTCGGCCGCCGCGAGACGGGTCACCTCGTCGAGAAGGGAGAGCGCGGTGCTGGTACGCCCGGTACCGGGCGCGGCGACCAGCACCAGCAACCGCCGCGTGCTGAGCGCGTCGCGCAGCTGTACGTACCCCTTCGGCTCCACATGGATCCGGCGGATCCGGCGCAGCTCGTCCTCGGGCACGGGCCCGGTGCGCATCCCCGTACCGGCGCGATGGCCGTCCAGTCGGAGGTTGATGTCACCGATATGGGCGTTTCCGATGAGCGTGCGGTCAAAGGTGGTCAGGTCCCGGCCGGTGTTGTACACCTTCCGGGTGGAGCGCCGGGCCCGTGAGGCGGCGGCGAGATCGGTGGACCCGTCCTCGCCCTGGTCCTCGGCCAGCGGGTCGCGGGTGTGCTCCCTGAACCTGCCCGCGGCGTGGGCGCGTTCGCGCTCCCGTTCCTGATCCCGCTCGGCGGCTTCGGCGGCGGCGTCGGCCGACTCCGAGTCGGCGGGTCCCGCGTCGCTGTTGTTGCTGCTGCCGCTGCCGCTGCTGCCACCGCTGCCGTCGCCGCTGTTGCCCTTGCCGCTGTCGACCGCCCGGTCGTCCATGGCGCCGGGTTCGGGAGCGGCGCCGGCTCGCTCTTCGTCGCTCATGGCGCTCAGCCCTTCGCGCGATCGGTGCCGCCGGTGGTCCGGCCGATCTGTACGGGCTGGTGGTAGACGTTGCCGTGGTGCTGGGACATGTCGCCCTGGACGGAGTAGCGGGCGCTGTCGTAGTAATCGTCGTCGTCGAGGGGAGCGGAGGAAGCCCCCGAAACGTCCTGCGGATCCCCCGATTCCCCCGATTCACCCGAACCGGTCCGACGGCCCGGCTCGTTCCGGCCGCCCGGCTCGTTCCGGCCATCAGGCTCGCTCCGGCCATCGGGAATCTCAGGAGCGGGCCGCCCGGGAAGGTGGAACCACGCGGTGACCTCCCCCTCGCCCGGCTTGAGCGCCAACCGGGCCGACGAGTAGCGCGAGGGCTCGATGAACTTGCCGCCGCCGCTGACGACGTCCGCGTACAACGACTCCGACACCACCAGTACGAGATCGGCCCGCTCGGCCGTCAGCAGCTCCCGCGCGGTGCCGGAGTCGGCCAGCCGGCAGGCGAGGTCGACCGCGCGTCCGCTGATGCCTTTGTCGTCGTGTCGTACGGGCCCGACGTGCATGCCGATCCGCAGCCCCAGCGGTACGCGCAGCGCGCGGTTCTCCTCCCGCAGCTTCTCGTGCGCCTCGATCAGCCACAGACCGAGGAGCCGGGTCACGGGGATCCGCGAGGGAACCGACAGCAGCACCCCGTCGCCGCGGTCCTCCATGTGGAAGGTGTTCCGCGCCACCGTGGCGTGGGCGAACGCCGTTTCGAGCACCCGGTAGATGCGGGCGCGCAGCTGCGGCCTGTCCACATCGTCGTACGCCCCGGACTGCCGCGCGTCGACGTTGATCACCAACTCGTAGCGCGCTTCGGTGACATCCATCGCGTCGTGGTCCACCCCGTGCTCCTTCTTGCTTGTTCGATTTCGCCGTGCCGAGCCGTCGTCCTCAGCGTCGGACGTGGGGCGGGGGCTGTCTGTAGCCGTTTACACATGCCGGAGTGGCTGTTTGCTACCTCTGCTGCTCCGGTATCTCCGGCTGACCGCCATGACCGCCATGACCGCCATGGCCGCTATGACCGTCATGGCCGTCCGCGAGGAGCGAGAGCAGCTTCGGGTCGAGGATCTCGACCACCCGGTTGCCGGTCCGTACGATCCGCTGGCTGCGCAGCAGCCGCAGCGCCTTGGCCACGGCCTCCCGGGTGGCCCCGACGGTGGCGGCCAGCTCGTCCTGGGCCAGATGCACGGCGGTGCCCATGGGCGCGGTGCGCGGCAGGGGAGGGGTATAGGGGCCCGCGGGTTCGGCACGGGACAGTTCGGTGAGCCGCCGGGCCAGGCGCTGGAGCACGGTGAGGGAGGCGAGCGAGTAGCGCTCCTGGTCGGCGCTGCGGAGCCGGAAGGTGAGCTGCCGTATGACCAGACCGCTGACCCGGGGATGCTGGGCGAGGAAGCGCCGGAACGCGTCCCCGGGAATGACCAGGGCCTCCACAGGACCGAGGGCCTGCACGGTGGCGCTGCGCGGATGACTGTCCAGCGCGGCCATCTCACCGAGCAGCTCACCGGGCCCGCGCAGCCCGAGTATCAGCCGTGTCGCACCCCGGTCCGTCGCCACGGAAACGGTCACCCAGCCCCGCAGAATGATCGCCACATGACTGGACCGGTCGCCCGCGGTCAGCAAATGAACATCGGCCGGATAGTGCTTGCGGATTCCGAGCGCCGTGACGCTCTCATTCTCCTGAGCGGTCAGAGCACGAGCAAAAGCCGTCTCATCGCCAAGCAGCCCCATGTCCACTCCCCCCGCGGCACTCCGGACGGCTGAATTGTGCTGGCGTTTTTTCGTTGGCGTTGATGCTGACAGAGCGATGCCCGAGAGGGCCCTGATCGCGCCACATTGCGTCTACCGACCGGTATCTACAGAACAACCAGGTAGACGCCCCGCCCCCACCACCCCCACATCACACCCACAACACACGCAACATCCGCAACACCCCAACGATCAACGGAACTCGCCCCTCAACCCTCCCTATCCCCGGCCGACCCCGAGGTCAGCCCGCTTCCCCCCGGCGAATCGCCCGCGACGGAAGGGAAATCTTCAGGGAAGGGGGACTTGGCGTGAAGTCAGGTTTCCGCCGGGGGACTGTGATGCGCGCGCGAGCGAAGTGCCGTATTGGCTCCCGGGCATTCCCGTACGGTGAAAGATTCGCCGCGCGCCGTGGCGGCCGTCAGGGTCGAGAGCGTGCCGCCGAGGAGCGCGTTGTCGTCGTAGGGCGGGCGTATCGGGCCTGACCACCGCCGTTGTGCTCGCAGAGGCCGGAACTCCCGGTTCAGACTTTGATCACACGGATGCGGGCACCGCACAGCGTGAGGAGGTCTTCGGGGTCTGACGTCAGGACGGTTACACAGGACGGCGGGGCGGCCGGTGTATCCGCGTGACGCTCGGGCGGGCCGGTAAGGGCGAGGCCCGAAGACCCCGCCCGCCACAGGCCAAACCCCAGGTCAGGGCCACACCAGACAGTAAGGCTGATGCCCCGCCTCATGCAGCCGGTGGCTGAAGTCCTGCCATTCGTGCAGCAGTTGGTACACGTTGTACGCGTCCCTCGGGCCGCCCCGGTCCGGGACCGTCGACCAGATGAAGGCCGCCGCGCCCACCGACTCCTCGCCGAGGTCGCGCAGTGGGTCCACGACCGTCATGGGGAGCTTGACCACCGCGTAATCCGGGTGCAGTACGACGAGTTCCAGCGGGGGGACCTTGTTCAGGGGCATGCCCTGAATGCCCGTCAGGACCATCGCGGCTATCGTCTCCGGCTTGATCTTGGAGAACATTCCGCCCATGCCCAACTCGTCGCCGCCCAGTTCCTCCGGGCGCATCGAGATGGGAACGCGTGCGGCCGTCGCTCCGTTGGGCGCGCCGAAGTACCGGTAGGTCACCCCCATGCGGCCACCACTCCTGATCTCGGGCAACCCCGCCAGGGGCCCGTCGGCGTCGGGGGACCCGTCCGCCGCGCCGGTGCCGTCGGCCTCGCGGTCCCGGTGTTCCCGGCGCTCGTGTCGCCGGTGCTTGCCCCGGGCAGGCTCCGGACCCAGGTCGTCGGTCCCCTCGCCCACTCCGCCACCGCGATGCATATCTCCACCCGACCACTCGCAGCCCCGGCCGCGCAACCCGATCATCGTGACAGTGACCTCCCCCACGGACGTCCGGTGAAACACCAGTCCGCGGATACGTCCGAGCCTCTGACACCATGGATTGCGTGAGCTTCCCCAATGACGCCCCAGTTTCGCAGACACTCTTCGACCGTGCGGCCCTCGTGACGCCCGGCGGCGTGAACTCTCCCGTCCGTGCCTTCAAGGCGGTGGGCGGTACGCCCCGGTTCATGGTGTCCGGTAACGGTCCATACCTCATCGATGCGGACGGTCGCGAATATGTAGACCTCGTATGTTCCTGGGGGCCGATGATTCTCGGGCATTCCCGCCCGGAAGTGACCGAGGCCGTTCAGGCGGCGGTCGCCCGCGGTACGTCCTTCGGTACGCCGGGTGAGGGCGAGGTCGCGCTCGCCGAGGAGATGGTGGCGCGGATCGCGCCGCTGGAGCAGGTGCGTCTCGTGTCGTCCGGTACGGAGGCGACGATGTCCGCGATCCGGCTGGCCCGCGGCTTCACCGGGCGGGCGAAGATCGTGAAGTTCGCCGGCTGCTACCACGGGCACGTCGACGCGCTGCTCGCCGCCGCCGGGTCCGGGGTCGCCACGCTGGGGCTGCCCGACACGCCGGGCGTGACCGGCGCGCAGGCCGGGGACACCATCGTCCTGCCGTACAACGATCTCGAAGCGGTACGCCGCGCCTTCGCCGCGCACCCCGGGGAGATCGCCTGCGTGATCACCGAGGCGTCGCCGGGCAACATGGGCGTCGTACCCCCGCGGGACGGCTTCAACGCCGGGCTCAAGGAGATCTGCGCCGCCGACGGCGCGCTGTACGTCTCCGACGAGGTGATGACCGGATTCCGTACCTCGAAGGCCGGCTGGTACGGGATCGACGGCGTCGCGCCCGACCTGATGACCTTCGGCAAGGTGATGGGCGGCGGCTTCCCGGCCGCCGCGTTCGGCGGACGCGCCGACGTCATGGGGCGGCTCGCCCCGGTGGGGCCCGTCTACCAGGCCGGCACGCTCTCCGGGAACCCGGTCGCGACCGCCGCCGGCCTCGCGCAGCTGCGGCTGCTGGACGACGCGGCGTACGCCACGCTCGACGCGGTGTCGCGCGAGATCCAGGGGCTGGTGACCGAGGCGCTCACCAAGGAGGGTGTCGCGCACCGGGTGCAGACGGCGAGCAACATGTTCTCCGTCTTCTTCACGGCCGACGAGGTACGTGACTACGACGACGCCAAGAAGCAGGAGTCGTTCCGCTTCACCCCCTTCTTCCACTCGATGCTCGCCGACGGCGTCTATCTGCCGCCGTCCTCCTTCGAGTCCTGGTTCGTCTCCACCGCGCACGACGAGCGCGCGGTCGAGCGGATCGCCGCCGCCCTGCCCGCCGCCGCCCGCGCCGCCGCGCGTGCCACCGAACCGGAGAACGCCGCATGAGCGACCCGACCCTCAAGAACGAGACGAGTGAGAAGAGCGAGAAGGGCGAGAAGGGCGACATCACCGTCGTCCACCTCATGCGCCACGGCGAGGTGCACAACCCCGAGGGCGTGCTGTACGGCAGGCGCCCCGGCTACCACCTCTCCGACCTGGGGGTACGGATGGCCGAGCGGGTCGCCGAGCACCTCGCGGGCCGCGACATCACCCATGTCGTCGCCTCCCCGCTGGAGCGCGCCCAGGAGACGGCGGCGCCGCTCGCCAAGGTCCACGGGCTGACCCTCGACACCGACGGCAGGCTGATCGAGGCCGCGAACGTCTTCGAGGGCAAGACCTTCGGGGTCGGTGACGGGGCGCTGCGCCGGCCCGCCAACTGGAAGTACCTCACCAACCCGTTCCGCCCGTCCTGGGGCGAGCCCTATATCGACCAGGTCGTACGGATGATGGGCGCGCTGACCGCCGCGCGCGACGCGGCCCGGGGACATGAGGCGGTCTGCGTCAGCCACCAGCTGCCGATCTGGATCGTGCGGAGCTTCGTCGAGCGGCGCCGGCTGGCGCACGACCCGCGGCGCCGGCAGTGCACGCTCGCGTCCCTGACCAGCTTCACCTATCAGGGCGACAAGATCGTCTCGGTCGGTTACTCGGAGCCCGCCCGTGATCTCGTACCCGCCCATCTTCTGCCTGGCGCCCGGCCGGTGAAGGGTGGCACCAAGGCGTTCGGGGCGTAGCCAAGGCGTTCGGGGCGTAACTGCTCAGATGTGACAACTTTTGTCACATCTCTTGTTACATCCGTAAAAATCTGAATAGAGGCGGAACCTCCGCGTTCGTTCGCACCTCTCATGTATTGCCGCTTGTAAGACTTGTATGAGCGGTAACACGCGTGGGATGGGGAGCGGAATGCGCGACATCAGCCGGAGGAGCCTGCTCGGTGCGGGACTTGGCGCAGCGGCGATCGGGGTGGCCGGCTGTTCGTCCTCCGGGGAGAGCAAGCTGGCCGACGCGACGGGCAAGGGGAGCGGCGACGCGAGCGGGAGCCCGTCCGCCAAGTCGAGCCCCAAGGCCAAGGACGCCCGGCTCATCGGTGACGGTTCCACCTCCGACACCGGGAAGCAGCCCCACCAGCCGCCCGCGCCCGTCCGTCTTGAGCCCGGCCAGACCCCGCCGCAGTTCGTGGTCTTCTCCTGGGACGGCGCGGGCGAGGTCGGCAACGGCCTCTTCCCGCGCTTCCTGAAGCTGGCCAAGGAGCACGACGCGGCCATGACCTTCTTCCTCTCCGGGATCTATCTGCTGCCCGAGTCGAAGAAGACCCTCTACCGCCCGCCCAACAACCCCGTCGGCGCCTCCGACATCGGCTATCTCACCGACGAGCACGTCAAGGACACCCTCAAGAACGTCCGGCAGGCATGGCTGGACGGCCACGAGATCGGCACGCACTTCAACGGCCACTTCTGCGGCGGCTCTGGCTCGGTCGGGAAGTGGACCCCGGCCCAGTGGCGCAGCGAGATCGACCAGGCCGTCTCCTTCGTCACCGAGTGGCGTACGAACACGGGCTGGACCGATCTCGACCCGCTGCCCTTCGATTACCGCAAGGAACTGATCGGGGCCCGTACGCCCTGCCTGCTCGGCCAGGAGAATCTGCTGCCGATGGCGAAGAAGCTGGGCTGGCGGTACGACGCGAGTTCCCCCGGCGGCACCCAGATCTGGCCGGCGAAAATGGGCGGCATCTGGAACTTCCCGCTCCAGGCGATGCCTTTCCCCGGCCACAGTTTCGAAGTCCTCTCCATGGACTACAACATTCTCGCCAATCAGTCGGGGAATTCGACCAAGGGAATGACCTCGCGCTACCCGGAATGGCGCGAACAGGCGGCCGGTTCCTATCTCGCCGGTTTCGACCGGGCCTACGGGTCGAACCGCGCGCCGTTCTTCATAGGCAACCACTTCGAGCAGTGGAACGGCGGCATCTACATGGACGCCGTCGAGGAGGTCCTGAAGAAGATCGCGGGAAAGAAGGACGTACGGCTGGTCTCTTTCCGCCAGTTCACCGACTGGATGGACGCCCAGGACCCCGCCGTACTCGCCAAGCTCCGCACGCTGAACCCGGGGCAGAAGCCGGAGGGCGGCTGGAACGGGTTCTTCAAGGGCGCCTGACGGCGGCGTTCGCGGGGGTTCCCGCCGGGACCAGGGGGGTGCGCAAGATCCACGAAACGCCCATGCGAAACTTTTCACATGAACTCAGGTCGTGCCCTCCGACCCCGCTCCGGCCGCCACCGTTCCCGCGCGATCACACCGATCGCGATCGCAGTCGCCGCGCTGACCCTCTCGGCGTGCGGAGGCGGCGGCAAGTCCGGGGGTGGTGGTGACACCAACTTCGTGACGAACTCCGGTGGTATCACCACCGTCGCACGGGCCGAGCGTACGTCCGTCAACGAGATCGCCGGCGAGACCCTCGAAGGCAAGAAGCTGGACGTGGCCGACCTCAAGGGCAAGGTCGTCGTCCTGAACGTCTGGGGCTCCTGGTGCCCGCCCTGCCGCGCCGAGGCCCCGCACTTCGCGAAGGTGGCCAAGGAGACCGAGGCGAAGGGCGTCACCTTCGTCGGCATCAACACGCGCGACCCCAACAAGGGCCCGGCGCTCGCCTTCGAGAAGGACTACGGCGTCGAGTACCCGAGCCTGTACGACCCGACGGGCAAGCTCATCCTGAGCGGATTCCCGAAGGGCACCCTCAACCCGCAGGCCATCCCCTCCACGATCGTGCTCGACCGGGACGGGAAGATCGCGGCGCGCTCGCTGATGGCGCTCAACGAGGACAAGCTGCGCAAGATGATCGACCCGCTGATCGCGGAGAAGTGATGCGCCGGCACGCGGAGCCCGGGCGCCCGGGGCGTCCCGTATGAACGAGACGGTCTACAGCGGGGCCCTGCTGCTCGCGCTCCCGATCGCGGTGCTCGGCGGGCTCGTCTCGTTCTTCTCGCCGTGCGTGCTGCCGC
Source organism: Streptomyces sp. NPDC093109 (assembly GCF_040701725.1). Lineage (NCBI taxonomy): Bacteria > Bacillati > Actinomycetota > Actinomycetes > Kitasatosporales > Streptomycetaceae > Streptomyces > Streptomyces sp. NPDC093109. The sequence goes on from NZ_JBFBEZ010000002.1 coordinate 116,605, forward strand.
TCGTACCCGGCTACCTCTCGTACGTCACCGGGGTCAGCGGCACCGACCTGGCGGACGCCCGGCGCGGCCGGATGCTCGCCGGCGCCTCGCTCTTCGTGCTCGGCTTCACGGCCGTCTTCGTGTCGGGCGGCGCGCTCTTCGGGTTCTTCGGCGCCACGCTCCAGGAGTACCAGTCGACGATAAGCCGGGTACTCGGCGTGGTGATGATCCTCATGGGGATCTTCTTCATGGGGCTGATGCCCTGGCTCACCCAGCGCGAGTTCCGCTTCCACAAGCGCCCGGTGTCCGGCCTCGCGGGCGCCCCGCTGCTCGGGGTGATGTTCGGCGTCGGCTGGACGCCCTGCCTCGGCCCCACCCTCACCTCGGTGAACACCCTGGCGCTCAACGAGGCCAGCGCGGGCCGCGGGGCGATACTGATGGTCGCGTACTGCCTCGGCCTCGGCCTGCCCTTCGTGCTCGCCGCGGTGGCGTTCCGCAAGGCGCTGGGGGCCTTCGGCTGGATAAAGCGCCACTACGTATGGGTCATGCGCGTCGGCGGCGGAATGATGATCGTGACCGGTCTGCTGCTGCTCACAGGGGCGTGGGACACCATCGTGCAGCAGATGCAGACCTGGTCGAACGGCTTCACGGTAGGGATCTAGTTCCATGAGCAAGGCTTCGACGAGCACCAGCACGAACGGCACAGCGCCCGACGGCACAGACACCGGGGCCGGCACGGACACCGCCGCCGGCACGGACGCCGCGCAGGACGCCCGGGACTTCAGTGACGCGGGTGCCAGCCTCTCCACCGCGCCACGCGAGGAGGGCACGGGCGGCAGCGGCACCGCCGACCGCGATCGCGACAGCGACGTCATCGGCGGCCCCACCCTCGGGATCGTCGGCTGGATCCGCTGGTTCTGGCGGCAGCTGACCTCGATGCGCGTCGCGCTGATCCTGCTCTTCCTGCTCTCCCTCGGCTCGATCCCCGGCTCGCTGATCCCGCAGACCAGCATCGACGAGCTGAAGGTCCAGGACTTCAGGGACCGGCACGAGACGCTCGCCCCGCTCTACGACAAGCTCCAGCTCTTCAACGTCTACAGCTCGGTGTGGTTCTCCGCGATCTACATCCTGCTGTTCATCTCCCTCATCGGCTGCATCGTCCCGCGCACCTGGCAGTTCGTCGGCCAGCTCCGGGGCCGGCCGCCGGGCGCGCCCCGCCGCCTCACCCGGCTGCCCGCGTACACCACCTGGCGTACGACGGCGGAGCCGGAGGCGGCCCGCGAGGCCGCGCTCGCGATCCTCAGGAAGCGCCGCTACCGCGCCCACACCGTCGGTGACGCCGTCGCCGCCGAGAAGGGCTATCTCCGCGAGGCCGGGAACCTGGCCTTCCACATCGCGCTCATCGTGCTGCTGATCGCCTTCGCCTCCGGCCAGCTCTTCAAGTCCGAGGGCGGCAAGCTGATCGTCGAGGGCGACGGCTTCGCCAACACGCTCACCCAGTACGACGACTTCAAGTCCGGCTCCCTGTTCTCCACGGACGACCTCGCGCCGTTCAGCTTCAACCTGGAGAAGTTCACCGCGACGTACGAGCGCAGCGGGCCCCAGCTCGGCACCCCCCGGACCTTCGAGGCCCACGTCAACTACCTGGACGGCCCGGACGACAAGGAGCGCAAGGCGGTCATCAAGGTCAACGAGCCGCTGGTGGTGGACGGCTCGAAGGTCTATCTGATCTCCCACGGCTACGCGCCCGTCGTCACCGTCCGGGACGGCAAGGGCAAGGTGGTCTTCACCGGCGCGGTCCCGCTGCTGCCCATCGACAACAACATCTCGTCCACGGGCGCCATCAAGGTGATGGACGGCTACCGCGACAAGAACGGCAAGAAGGACCAGCTCGGCTTCGCCGCGTTCTTCGTGCCGACGTACGGCGGCAAGGGCTCCGGGCAGATGTTCTCCCGGTTCCCCGCCCTCGACTTCCCGGTGCTCAACATCGGCGCGTACCACGGTGACCTGGGCGTCGACGCCGGACTGCCGCAGAACGTCTACCAGCTCAACACCCGCAAGCTGAAGGCCTTCAAGGACGCCAAGGGCAATGTCCTCAAGAAGACCCTCCTGCCGGGCGACAAGCTCACCCTGCCCGACGGCGCCGGCTCGATCACCTTCGAGAAGGGCGTCAAGGAGTGGGCGAGCTTCCAGATCACCCACCAGCCCGGCGACGCGTGGGCGCTCACCGGCGCCGTCGCGGCCATCGTGGGGCTGGCCGGGTCGCTCTTCATCCAGCGGCGCCGGATCTGGGTCCGTACGGTACGGGGTGCCGACGGCGTCACCGTCGTCGAGATGGCGGGCCTCGGCCGCAGCGAGTCCGCCAAGCTCCCCGAGGAACTGGGCGTACTGGCCTACGCCCTCCACGAGAAGGCGCCCACCGCGCCCGAGCCCGCCGAACCGGCTGAACCGGCCGAAACCGCCGAACCGGCCGAAACCGCTGAACCCGCCGAAGCCGCCGAGTCCGCAGCATCCGCAGAGTCCCGAGAAGAGAATGCCGGAGGGGCCGAGAAGTGAATCTCGCCGCCGCAGCAACCAATGAGAGCCTGGCAAGCACCAGCAATGTGCTGATCTACTCGTCGATGGCCGTCTACATGCTGGCCTTCTTCGCGCATATCGCCGAGTGGCTGTTCGGCAGCCGCTCCAAGGTCGCCAGAACGGCCGCCGCCATCACCGGCGACGCCAAGGCGGTCTCGGGCGCCCGCAAGCCCGCGCGGGCGGACGCCGCGGCGGTGAAGGGCGGTACGGCCGTCCTGGAGCGGCCGAAGATCATCACCCGCGCCGCGCCCGGCGCCCGCGACATCCCCGACGGCCCCGGCGCGGCCGGCGGCGACGAACAGGGCGACCTGTACGGCCGGATCGCGGTCTCCCTCACCGTCCTCGCCTGGGCCATCGAGGCCGGGGGCGTGGTCACCCGCGCGCTGTCCGTGCGACGGGCGCCGTGGGGCAACATGTACGAGTTCAACATCACCTTCTCGACGGTCGCCGTGGCCGTCTACCTCACCTTCCTGGTGATGAAGAAGAACGTGCGCTGGCTCGGGCTGCCGCTCATCACGACGGTCCTGCTCGACCTGGGCCTCGCCGTCACCGTCCTGTACACCGCCAGCGACCAGCTCGTGCCGGCGCTCCACTCGTACTGGCTGTGGATCCACGTCTCCACCGCGATCTTCTGCGGCGCCGTGTTCTACGTCGGAGCCGCCGCCACGGTGCTCTACCTCTTCCGCGAGCGGTACGAGACGAAGCTCGCCGAGGGCGGCAAGCCCGGCGCGTTCGCCACGTCCGTCATGGAGCGGCTGCCGGCGTCCGCGACGCTCGACAAGTTCGGGTACCGCGTCAACGCCGCCGTCTTCCCGCTCTGGACGTTCACGATCATCGCGGGCGCGATCTGGGCGGGCGACGCCTGGGGCCGCTACTGGGGCTGGGACCCCAAGGAGGTCTGGTCCTTCATCACCTGGGTCGCGTACGCCGCGTATCTGCACGCCCGCGCGACGGCCGGCTGGAAGGGCCGCAAGGCCGCCTATCTGGCCCTGATCGCCTTCGGCTGCTGGCTGTTCAACTACTACGGCGTCAACATCTTCGTCACCGGAAAGCACTCGTACGCGGGAGTTTGACGCGTAGAGCGCGCATAAGCAGGAGAGGCGCCCCCGTAGACAGAAACGGGGGCGCCTCTCCTGTCGCGTGAGATCACGGCTTCAGGACTGTCAGGACTGTCAGGGCTTCGGCGGGACGTCGTCCGCGCTGCCGCCGCCCTTCTCGCGGCGCTCGATCTCCTCCTCGCGGCGGCGCAGGTCCGCTTCCCACTGCGCCAGGTGCGAGGAGTCGTCGGCGTCGTCGGCGTCCTTGGCGCCTTTGGTGTTCTTCTCCGGCTCTCCGGGGTCCTTCTCGTCCTTGAGGGACTTCAGGAACTCCGGGTTGTCGTCCGGCGCGATCCAGCCGCCGCCGCGCACCGTCGTCGTACGGTCCCGGCCGACGATCAGCCAGGAGATGGAGCCGACCAGCGGGAAGAGCAGCACCAGAATGGCCCAGATGGGCTTCGGGAGAAAGCGGATCTCCTTCTCATCGGTGGTGATGCAGTCGATGAAGGCGTAGATGCTGAGAGCCAGCGGCACCAGAAACATCAGCACCCGCAGCATGGAGGTCCCCCCTGCGCTTGGAGATCGAGACCGGGTGAACGGCCCCCCTGAACGTCCAGAGTAGCGAGTGCGCCCGCGGTACCGCCCCCGGCCGAAGCCGCCGGGGAGGATGACACACTGGAGCGCATGGCTTACGACGATCTTCGCTCGCTCCTCAGGGCGCTGGAGCGCGACGGCGACCTCAAGCGCATCAAGGCCGAAGTCGACCCCCACCTGGAAGTCGCGGAGATCGTCGACCGGGTGAACAAGGCCGGCGGACCCGCGCTCCTCTTCGAGAACGTACGCGGCTCGTCCATGCCGCTGGCGATGAACGTGTACGGCACGGACCGCCGGCTGCTGAAGGCGCTCGGGCTCACCGCGTACAGCGACATCAGCGACAAGATCGGCGGGCTGCTCAAGCCGGAGCTGCCGCAGGGCTTCATCGGGGTGCGCGAGGCGTTCGGCAAGCTCGGCGCGATGACGCACGTACCGCCGAAGAAGATCAAGGACGCGCCGGTCCAGGAAGTGGTCCTCACCGGGGACGACGTGGACCTGGACCAGCTGCCCGCGCTCTTCACCTGGCCGCAGGACGGCGGCTCCTTCTTCAACCTCGGGCTGACGCACACCAAGCACCCCGAGACCGGCGTCCGCAACCTCGGCCTCTACCGGCTCCAGCGCCACGACCGGCGCACCATCGGCATGCACTGGCAGATCCACAAGGACAGCCGCAACCACTACGCGGTGGCCGCCAAGCGCGGCGAGCGGCTGCCCGTCGCGATCGCGTTCGGCTGTCCGCCCGCGGTGACGTACGCGTCGACCGCGCCACTGCCGGGCGATATCGACGAGTACCTCTTCGCGGGCTTCGTACAGGGCCGGCGCATCGAGATGGTCGACTGCAAGACCGTGCCGCTCCAGGTGCCCGCCAACGCCGAGGTCGTCATCGAGGGCTGGCTCGAACCGGGCAGGACGCTGCCCGAGGGGCCGTTCGGCGACCACACCGGCTTCTACACGCCGCAGGAGGAGTTCCCCGCGCTCACCATCGACTGCGTGACGATGCGGAGGAAGCCGCTGATCCAGTCGATCGTGGTCGGCCGACCGCCGACGGAGGACGGGCCGCTGGGACGGGCGACGGAACGCTTCTTCCTGCCGCTGCTGAAGATCATCGTGCCGGACATCGTGGACTACCACCTGCCCGAGTCGGGCGGCTTCCACAACTGCGCGATCATCTCGATCGACAAGAAGTACCCCAAGCACGCGCAGAAGGTGATGCACGCGATCTGGGGCGCGCACATGATGTCGCTGACCAAGCTGATCGTGGTCGTCGACGCGGACTGCGATGTCCACGATCTGCACGAGGTGTCCTGGCGGGCGCTGGGGAACACGGACTACGCGCGCGACCTCACCGTGGTGGAGGGCCCGGTCGACCATCTCGACCACTCCTCCTACCAGCAGTTCTGGGGCGGCAAGGCGGGCATCGACGCCACCCGGAAGCTGCCCGAGGAGGGGTACACCCGGGACGGGGGCTGGCCGGAGATGGTCGAGTCGGATCCGGAGACGGCGGCGAAGGTCGACCGCAGGTGGCGGGAGTACGGACTGTGACCAGCGCCGCCGCGGCACTGCCGCAGCCGCCGAGCCGGACCAGGGGATTCCTGCGGCTGGTGATGATCGAGCACTCGGTCTTCGCCCTGCCGTTCGCCTATATCGCCGCGCTGACCGCGATGTTCCGGCAGGACGGCACCGTCCACTGGGTCCGGCTGCTGCTGGTCACCGTCGCCATGGTCGGCCTCCGTACGTTCGCGATGGCCTGCAACCGGATCATCGACCGCGAGATCGACGCCCGTAACCCGCGCACGGCCGGCCGCGAGCTGGTGACGGGCGCGGTGTCCGTACGGTCCGCGTGGACCGGCGCGCTGGTCGCCCTCGCCGTCTTCCTGGGCGCGGCGGCGGCGCTCAACCCGCTCTGTCTCGCGCTCGCGCCGATCGCCGTCGTCCCGATGGTGGTCTATCCGTACGGCAAGAGGTTCACCGACTTCCCGCACGCGATCCTCGGCATCGCGCAGGCCATGGGCCCGATCGGCGCCTGGCTGGCGGTGACCGGGAGCTGGTCGTGGGACGCGGTGATCCTCGGCCTGGCGGTCGGGGTGTGGATCGGCGGCTTCGACCTGATCTTCGCCTGCCAGGACGTCCAGGCGGACCGCGCCCACGGTGTCCTCTCCGTCCCGGCCCGCTTCGGCATCCCGGCCGCCCTGTACGGCGCCCGCGCCTGCCACGCCGTCACCATGGCCCTGCTGGTCTGGTACGCGCTGGCCACCGACGCCGGCGCGTTCTTCTGGGCCGGTCTGGTGATCGTCGCCGCCGCGTTCCTCTACGAGCACACCATCGTCAAACCCCATGACCTGTCCCGGCTGAACCGCGCGTTCTTCACGGTCAACGGCTTCATCGGGATCGCCCTCTTCGTGTGCGCGCTCCTCGACCTGATCGTCCGCGGTCTGGGCGTGTAGCCGGGCGTCTGGCCGGGCGGGTGCGGCCGGCCGCGTGCGTGCGGTCAGCCGCGGCCGGTTATCCGCTCGTTCAGCGGGGGCTCGCGGCGGTACATGAACGCCGCCATTACCCCGCCGATCAGGCCGAAGAGATGGCCCTGCCAGCTGACGGCCGAGTTGGTCGGCAGCACGCCCCACAGGGCCGAGCCGTAGAAGAGCAGCACCAGCAGGCCGGTGACGATGTCCACCGCGTTGCGGTCCACGAAGCCACGGACCAGCAGATAGCCGAGCAGGCCGAAGACCACGCCGGAGGCGCCCGCCGTGACGGTGTTGTCGGCGGCGGTGAGCCAGACGCCCAGACCGCCGACAAGCATGATCGTGAGGACCACGGCGGCGAACCGGCGCAGGCCCGTCAGCGCCGCGAGGAACCCGAGGATCAGCAGCGGCACGGTGTTCGACATGAGGTGGTCGAAGCCGTGGTGCAGGAAGGCCATCGGGATCACATCGCGCAGCTCACCGACCTCGCGCGGGCTCAGCCCGTACGTCGAGAGCGAGCCCGTCGCGCTGTTGAACGCCTCCAGCACCCAGAGCAGCGCGACCCAGCCGATCATCACGCCGGCGGCGGCCTTCACGCGGGAGGTGCGCCCCCGCGGATTCGTCGAGTGGTAGGTGGTCGGATTTGGATACGGCATCAGGGCCCCCTCGCCGGTTCCCGTCTCTCTTCCGGCTTCTCTTCTCCCGCTTCTTCCCGCTTCTCTCGCCCTTCCAACGTCCGGGGGGCCGCTCCCGGTTCCGGCCCGGGGCCGCCGGATAGGCTCGGACCTGTGAAGCCCGGACCGTACGCAGACGACGCCACCCCCCGACAGCCCGGGGAGCAGCCCGGGGAGCCCCGGCGGCCCTGGGTCGTCGGGGTCTCCGGCGCGTCGGGGACGCCGTACGCCGCCGCCGTGCTGCGCGGCCTGCTGGACGCCGGTGAGAGCGTCGACCTCGTCGTCAGCCGTGCCGCGCGGCTGACGCTGCTCGACGAGACCGGCATCTCCTTCCGGGACGCGCACTGGCGCGACGACCTGCGCACCTGGCTGGCGCGCGGCGCCGACGGCAAGCCCGCCACCTTCGAGCCGGGCGGCACCGGTTCCGGCGCGGGCCTCGCCGGCGTACGGCACTGGGGCGCCGGGGACCTGGCCGCCGGGCCTTCGTCCGGCTCGTACCCCGTCAAGGGCATGCTGATCGTGCCCGCGTCGACGGCGTGCGTGGCCGGGGTCGCGCTCGGCCTGTCGAAGGACCTGCTCCAGCGCGCGGCGAGCGTGACCCTGAAGGAGCGCCGCCCGCTGGTGGTCGCCGTACGGGAGACGCCGCTGAACGGGCAGACGCTGAAGCACCTGGTGGCGCTGGACGAGGCGGGCGCCGTGGTGCTGCCCGCGTCCCCCGCGTTCTACGCGGGCGCGACCCATATCCAGGACCTGGTGGATTTCGTCGCCGGGCGGGTACTGGACGCGGCAGGGGTGGAGCACCGGCTGTACCGCCGCTGGGAGGGGCAGCTGGGCGGCGGCTCGGCTCCCCGGGGCGGCCCGGTCGGCCCCGCCCGCTAGAAAGTGCCGATTCGCAGGCATCCTGCTCTACATGCCTTAGATTGGCTGTGTATTCTCGCTTGATCGCTGAATAATGGAAGGCTTTAATCCATATGGACGCCGTGGACAGGCAGCTCATCCAGGCCCTCAGGGAGAACGGCAGGGCCTCGTACGCCGAGCTGGGCAGGCTCGTCGGGCTCTCCGGCCCCAGCGTCACCGACCGTATCAACCGGCTCGAAACGGCCGGCATCATCACCGGCTACCGCGCCACCGTCGACTCGGCCTCGCTCGGTCTCGGCGTCACCGCGCTGATCGGGATCTCCCTCTCCGACGCGGCCGACCACGAGGACGTCGCCCGGCGGATGCGCGACCTCAGCGAGATCGAGGACTGCTGGTTCATCGCGGGCGACGACTCGTACATGCTCAAGGTCAGGGCCGGCGACGTGGACGGCCTGGAGCGGACGATCGGCCGGCTGAGCGGCACGAAGGGCGTCTCCCGGACGCGCACCACCATCGTTCTCTCCACGAAGTGGGAGAACCGGGTCGGTGAACTGCCCGAGGAGTGAGCCCGGGAAAGCCGTGCCCCGCCGGTCCGTCGGAGGGCCGCCTCGGGCGTTGTCAGTAGGGGGGCGTAGGCTCGGACCGCCCGATTGGTAGACGTATGGGAGGCGGCCTGATGACTGCATCTGTCCAGGATGTAGGTCGCAAGCGCGAGCTGGAGGAGAAGGTCAGGGCCGGTGAGCGGCTGACCCGTGAGGACGGCATCGCCCTCTACGAGTCGGACGACCTGGCCTGGCTCGGCGGGCTCGCGCACGAGGTCCGGACGCGCAAGAACGGTGACGTGGTCCACTTCAACGTCAACCGTCACCTCAACATGACGAACGTGTGCACGGCGTCCTGCGCCTACTGCTCGTTCCAGCGCAAGCCGGGCGAGAAGGACGCGTACACCATGCGCATCGAGGAGGCCGTCCGCCTCGCCAAGGCGATGGAGGGCGAGAACCTCACCGAGCTGCACATCGTCAACGGCCTCCACCCGACGCTGCCGTGGCGCTACTACCCGCGCTCGCTCAGCGCGCTCAAGGAAGCCCTCCCGCAGGTCTCCCTCAAGGCGTTCACCGCCACCGAGATCCACCACTTCGAGACGATCTCCGGGCTCTCCGCCTCCGAGATCCTCGACGAGCTGATCGACGCCGGTCTGGAGTCGCTGACCGGCGGCGGCGCCGAGATCTTCGACTGGGAGGTCCGGCAGCACATCGTCGACCACAACACCCACTGGGAGGACTGGTCGCGTATCCACCGGCTCGCCCACGAGAAGGGGCTCAAGACCCCGGCGACGATGCTGTACGGGCACATCGAGGAGCCCCGGCACCGGGTGGACCACGTACTGCGGCTGCGCGAACTCCAGGACGAGACCGGCGGGTTCCAGGTCTTCATCCCGCTGCGCTACCAGCACGACTTCGTGGACATGAAGGATGGCAAGGTCCGCAACCGCCTCCAGGCGCGGACGACGATGGCCACCGGTGCCGAGGCGCTGAAGACCTTCGCGGTCTCCCGGCTGCTCTTCGACAACGTCCCGCACGTCAAGGTCTTCTGGGTGATGCACGGCGTCCAGACCGCGCAACTCGCTCTCCAGCACGGCGCGGACGACATGGACGGCTCGGTCGTCGAGTACAAGATCACGCACGACGCGGACAACTACGGCACGCCGAACAAGCTCGGCCGTGAGGACCTGCTCGACCTCATCCGCGACGCGGGCTTCCGCCCCGTCGAGCGGAACACCCGTTACGAGATCATCCGCGAGTACCCGGGTCCTGACGCGGACCGCCGCGAGTCCCCGCAGCCCATGCGGATCTGAGGCGGTCCCGGACGTGGCACTCATATTCGAGCTGGACCCGAAGGTGGACGCCGCCCTGCGCGACGGGCTGCTCGCGCTCTGGGCGGACGTCACCAACGCGGGCGGCGCCGTCGGCTTCGTACCGCCCGTGACGCCCGAGGACATACGGCCCGAGCTGCTCAAACACTTCACGGCGATGGCCGAGGGCCGGTCCCGGCTGCTGGTCGGGTACGACGAGACGGGCGCCGTCGCCGCGACGGCGTTCCTCACGCTCAACACCCACCGGCTGATGCGGCACTGGCTCTGGCTCTACACCGTCATGGTGCACCCCGGCCACCAGGGCAAGGGCTACGGCCGCGACCTGATGGCCGCCGCGGCGGACGCCGCGCGCGGCCTGGACGGCATCGAGGCGATCCGGCTCACCTGCCGGGGCGGTACGGGCGCGGACACGTTCTACGCGGCCTGCGGCTACAAGGAGGTCGGCCGCGTCCCCGACGCGATCAGGGTCTCCCCGGGCGACGACCGCGACGACATCACGATGCTGCTCCCGCTGCACCGCTGAGTGCGTACCGAGGAACAGGTACCGAGGAACAGGTACCGAAGGAACAGGTACCGAACGGGACATGCTTGACTTGTTCGGACACCAGACGAGAGAGAAGGCCCCGCCGTGACCGCTGCGAAGACGAACGCCACCATCCGGTACAGCGTCATGCGCCTGGGCATCTTCGTCGGCTCGTTCGCCGTCGTGGCCGTCCTGGTCCAGTTCGGCATCCTGCCGAAGGGCCTGGGCGACTCCAACTTCATCTGGGTCCTGCTGCTCTCCCTCGTCGTCTCGGCGCCGCTCAGCTTCGTCCTGCTGCGCAAGCAGCGCGACGAGATGTCCGCCCAGCTCGCCCCCAAGGTCGACCACGCGAAGGCCAGGCTGGACGCCCGCCTGGAGTCCAACCGGACGCAGGAGGACGGCGCCGTCCAGTAGGAGCGAGCACGGAGCGGGCACGGAGCGGGCTGCCGTTACGGTTCGTAACCGCGCCGTATACGGCGGCCGGCGGCCGGCGCACCCCGCACAGGCAGGAGCCCTGCTTTCCCCACCCGAGTGGGGGAAGCAGGGCTCCTTGGTTACTGCTAAGTCGTGCGCGATCGCCGACCCGGGAGACTAGGCCGGGGTGACGTTCTCCGCCTGCGGGCCCTTCGGGCCCTGAGTGACGTCGAAGTTCACGACCTGGTTCTCCTCGAGGGAGCGGAACCCGGACGCGTTGATCGCGGAGTAGTGGACGAAGACATCCGGGCCGCCGCCGTCCTGGGCGATGAAGCCGAAGCCCTTTTCAGCGTTGAACCACTTGACGGTTCCGGTAGCCATAAGCCCTCCTTGGGCCAAAGGGTTGCCCTGCTCCAGAACCTGCAAAGAAGTCTGAAAACTACAAAAGCCTGCGGGTCACATGCTCCGCAGGCTCTGTACTGCAAGGGAAACCAAACTGCAACTTGCGGCGAGCCTAGCACGCACTCCGCGTGCAGCGGTAGAGGGAAAGATCACTTCACCCGGACGTTTGTATAGCGCCCTCCGCGCTGACGAAACGGCACGCCGAGCGGGCTCCCCGGGCGCCCCGGATCGGCCTCCACCGCCGCACAGGTCTAGCCTCGCGATGTGGAGAGTCCCGAGGAAAACACAGCGGCAGCGCCAGCAGCGGTGGCGGAAGCGGTGATGACGGACGTGCCGGCGGAAGCGGTGGCGGATGTCGCGACGGGCGTCGCGGCGGAGGCGGGCGGTGAGCCCGGGCGTACCCGGCCCCGCGTCGGCCATATTCAGTTCCTGAACTGCCTGCCCCTCTATTGGGGGCTCGCCAGGACCGGAACACTCCTTGATCTGGAGCTGACGAAGGACACCCCGGAGAAGCTCAGCGAACAGCTGATTCGGGGCGAGCTGGATATCGGCCCCATCACCCTCGTCGAATTCCTCCGTAACGCAGACGACCTTGTCGCATTCCCCGACCTCGCGGTCGGCTGCGACGGTCCTGTCATGTCCTGCGTCATCGTTTCGCAGGTGCCGCTGGAGCAGCTGGACGGTGCCCGGGTGGCGCTCGGCTCCACGTCTCGTACGTCCGTTCGACTTGCGGAGCTGCTGCTCGCCGAGCGGTACGGCGTCCAACCCGACTACTACACGTGCCCGCCCGACCTCGGGCTGATGATGCAGGACGCCGAGGCGGCCGTCCTGATCGGCGACGCCGCGCTGCGCGCCGCCCTGCACGACGCGCCCAGGCTCGGCCTCCAGGTCCATGACCTGGGGCAGATGTGGAAGGAGTGGACCGGACTGCCGTTCGTCTTCGCGGTCTGGGCGGCCCGCAAGGACTATCTGGCGCGCGAGCCGTGGCATGTGAAGAAGGCGCACGAGGCGTTCCTCGCCTCCCGGGACCTCTCGCTGGCGGAGGTCGGGCAGGTCGCCAAGCAGGCGGCGCGCTGGGAGTCCTTCGACGCGGAGCTGCTGGAGCGCTACTTCACGACGCTCGACTTCCGCTTCGGCCCCGACCAGCTCGCGGGCGTCGCCGAGTTCGCGCGCAGGACCGGACCTACGACAGGCTTCCCGGCGGACGTACATGTCGAACTGCTCGCGCCGTAGGCCCGGTCCGACCCCCTAGGCTGCTGCGCAGACGAGTCAGGGAGGCGGGGTCCATGCAGCCGCTGGAGGCAGGTGAGCCGGCGGCCGTCGGACCGTACCGGCTGCTCGGCCGGCTGGGGTCGGGCGGGATGGGGCGGGTCTATCTGGCCCGCTCCGAGGGCGGTCGTACGGTCGCGGTCAAGGTCGTCCATCCGCACTTCGCGCGCGACGACGAGTTCCGCGCCCGCTTCCGGCGCGAGGTGGAGTCGGCGCGGCGGGTCGGCGGCGTCTGGACCGCGCCGGTCCTGGACGCGGATCCGGAGGCGGACGTTCCGTGGGTGGCCACCGGCTATGTGGCGGGCCCCTCGCTGACCCAGGCGGTCGCCGGGCACGGCCCGCTGCCCGAGCGGACCGTACGGACGCTGGGCGCCGGGCTCGCGGAGGCGCTCGCGGCCGTGCACGGCCTCGGGCTCGTCCACCGGGACGTCAAGCCGTCGAACGTCCTGCTCACCCTCGACGGGCCCCGGCTGATCGACTTCGGGATCGCCCGCGCCATCGACGGCACGGCCTCGCTCACCTCGACCGGTGTCTCGGTCGGCTCGCCCGGCTATATGTCGCCCGAGCAGATACTGGCCAAGACCGTCGCCGGCGCGGCGGACGTCTTCTCGCTGGGCGCGGTGCTGGTGTACGCGGCGACGGGGACCGGGCCGTTCGCCGGTGACTCGTCGGCGGCCCTGCTCTACAAGGTGGTGCACGAGGCGCCGGAACTCGGCTCCCTCGGCGGCGAGTTGCGGGAGCTGGCCGCGTCCTGCCTCGCCAAGGACCCCGCCGCCAGGCCCGCGCCCGAGGAGATCGCCCGGCGGCTCGCGCCCGGCGACGGCGGCGCGGGGGCGCTGGTCGCGGCGGGCGGATGGCTGCCGGGGCCGCTGGTGGAGGAGGTCAGCCGGGCGGCGGTGCGGCTGCTGGACCTGGACGCTGCGGCGCCCGTGGCGGTGGTCGCGCCGGTCGGCCAGGCCGGCCCGGCTTCGGCGGCGGACACCGGGCTCGTACCGTTCAGCAGCCCGGCGCTCACCGGCGCGCCCGCCGAGCCGGTCGCCCACGCGGTGCCGGCGCAGCGGCTGTCCTTCTCCGTCACCGCCGACAGCGGTACGGATCCGGGTACGGCGCCGGGCGGGGCGTCCGGGGCCGGCGCCCGGCCGCGTACCCGCAGGATGAGCTGCACCATCGCCCTCGCCGTGGCGGGCGCGCTGGCCGTGGCGACCGTGGGCGGCGCGTTCCTCCTCGACCTCTTCCCGGGTGGCGGCAGCAGCAGTACGAGCGATGTCGGCAGCGGCACGGTAACCAGCCCCACCGGATCCGCCACCGCGCCCGCCGCCGAGCCCGGCACCGGGGCCGAGCCCGCGCCCGACGCGCCCGGCGACACCGCGCCCGGCGACACCGCGCCCGGCGACACCGCGCCCGGCGACGCCGGAGGGAGCATCGCCGAGCTGCCCGCCGGCTTCGTGGGCACCTGGAAGGGGAACGTCACCACCGGTTCCGGCCTGCCGGGGGGCACCCTCACGGCCGTATTCAGCAAGGGCGTGAAGGGCGAGGCCGTCGTCCGTACGACCAATCAGTTCCCCGGCCTCGGCGACGAACTGGCGTGCCACGGCGTCGGGACGCTGGTCTCCGTCACCTCCGACGACCGGGAGCTGCTGATCACGGAGCGCCTGGATCCGGACAAGTCCTCCGCCGCAGGTCTCTGCACCGGTGGCACGGTCGAGGTGGTCTACTCCCTCGCGGGCGACGGCTCCAGCGTCACCTACGACTCGCGGGACGCGGCGGCCGGAACTCCGCACGGCACGCTCACCCCGCAGAAGCGGTGAGCGGATCCCGAGGGCCGGTGAGTCAGTGCCTACGCCAGGCCGCTCGCCGGTCCGCCGACCCGCCTGGCGTAGGCTGGATCGGTCGTCAGCACCCCCTCGGGAAGGACCCGCCCCAGTGACCGAAAAGGCCGACCCCACGTCCGTGAACGTCGCTGGCGTCCTCGACCGTGCCGCCGCCGGCGGCCGGATCACGCCCGAGGAAGCGCTCGTCCTCTACCGTTCCGCGCCGCTGCACGCGCTGGGCTCCGCCGCCGACGCCGTACGCCGCCGCCGGTACGCGGGCACCGAGCACATCGCGACGTACATCATCGAGCGGAACATCAACTACACGAACGTATGTGTGACGGCTTGCAAGTTCTGCGCCTTCTACGCCGCGCCCAAGGACACCGCCAAGGGCTGGAGCCGCGACCTCGACGACATCCTGCGCCGCTGCGCGGAGACCGTCGAACTGGGCGGTACGCAGATCATGTTCCAGGGCGGCCACCACCCGGACTACGGCGTCGAGTACTACGAGAAGCACTTCTCCGCCATCAAGAAGGAATTCCCGCAGCTGGTCATCCACTCCCTCGGCGCCTCCGAGGTCGAGCACATGGCGCGGCTCTCCAAGGTCACGGTCGACGAGGCGATCCGGCGCATCCACGCCGCCGGTCTCGACTCCTTCGCGGGCGCCGGCGCCGAGTTGCTGCCCGCCCGGCCGCGTACGGCGATCGCCCCGCTCAAGGAGTCGGGCGAGCGCTGGCTGGAGATCATGGAGACCGCGCACGGACTGGGCGTCGAGTCCACGTCCACCATGCTCATGGGTACGGGCGAGACCAACGCCGAGCGCATCGAACACCTGCGGATGCTCCGGGACGTGCAGGACAGGACGGGCGGCTTCCGCGCGTTCATCCCGTACACGTACCAGCCGGAGAACAACAAGCTGAAGGGCCGGACGCAGGCCACCCTCTTCGAGTACCTGCGCATGATCGCGATCGCGCGCCTCTTCCTCGACAACGTCGCGCACATCCAGGGCTCCTGGCTGACCACCGGCAAGGAGGTCGGCCAGCTGTCGCTGCACTACGGCGCGGACGACCTCGGCTCGATCATGCTGGAGGAGAACGTCGTCTCGTCGGCGGGGGCCAGGCACCGCTCCAACCGGCTGGAGATCATCGACCTGATCCGCAAGGCGGGCCGCGTCCCGGCGCAGCGCGCCACGACGTACGAGCACCTCGTCGTGCACGACGATCCGGCGAACGACCCGGTCGACGACCGCGTGGCCTCGCACATCTCGTCGACGGCGATCGAGGGCGGTACGGCCCACCCCGAGCTGAAGCTCATCGCCACCAACTGAGAGCCCGGAGCCCGCGTTGGAGACCCTGCACACCGCCGACGAGGTCCGTGCGGCCTGGGACGGCCCCGACTCGGCCGGGGGCGCTGCCGTGGGCGCGGTCGTGGTGAGCGGCGACCGGATCGGCGCGATCGGTCCGTACGACGACCTGCGGGAACGTTTCCCGGCCGCCCGGGTACGGCGGTGGAGCGGCGTCCTGGGGCCCGCGCTCGTCCACGACGGGCCGCTGCCCGACGCGCCGAGCCCGCGCGAGCGGATCCACGCCGTACTGAAACGGGGCGCGGTGGCGGTGCTCGAGGAGTACGCGGCGGAGCCGGGCGTCCGGGCCGCCGCCGCGCGCGCCGGGGTGCTGGTCCTGCCGGGCGGCCGGCAGACGGACCGGACGGACCGGACGGACCGGCGTACGGCGATCGTGGAGGCGGGCCGCGCCGACCTCGCGGTGTTCGACGCGGACGGGCGGTGCGTGGCGACGGTGTGCGCGGGGCGGCTGCTGCACCGGCGGGCCTGAGCGACCGGCTCAGTCGGTCTCCGTACCGGCGAGCGCCTTCGCGAAGGCGCCCGTCTCCTGGTCGACGCCGCTGCACGTGTCCGACGCCTTGGCCGTCGACACCCCGTCCGCGCACCGCTGATCGCGGAAGGTCGCCCACATGGAGAGCGCGCCCACGCCCTTCCGCCGGGCGAACGTACGGAGTTGGGCCGCGTCCGCGAGGGTGAAGGTCTCGCCGGCGACATCGTTGACGCCGATCATCGCGGTGATGTGCAGGGCCCGCCACGCCTTGGCGGACGACAGCCCGAGGGCGTCGGCTATCTGGCCGTGCGCGGCCTCGGCGGCGCTCTCGGCGTAGTCGCCCATGTCGCCGGTGTCCGAGGTGCTGTAGTTCATGGCCATGATGTTCACGGCCGAGAGGTCCACGCCCTGTTTCGCGGCGTCGGTGAGGACGGCGGTCGCGGTCTTCTCCAGGCCGTCGGGCATCACCGGCAGGGTGTAGGTGATGTCGAGGTCGCGCTTCCGCTGGAGCTGGGCGAGCGCCTTGTTCCGCAGGGTGATCGAGGCGGTGTCGGTGAGGGCGCTGCCCTCGATGTCGAAGTCGGCCTTGGACGCGCCGATCGCGTCGAGCGCCTTCGCGTAGGCCGCCGCGAGCTTGTCGGCACTGCCGCAGGCGAGCGCCAGCTCGGTGCTGGCGGCGCCACCGAAGGAGACCCGGATATCGGCGCCTGAGGCGGTCAGCTTCGCCGTACGGGCCGCCACGGCCGCGCTGTCGTACGCCGCCGTACCGCCCCAGGCGGGGGCGCACGTGGCGCTGCCGTCCGTGCCGTCGGCCACAGCGAAGGCGAGGTTGTACGTGGCCGGGGAGCCGGTCGTGTCGGTGCTCGCGGCGGTGGTGGCGCTGACGTACGGGGCGAAGGCGGTCGTGGTGGTGGCGGTGCCCGCGCCCTTGCCCGTATCGCTGGAGGGCCCGCCGGGCCCCGACGGCGCGCCCGGAGGTGCGGAGCCCTGGCCGGTGTCGGCGGCCGTACCCGTCGAGCAGCCCGCGCAGGCCAGGCTCAGCGCGACCGCTCCTGCCAGCCATACCGCCGCCCGGTTCGGGAAACTCCGCATGGTGAATGCACCTGCTTTCGTGATTTCCGTCTCGGAACGAAGGACATGAAGGACAAGAAGACGGAAGCGAGCCTCTCACGGGCGAATGGGGTGACGGACCGCACAGCAGCCCGGAAAGCTGTTCGGGATCTTCTGCCAACTGCCGCTTTCACGCTGCGGGTTATGGGGTGCGGAGAGTACCCCGGACGGTGGTCCGCGCGGTGCTTTTCTCAGCTCATTGACAGGGATGGACCGCATTCATAGCAATGCCGACCGGGAAGCACAGGATTCACACATAACCAACGGCGACCGTGCTCGCATGCATTCCGACTCCGCCCTTGAGAACCGATCAGCGCCGCGTGGCCGCCGCCGTCGCAAGCGTGGCACCGGCCACCGGGAAGGCCCCGTATTCGTGGACACGTCAGGACGCAGGTCCCGGCTGCTGCGCCGCGCGGGGATCGTGTTCGGCGTGGTCTGCGTCGGCTATGTCGCCGTGCTCGGGCTCGCCTTCATGGGCGGGATCTCCCTGACACCGTCGGAGATCTCGCCGTTCAACGGCGGTCCCGCGGCGGCGGAGGGCGGGGGCGGCGCCGGTGGCGCGGGGAACGTACCGCCGGGGGAGGGGGCGCCGCCGAGCGGGATGCCGTCGGCGCCGCCGAGCGGACAGCCGAGCGGTATGCCCACAGGCGCGCCTTCCGGTGCGCCCTCTGCCTCGACCGGCAGTGGCAACTGATCCGATGGCCGGCACCAACAGCACCAACAGCACCAACGCCTCCAGCCGTAAACGCCGTCACGCCACCCCCAGCCGTATCGGGCAGGTCCGCCGCCAGGCGATCCCCAAGCCGCGCGTGGTCGTGGCCCTGCTGCTCCTCGTCGGGCTGGTCAGCGTGCTGCTGCTCGACGGCTATCTGCGCTCCGAGGTCGGCGGCGACCAGCGCGTACGGTCCGACGCGAGCAGCAGCGAGGTGCCCGACTCGGTCTCCGACGGCGGGCCCTTTCTCACCTTCGCGAACGGGCGCCCGCGCACCCAGTCCGTGGCCGACAAAACCATCGTTCTGACATTCGACGACGGCCCGGATCCCGAGTACACCGACCAGGTACTCAAGATCCTCGACGACAATGACGTACCCGGCACTTTCTTTCTGATCGGCTCCATGATTTCCCGCTATCCGGGCGTGGTGAAGAAGATGGTCGCGGACGGGAACGAGGTCGGCGTCCATACGTTCACCCATGTCGATCTCTCGTACCAGAGCGCGGCCCGCGTCAAGCGCGAAATAGCGCAGACCCAACTGGCGTTGGCGGGCGCGGCGGGAATTACGACCACGCTGTTCCGGGCTCCGTACTCGTCCACGAACGACGCGATCGACAATGAGAGCTGGCCGGTCTACCAGCGGCTCGGCGCGATGGGGTACACCAGCGTCTTCATCGACACCGACAGCGAGGACTGGCAGCTGCCGGGGGTCGACAAGATCATCAAGTGGGCGACGCCGAAGAGCGGCAAGGGCGCGGCGGTGCTCTTCCACGACGCGGGCGGCAACCGCGACGAGACGCTGGTGGCGCTGCCCAAGTACATCAAGCAGATGAAGGCGAAGGGCTACACCTTCACCACGGTCAGCGGCGCCCAACAGCAGCAGCAACAGCAGGATCAGCAGGGAGGAAACGGGTTCGGTGGCCCGCAAGGGAATCAGGGGGGCCCGCAGAGCGCCCAGGGTGGCAACCTCCTCCAGGCCGCCCACCACAAGGCCACCGGCACCACCCTCTGGGAGGGCCGTGCGCTGATCGCCGCCGTCGCCGTCGCCGAGTGGTCCGTACCCGGTCTCGCGGCCGGTCTCGCGGTCGTCGGCGTCGCCGTGATGGGCCGGTTCGGGCTGATGCTGATCCTCGCCCGCCGCCACTACCGGCAGCGCAACAGACGGCGCTTCGCGTGGGGGCCGCCGGTGTACGAACCGGTGAGCGTCATCGTGCCCGCGTACAACGAGAAGGAGTGCATCGCCAACACCCTCAACTCCCTCGCCGCGAGCACCCACCCCATCGAGATCGTCCTCGTGGACGACGGTTCCACCGACGGCACGGCCGAGATCGCCGAGTCCCTGGGGCTGCCCAACGTCCGCGTCATCCGCCAGGAGAACGCCGGGAAGTCGGCCGCGCTCAACAACGGCGTACGGCAGGCCAGGTACGACATCGTCGTGATGATGGACGGCGACACCGTCTTCGAGCCGGACACCGTACGGCTGCTCGTCCAGCCCTTCGGCGACCCGGGGATCGGCGCGGTCGCCGGCAACGCCAAGGTCGGCAACCGCGACACCATGATCGGTGCCTGGCAGCACATCGAGTACGTGATGGGCTTCAACCTCGACCGCCGCATGTACGACCTGCTGCGCTGCATGCCCACCATCCCCGGCGCGATCGGCGCCTTCCGCCGGGAGGCCGTCCTCGAGGTCGGCGGCATGAGCGAGGACACCCTCGCCGAGGACACCGACATCACCATCGCCCTCCACCGGGCCGGCTGGCGCGTCGTCTACGCCGAGCACGCGCGCGCCTGGACCGAGGCGCCCGCGAGCCTCGGGCAGCTGTGGCGGCAGCGCTACCGCTGGAGTTACGGCACGATGCAGGCGCTGTGGAAGCACCGCAGGTCGGTCCTGGACCGGGGGCCCTCGGGCCGGTTCGGCCGGGTGGGCATGCCGCTCGTGGTGCTCTTCCAGGTGGTCACGCCCGTCTTCGCGCCCCTCATCGACGTGTTCACCGTGTACGCGATGATCTTCGTGGACTTCAAGGCGTCGCTGCTGGCGTGGCTGGCCGTCCTGCTCGTACAACTGCTCTGCGCCGCGTACGCGTTCCGGCTCGACCGGGAGAAGTACCGCTATCTGCTGATGCTGCCGCTCCAGCAGGTCGCCTACCGGCAGCTGATGTATCTCGTGCTGATCCACTCCAGCGTCACGGCGCTCACGGGTGGCCGGCTGCGCTGGCAGAAGCTGAAGCGCACCGGCCAGGTCGGCACGCCGCAGGCCGGGACGGAGGCGCTCTGATGGCGGGCGGCGCGCACCGCAGAGGGGCGGCGGCGGAGGCGTCTGCGGGAGCCGCGCCCGGCGGGGGCCGCGACCGGTACTTCGACGCGCTGCGCGCCTTCGCGCTGGTCCGGGTCGTCACGTACCACACCTTCGAATGGCCCTGGCTGGGGCTGGTCTTCCCGTCGATGGGGGTGATGTTCGCGCTCGCCGGGTCGCTGATGGCCCGCTCCCTGGAGCGGCCGGCCGGGCGGGTCATCCGGAGCAGGCTGCGGCGGCTGCTGATCCCGCTGTGGGTCTTCGCGCTGGTCCTCGTGGTGGCGATGGCGAAGCACGGATGGCTGCCCGGCGCGGACATCCTCTACTGGGTGCTGCCGGTGGGGGATCCGCCGGGCAACGCGTGGGGCGAGCAGGCGTGGGCGGTGCTCTGGTATCTGCGTACGTACCTCTGGTTCGTGCTGCTGTCGCCGGTGCTGCTGCGGGCGTTCCGGCTCGCGCCCCTTCCCGTGCTGCTGCTCTCCCTCGTCCCGGTCGTCGTCTTCGAGACGGTGTGGAGCGTGCCGGACGGGCGGCTCGGCAGCGCGCTCAGCGATCTGTCCGTCTTTCTCTTCTGCTGGCTGCTCGGCTTCGCCCACCGCGACGGGGTGCTGGACCGGCTGGGGCCGGGCGCGGTGATCGGGGCGGCGCTGCCGCTGATGGCCGTCGGCGGCTGGTGGGCCTTCGGCCATCAGGTCGACGGTACGTACGACCTGGACGACATCCCGCTCGCCCAGGCGCTGTGGTCCGGGGGGTTCGTGCTGCTGCTGTTGCGGTTCCGGCCGGACTTCGGCCGGCTCGCGCGGTGGCCGGTGGCCGACCGGATCGTGAAGATCTTCAACGCGCGCGCGGTGACGGTCTATCTCTGGCACGAGGTGGCGCTGATGGTGTCCGTGCCGCTGATCGATCTGATGTGGAACGTCCCGGCCTTCGAGCAGGATCTGCCGCTCGACAGCCAGTGGTTCCAGTTCGGGGTCGCGTGGGTGCTGATCGCCGTCGCCGTCGCGCTCTTCGGCTGGGTGGAGGACGTCGCCGCGAAACGGGCACCGAGGCTCCTGCCCTGACGGCTCCGACGGCGATGGCTGATGCCCCGACGCCCCTGACGGCCCCGACGCCCCTGACGCCCCTGACGGCCCTGACGGCCCTGACACGGGAGGCCCGGGGCACGCCCTGCCACAATGGAGGGCGTGACCCGAGCATCCCTGGACAAGCAGCCGCACGAAGTCGCCTCGATGTTCGACGAAGTGGCGGCGAACTACGACCTCACCAACGATGTGCTCTCGCTCGGCCAGGCCCGGCGGTGGCGCAAGGAGGTCGCCAAGGCCGTGAACGCGCGTCCGGCGGAGAAGGTCCTCGACCTGGCGGCCGGCACCGCCACCTCCTCGCTGACCTTCGCCGCCACCGGCGCGTACGTGGTGCCCTGCGACTTCTCGCTGGGCATGCTGCGCGAGGGCAAGAAGCGGCACGGGTGGATGCCGTTCACGGCGGGCGACGCGACGAAGCTGCCGTTCGCCGACGAGGTGTTCGACGCGGTGACGATCTCCTTCGGCCTGCGCAACGTCCAGGACACCGATCTCGCGCTGCGTGAGCTGTACCGGGTGACGAAGCCGGGCGGGCGCGTGGTGATCTGCGAGTTCTCCCACCCGACCTGGGCGCCCTTCCGGACGGTGTACGAGGAGTACCTGATGCGCGCGCTCCCGCCGACCGCGCGCGCCGTCTCCTCCAACCCCGACGCGTATGTCTATCTCGCCGAGTCGATCCGCGACTGGCCGGACCAGCCGGCGCTCGCGGCCCGGCTCCAGCGGGCCGGCTGGTCGAAGGTGGCGTGGCGCGATCTGACGGGTGGGGTCGTGGCCCTGCACCGGGGCGTACGCGCCTGAGCGGGGGCCGTGACGGACTCGCGGGTTCCGTGAGCCCGCCGCGGCACCGGCTCGGTGCCCGTCAGTTCCAGGGGTTGGCGGCCTGGTCGTCGATGGCCACCCAGAAGCGGGTGTTCTCCGGCAGATAGCCGTGGGCCCAGAACGACCAGCCGCCCGACCACGACAGATCGGGACCGTAGCGGCCGTCATGGAACTCGGCCATCCGCCAGCCCGGCCCGTAGTACTGGGCGCACAGCGCGTCGGCCACGGCCCGGCCGGTCAGTGTGCTGCCCTGGACGGGCGGGGTCGCGGCGACCGTGCCGCGCGCCCATCCGGTATAGAAGTCCGGGGTGACACTGGCGGGCAGGGGCGCGTTCGTGATTCTCAGACACAGCACGGGCAGTGTCTCGCTCGCCGGGGTGTCGCCGTTGTACGCGTCGGTCACGGCGTCGGAGCTGGGCTGGACGGTGCCGTCGCTCCCCTTGTTGACCACGCTCCAGGTCATCCCGGGGTGGTCGGCGGCGACGGCCGCCCGGGCGGGAGAGGCGGCCAGCGGCATCAGTACGAGCGAGGCGGCCGTGGCGAGGGCGGCCGTCGTCCGGGCCAGTAGCTTCTTCAAGGATCGCTCCTTCGGTGAGACCGGCCCGGGCAGGGCCGGTGCTCGCACAGCATCCGGGGAAGCGACTGATCCCTTTCGCTTTACTTCAGTACTTGGCCGCAAATGACACATCGATGCCTGAGTGGTGACTCTTGTGGCGGTGCTCCGGCATATGCAGGGGCTGCCGGGTCACAGGTCGAGCCGGAAGCAGAGCGCCCGCTGCTCCGTCCCGTCCGTCTTCGAGGAGAACGAGAACGCGGACGTCTCGTCCTCCTCCATGCCCAGCCGCCTGGCCAACGCCGCCGAGCGGGTGTTGCGGGAGTTGACCATCGCCACGACGCGCTCGACGCCCGCCGCCCGGACCCGCTCCAGTGTGGTGCGGGCGGCGGCCGTCGCGTAGCCCCGGCCCCAGTGCGCCCGGCCCAGGCGCCAGCCGATCTCTATCTCGCCGACCGGCCCCATGTGCTGGTGCGGCCAGGGCTGGGCGCCGGTGAAGCCGATGACCTCGCCCTGCCCGTCCAGCATCGTCCAGAAGCAGAAGCCGCGCTCCGCGTCGTGCCTGCGCTGCCGCGCGGTCAGCTCCGCGTACACCGAGAGTTCGGCGGGGGCGCCGCCGTGGAACTCCATCACCTCACGGTCGTTGAAGACCTCGTGCCAGAGGAACGCGTCCTCCTCCGTGGGCACGCGGAGCTGTACCACGGGGAGCGGCTTGGTGATGTGGTCCACGAGGGCAGCCCTTCACTGGGGAGATCGGTACGCACCCATAGACTGCACATGTCGAGTGCCGACCGGTACGCCATTTCTAGTCTTCGGGAGAACCCGCTGTGACCGAGCCCCTCTCCGAAAACACCGCGGATGTCATCGTCGTCGGCGCCGGACCGGCCGGTTCGACGACGGCGTACTACCTGGCCAAGGCCGGACTCGACGTCCTGCTGCTGGAGAAGACGGCCTTCCCGCGCGAGAAGGTCTGCGGCGACGGCCTGACGCCCCGCGCCACCAAGCAGTTGGTGTCGATGGGGATCGACATCTCCGAAGAGGCCGGCTGGCTGCGGAACAAGGGCCTGCGGATCATCGGCGGCGGCGTACGGCTCCAGCTCGACTGGCCGGACCTCGCCGCGTATCCGGACTACGGACTGGTCCGCAAGCGGGACGACTTCGACGACCTGCTCGCCCGCCAGGCCCAGAAGGCCGGCGCCCGGCTGTACGAGCGGTGCAACGTCGGAGCCCCGATCCTGGACGAGCGCACCGGCCGGATCGTCGGTGTGCACGCCAAGCTCGGCGAGGAGAAGACCCCGGTCACCTTCCGCGCGCCGCTCGTCGTCGCCGCCGACGGCAACTCGACACGGCTCTCCCTCGCGATGGGCCTCCACCGGCGCGAGGACCGGCCGATGGGGGTGGCCGTCCGCACGTACTTCACCTCGCCCCGCCACGACGACGACTATCTGGAGTCCTGGCTGGAGCTGTGGGACCGGCGAGGCCCCGGCGAGGACAAGCTGCTGCCCGGCTACGGCTGGGTCTTCGGCATGGGCGACGGTACGTCCAACGTCGGCCTGGGGATCCTCAACTCGTCCTCCGCGTACCAGGAGCTGGACTGGCGCGAGGTGCTCAAGGCCTGGTGCGCCTCGATGCCGGAGGAGTGGGGGTACACCCCGGACAACATGACGGGGCCGATCCGCGGCGCCGCGCTGCCGATGGCGTTCAACCGGCAGCCGCACTACACCAAGGGCCTGCTGCTGGTCGGTGACGCGGGCGGCATGGTCAACCCGTTCAACGGCGAGGGCATCGCGTACGCCATGGAGTCGGGGCAGATCGCGGCGGACGTCATCGTCCAGGCCCATGCCCGCGCCACCCCCGGCCAGCGCGAACTGGCGCTGCGGCACTATCCGAAGATCCTCAAGGACACCTACGGCGGCTACTACACGCTGGGCCGCGCGTTCGTGAAGATCATCGGCAACCCGAAGGTCATGAAGCTGGCCACCCAGCACGGGCTGACCCATCCGCTGCTGATGAAGTTCACCCTGAAGATGCTGGCGAACCTGACGGATCCGACGGGCGGTGACGCGATGGACCGCGTCATCAACGGCCTGTCGAAGGTGGCGCCGAAAGCCTGAGACCGGGGTCACCGTCTCAGCCCTTCTTCGCCCAGGCGCGCAGTGCGGCCCGGTCGGCGAACGCCCCGACGTTCGTATCGATCGGACTGTCCGTGTACTGGTGGAACTTCCAGGGCGCGGTGATCCGGGGCTTGCCCGCCGTCACGTAGTCCGCGATCCACAGCGCGTCGCCCGCGTTGCTCGTTTTATCGCGGTTCAGCCAGTAGTACTGGCCGCAGTAGAGGCCGACCCGGTGGGTGGCGCCGCGCTGCCGCTTCACCTCGGCGATGAAGGCGTCCTTCTCGGCGTTGGAGACGCCGTCGTCCTCCCAGTCGGCGAAGAGCGGGTCGTGCGGGAGGCTCGCGCACTTCTCCACGAAGTACGTGGCCTGCGCCTTCATGTCCCCGGGCCGCAGGAAGTGGTAGAAGCCGACGACGAGTCCGGCGGCGCGGGCGTGCCCGGCCTGCGCGGTCATCCTGGGGTTGAGGTACGACGTCCCCTCGGTGGCCTTGACGAAGACGAAGTCGAGGCCGGTCGTGCTGTAGGTCGAGTTCTGGTGGGACGAGACGTCGATGCCTTTGGTGGTCATGGGGGGTTCCTCCTGGGCAGGGAGATCGCCCTTGGTGCGAGGTGTGATCCAAGACGTGCTGACTCGGTACTGACTCACTACTACGCGGCAGGGCTCCGATCCGTTCACCGCCGCCCTCACGAGCGGCTGGTCCAGTCCTACCCACCCGTGAGGCGTTCGGTGCGCCCGTGGCGTGTGTCAGCCATCCGGGTTACCCGCGAGTCGAACCGGGGTACGACTGAGGCCCGCACCCCCCGAGCAGCGGGGTGCGGGCCTCGGCCGAGCTTGTGGAGGCGCTCAGAGGACGCGGACGGCGCCGCTCGGCGGGTCGTAGTCCAGGGAGGCCTGTACGACGCCCTTGCTGGGGTTCTGGGCGCCGATGAACTGGCCGTCGCCGATGTAGATGGCCGTGTGGTAAGCGCTGCCCGCACCGCCCCAGTAGAGGATGTCGCCCGGCTGGAGGTTGCTCAGCGAGACCTGGGTGCCGGCCGTCGACTGGTCCTGCGACACCCGGGGGAGGTTCACACCGATCTGGTTGTACGCGGCCTGGACGAGGCCGGAGCAGTCCCACGCGTTGGGGCCGGTGGAGCCCATGATGTACGCGTCGCCGACGTGCGACTGGACGAACGCGACGACGGCTGCGGCGGAGCCGGTCGCCTGCGACGTCACGGTCGACGTGGTGCTGGTCGCGGTGGACGACCCGGTGGAGGAGCCGGAGTTGGAACCCGATCCCGTGTTCGAGGAGGACGCGGTGAGGACGGTCCGCTCGGCGGTACGGGAGGCGCGCTCGGCCTCGGCGACCCGGGCGGCCTCGGCGCGGGCCTCGGCCTCCGCCTTCTTCTTCTCCGCCTCTGCCCTGCGCTCCGCCTCGGCCTTGGCCGTCTTGGCGGACTTCGCGGCCTTGGCGACCGCGGCGTCCTCCTGGGCGCGCAGGTCCAGGTTGTTGGCGACCCGCTGGGTGGCGTCGGCGGACTTGGCGAAGTCGCTCGCGAGCCCGGAGGTGAGCGTGGGCATCTCGATGGTCTGGGTCACCGCGTCGGCGTTCGCCGGACCGGCGGCCGCGGCGATCGCGATGGTGCTGAGCACACCACCGGTGACTCCGGCGCGGATGACGGTGACCTTCTGCGCGCTCCGGCGGGGTTTCCGGTGGCTGGGTATCTGAGCGGTGTGGGACATGGGACAACCGCTATCAGGCCGGACCCCATTCCCGTCAAGAAACGTGTCCTGCGCCACAGTTGTGCCCGGAATCTGTGAATCCGCTTAGCGCCGGGCCTTATTGACGCCGTAACGGTCAAACCGGGCATGGGTGAACACGGCTGTGATCTGAGCCTTTCCGCTAAAGGTCCGAATTGCCGAGTGCATACCACCCCTTCGATTCGATGGCCAAGCCCGCTTCTCTGCGGGGTGGGGTGGAGTGGTGCAGGTCACAGGGAGGTCACCGTTCGGCCGTCAAGGGGATCACGGCGCCCGCGGTACCTGCTCCGGCCCCGCGCGAGCACGTACTTCTTTGCTCGTGAATGCGTGCACGTGTCCACTTCGCTCCCTGCGTACCCCTCGCCCGAGTGAGTCCCCGCGCCTTATCACTCGAAAGCGTCTCATCGCCAATTTGTTTGTAGGTTGCATCTCTTGGTAGGGCCGCACCCCTCCGACCAGCGTCAACAGGCGTGAATGTCACATCTGGTGATCGCGTGGCGCCTTCGCGTATGAAGATCACCGCTCACCCGGGTTCATGATCCTTCGTCAGGTGGTGGAGATCACAAAGACGTTGCTGTACCCCGTGTCGCAGATCACAGACCAGTCGGCATAGGATGCGGGGCAGTCGGGCTTGTGAACTGCCTCACATGTACGCGATCTTCAGCGATCCGCGGCGGGGCGGCGATGTGAACCGCCCGGTGCGATCCAACGGTCAAGGACGACTGGAAGGAGCTGAGGGGCGTGAATGCCTACGCACCCATCCTCGTGCTCGGCGCTCTGGGGGCCGGGTTTGCGATCTTCTCCGTGGTCATGGCCACGCTTATCGGTCCAAAGCGCTACAACCGGGCGAAAATCGAAGCGTACGAGTGTGGCATCGAGCCCACGCCGACGCCGGCCGGAGGCGGCCGATTCCCCATCAAGTACTACCTGACGGCGATGCTCTTCATCATTTTCGATATCGAGGTCGTCTTCCTTTACCCCTGGGCGGTCACCTTCGACTCCCTGGGGATTTTCGGGCTCGTGGAGATGCTGCTCTTCGTGCTCACCGTCTTCGTCGCCTATGCGTATGTGTGGCGGCGCGGCGGCCTGGAATGGGACTGAAGGGGCTGAGGGGGAACCCATGGGACTCGAAGAGAAGCTGCCGAGCGGTTTTCTGCTGACCACCGTCGAACAGGCCTCGGGCTGGGTGCGGAAGTCGTCGGTGTTCCCCGCGACCTTCGGCCTCGCCTGCTGCGCCATCGAGATGATGACGACCGGCGCCGGGCGGTACGACCTGGCGCGGTTCGGGATGGAGGTCTTCCGCGGCTCGCCGCGCCAGGCCGACCTGATGATCGTGGCCGGACGGGTCAGCCAGAAGATGGCGCCCGTCCTGCGGCAGGTCTATGACCAGATGCCCAACCCCAAGTGGGTTATTTCCATGGGGGTTTGCGCTTCATCGGGCGGAATGTTCAACAATTACGCGATTGTGCAGGGTGTGGATCATATCGTCCCGGTCGATATCTATTTGCCCGGCTGTCCGCCGCGCCCCGAGATGCTGATGGACGCGATTCTCAAGCTCCACCAGAAGATCCAGGGTTCGAAGCTCGGGGTGAACGCCGAGGAAGCGGCCCGTGAGGCGGAGGAAGCGGCGCTGAAGGCGCTTCCGACGATCGAGATGAAGGGGCTTCTCCGGTGAGTGACGAGCAGCGACCAGAGGACGCCGTTCCCGTTCCGCACGACGGCACCGGCGAGGCCATCCGCGTCCAGCGCGGCATGTTCGGCGCCGCCAAGGGCGCGGACACCACGGGCTACGGCGGCCTCGTCAGGACCGTCATGTTCCCCGGCGCGACCCCTCGGCCGTACGGCGGACCCGGCGGAGCCTTCGACGAGATCGCCGACGAACTCG
The DNA here is from genome assembly GCF_040701725.1 of Streptomyces sp. NPDC093109. Classification (NCBI taxonomy): domain Bacteria; kingdom Bacillati; phylum Actinomycetota; class Actinomycetes; order Kitasatosporales; family Streptomycetaceae; genus Streptomyces; species Streptomyces sp. NPDC093109. The sequence goes on from NZ_JBFBEZ010000002.1 coordinate 145,213, forward strand.
AAGGCGCCCTGGAGGAGCAGGGACTCCTCCCCGGCAACGCCATCGAGAAGACGGTCGTCGACCGCGGCGAACTCACCTTCCACATCGCCCGCGAACACCTCGTCCGCGTCGCCCGCACCCTGCGCGACGACCCCGCCCTCCGCTTCGAGCTGTGTACGGGGGTGTCGGGCGTCCACTTCCCCAACGACAAGGGCCGCGAGCTGCACGCCGTCTACCATCTGCGCTCGCTCACCCACGGCCGGCTGATCCGGCTGGAGGTCTCCGCCCCGGACGCCGACCCGCATGTGCCGTCCCTCGTAGGGGTCTATCCGACCAACGACTGGCACGAGCGCGAGACGTACGACTTCTTCGGTCTGATCTTCGACGGACATCCGGCCCTGACCCGGATCATGATGCCGGACGACTGGCAGGGCTTCCCGCAGCGCAAGGACTACCCGCTCGGCGGCATCGCCGTCGAGTACAAGGGCGCCCAGATCCCGGCTCCGGACCAGCGGAGGTCGTACTCCTGATGACCACTTCACACGCTTCCGCGGACGCTCCCGACGCCTCCGCCGCCCCGCCCAGGGAGACCACCGAGGGCACCGTCTACACGGTCACCGGCGGCGACTGGGACGAGGTCGTCCAGTCCGCCGCCCAGGCCGACGACGAGCGGATCGTCGTCAACATGGGCCCCCAGCACCCCTCCACCCACGGAGTGCTGCGGCTGATCCTGGAGATCGACGGCGAGACCGTCACCGAGGCCCGCTGCGGTATCGGCTATCTGCACACCGGTATCGAGAAGAACCTCGAATTCCGCAACTGGACGCAGGGCACCACCTTCGTCACGCGCATGGACTACCTGACGTCGTTCTTCAACGAGACGGCGTACTGCCTGGGCGTCGAGAAACTCCTCGGCATCGAGAACGACATCCCCGACCGGGCCACCCTCCTGCGCGTCCTGCTCATGGAGCTGAACCGGCTCTCCTCGCACCTCGTCTGCATCGCCACCGGCGGTATGGAACTCGGCGCGACGACGATCATGATCTACGGCTTCCGCGATCGTGAACTGATTCTCGATGCCTACGAGCTGATCACCGGCCTGCGGATGAACCACGCGTTCATCCGGCCAGGCGGCCTCGCCCAGGACCTGCCCCCCGGCGCCACCGACTCCCTGCGCGAGCTGGTGAAGAAGCTCAGGAAGAACCTCCCGGAGTACGACCAGCTCGCCACCGGCAACCCCATCTTCAAGGCCCGTATGCAGGACGTCGGTTATCTCGACCTGACCGGCTGCATGGCCCTCGGCGCCACAGGACCCGTCCTGCGCTCCGCCGGCCTCCCGCACGACCTGCGCAGGAGCGACCCGTACTGCGGCTACGAGACCTTCGACTTCGACGTCCCGACCGCCGACACCTGCGACGCGTACGGCCGCTTCCTCATCCGCCTCGAAGAGATGCGCCAGTCGCTGCGGATCGTCGAACAGTGCCTCGACCGGCTGGAGCCGGGCCCGGTGATGGTCGCCGACAAGAAGATCGCCTGGCCCGCGCAGCTCGCGCTCGGCCCGGACGGACTCGGTAACTCGCTCGACCACATCAAGAACATCATGGGCACCTCGATGGAAGCGCTGATCCACCACTTCAAGCTGGTGACGGAGGGCTTCCGGGTCCCGGCCGGCCAGGCGTACGCGGCCGTGGAGTCGCCCAAGGGCGAACTCGGCGCGCATGTCGTCTCCGACGGCGGCACCCGCCCGTACCGGGTCCACTTCCGCGACCCGTCCTTCACCAATCTCCAGTCCATGGCAGCGATGTGCGAGGGCGGCCAGATCGCCGACGTCATCGTCGCCGTGGCGTCCATCGACCCCGTGATGGGAGGCGTCGACCGGTGACCGCCACACCGCCCGATTCCCAGGTCAGCCTGGGCATGCCGCAGCTGCCCGCGCCGGACTACCCGGCCGATGTGCGCGCCCGGCTGGAGGCCGACGCGAAGGACATCATCGCGCGCTACCCGGACAGCCGGTCCGCACTCCTTCCCCTGCTGCACCTCACCCAGTCCGAGGAGGGATACGTCTCCCGTACGGGCATGGCGTTCTGCGCCGGGCTGCTCGGCCTGACCACCGCCGAGGTCACCGCCGTCGCGACCTTCTACTCCATGTACCGGCGCGCCCCCAGCGGCGACTACCAGGTCGGGGTCTGCACCAACACGCTCTGCGCGGTGATGGGCGGCGACGCCATCTTCGACACGCTCAAGGAGCACCTCGGTGTCGGCAACAACGAGACCACCGAGGACGGGAAGATCACGCTCGAACACATCGAGTGCAACGCCGCCTGCGACTTCGCGCCCGTGGTGATGGTCAACTGGGAGTTCTTCGACAACCAGACGCCACAGAGCGCCACCCGGCTCGTCGACGACCTCCGCGACGGCCGCACCGTCGAACCCACCCGGGGCGCCCCGCTCTGCACGTACAAGGAGACCGCCCGGATCCTGGCCGGCTTCCCCGACGAGCGCCCCGGCGCCGTCGAGGCCACCGGCGGTGCCGGGCCCGCCTCGCTGATCGGCCTCCGGCTCGCCAAGGGCGAGATCCCGCAGCGGGTCGTACGGCCCCGGGACGGCGCGCATCCCCAGGACGAACCGCAGCCCGGCGCAGCCGAGGAGGGGGAGTGATGACCATGGCGACCCAGCTCGACCAGAACGGCACCAGCCCCGAGAAGCTCCTCGCCCCCGTCCTCTCCGCCTTCTGGGACCAGCCGGAGTCCTGGACCCTGGCCACCTACGAACGGCACGAGGGCTACCGGGGCCTGCGCAAGGCCCTCGCGATGGCGCCCGACGACCTCATCGCGTACGTCAAGGACGCGGGCCTGCGCGGCAGGGGCGGCGCCGGCTTCCCCACCGGCATGAAGTGGCAGTTCATTCCGCAGGGCGACGGCAAACCGCACTATCTTGTTGTCAACGCGGACGAGTCGGAGCCGGGAACCTGCAAGGACATCCCCCTGCTCTTCGCCAATCCGCACGCCCTCATCGAGGGCATCGTGATCGCCTGTTACGCGATCCGCTCGCAGCAGGCGTTCATCTATCTGCGCGGCGAGGTCGTCCCCGTACTGCGCAGACTCCACGAAGCGGTACGCGAGGCCTACGCGGCGGGCTACCTCGGCAGGAACATCCTCGGCAGCGGCCTCGACCTCGACGTCGTCGTGCACGCGGGCGCCGGCGCGTACATCTGCGGCGAGGAGACCGCGCTGCTGGACTCCCTGGAGGGCCGTCGCGGACAGCCCCGGCTGCGTCCTCCCTTCCCGGCGGTGGCGGGCCTCTACGCCTGCCCCACTGTGGTGAACAACGTGGAGTCCATCGCCTCGGTTCCCGCGATCCTCAACCGGGGCAAGGACTGGTTCAAGTCGATGGGCAGCGAGAAGTCCCCGGGCTTCACGCTCTACTCGCTCAGCGGCCATGTCACCAGCCCCGGCCAGTACGAGGCCCCGCTCGGCATCACGCTGCGTCAGCTCCTCGACATGAGCGGCGGCATCAGGGCCGGTCACCGCCTCAAGTTCTGGACCCCCGGCGGCTCCTCCACCCCGATGTTCACCGAGGAGCACCTCGACGTCCCGCTGGACTACGAGGGCGTGGGCGCCGCCGGCTCGATGCTCGGCACGAAGGCGCTCCAGTGCTTCGACGAGACGACCTGTGTCGTACGGGCCGTCACCCGCTGGACCGAGTTCTACGCGCACGAGTCCTGCGGCAAGTGCACCCCGTGCCGCGAAGGCACGTACTGGCTGGTCCAGTTGCTGCGCGACATCGAGGCAGGCAAGGGGCGGATGTCGGACATCGACAAGCTCAACGACATCGCCGACACGATCAACGGCAAGTCGTTCTGCGCGCTCGGTGACGGCGCCGCCTCCCCCATCTTCTCGTCGCTCAAGTACTTCCGCGCGGAGTACGAGGAGCACATCACCGGCAAGGGCTGCCCCTTCGACCCCGCGAAGTCCACCGTGTGGGCCGACCGGAACCCGCACCTGGAGGTGAACGCATGACCGTCACCACGTCGGCCACCCACTCCGGGGGCGAAGGCGCGGCGGTCCCGCCGGAGGATCTCGTCTCGCTGACGATCGACGGCATCGAGATCTCCGTCCCCAAGGGGACGCTGGTGATCCGCGCCGCCGAACTCCTCGGCATCGAGATCCCGCGCTTCTGCGACCATCCGCTGCTCGACCCGGCCGGCGCCTGCCGGCAGTGCATCGTCGAGGTCGAGGGCCAGCGCAAGCCGATGGCCTCCTGCACCATCACCTGCACCGACGGCATGGTCGTCAAGTCGCAGCTGACCTCGCCGGTCGCCGAGAAGGCCCAGCGGGGGGTGATGGAGCTGCTGCTCATCAACCACCCGCTGGACTGCCCGGTCTGCGACAAGGGCGGTGAGTGCCCGCTGCAGAACCAGGCGATGCAGGTCGGTTCCGCCGACTCCCGCTTCGAGGGCAAGAAGCGCACCTTCCAGAAGCCGGTGCCGATCTCCACCCAGGTGCTGCTGGACCGCGAGCGCTGTGTGCTCTGCGCCCGCTGCACCCGGTTCTCCAACCAGGTCGCGGGCGACCCGATGATCGAGCTGATCGAGCGCGGCGCGCTCCAGCAGGTCGGCACGGGCGAGGGCGATCCGTTCCAGTCGTACTTCTCCGGGAACACCATCCAGATCTGCCCGGTCGGCGCGCTCACCTCGGCGGCGTACCGCTTCCGCTCCCGCCCGTTCGACCTGGTGTCGTCACCGAGCGTCTGCGAGCACTGCGCGGGCGGCTGCGCGACCCGTACGGACCACCGGCGCGGCAAGGTGATGCGACGGATGGCGGCGGACGACCCCGAGGTCAACGAGGAGTGGATCTGCGACAAGGGGAGGTTTGGTTTCCGTTACGCGCAGAAGCCGGACCGTCTGACGACGCCCCTGGTGCGCAACGCGGACGGCGTCCTGGAACCGGCGAGCTGGCCCGAGGCCCTGGAGGTCGCGGCCCGCGGCCTGGCGGACGCGCGCGGACGTACGGGCGTGCTCACCGGCGGCCGGCTCACCGTCGAGGACGCCTACGCCTACGCGAAGTTCGCGCGCGTGGCGCTCGACACGAACGACATCGACTTCCGCGCGCGCGTGCACAGCGCCGAGGAGGCGGACTTCCTGGCGGCCCATGTCGCGGGCCGGGGCCGGGACCTGGACGGTACGGGGATCACGTACACCACGCTGGAGAAGGCGCCGGCGGTGCTGCTCGCGGGCTTCGAGTCGGAGGAGGAGGCCCCCGGCGTCTTCCTGCGGCTGCGCAAGGCCCACCGCAAGCGCGGCCAGCGGACCTTCTCGCTCGCGCCGTACGCCACCCGGGGGCTGGCGAAGGCGGGCGGCACCCTGCTGCCGGCCGCGCCGGGCACCGAGACCGAGTGGCTGGACGCGCTGGCCGGGCGTACGGGGCTGGACGAGGACGGCGAGCGGGCCGCGGAGGCGCTGCGCGCGCCGGGCGCCGTGATCGTCGTCGGTGAGCGGCTCGCGGCCGTACCCGGCGGGCTGACCGCCGCCGTACGCGCCGCCACCGCGACCGGGGCCCGGCTGGTCTGGATCCCGCGCAGGGCGGGCGAGCGCGGTGCCCTGGAGGCGGGAGCGCTTCCGTCGCTGCTGCCCGGCGGACGCCCCGCGACCGACCCGCGGGCCCGTGCGGAGACCGCCGCGGTCTGGGGCGTACCCGAACTGCCGCACCGCTACGGGCGCGACACCGGCGGGATCGTCGAGGCGGCCACCACCGGCGAGCTGTCCGCGCTGCTGGTCGCCGGGGTCGAGGTGGCGGACCTGCCCGACCCGGCCGCCGCGCGGGCCGCGCTGGACGCGGTCGGCTTCCTCGTCTCGCTGGAGCTGCGGCCGAGCGAGGTGAGTGAGCGGGCCGATGTGGTTCTGCCGGTCGCGGCCGTCGCCGAGAAGCCCGGCACCTTCCTCAACTGGGAGGGCAGGGCGCGGCTGTTCGAGGCGTCGCTGAAGCCGGAGCAGATGACGCGGCGGCTCGCGCCGAGCGACGCGCGCGTCCTGCACATGCTGGCCGACGCGCTCGGCACCGAGATCGGGCTGCCCGACCTGCGGGCCGTACGCGGCGAGCTGGACCGGCTCGGCGGCTGGGACGGTCCGCGCGCCACCGAGCCGCTGGAGACGGCGCGTCCGGTGCCCCGGCCCGCCGACGGCGAGGCGGTCCTCGCGGGCCACCGGCTGCTGCTCGACCGGGGCCGGCTCCAGGAGGGCGACGACGCGCTGGCGGGCACCCGTCATGCCGCGGTCGCCCGGCTCTCCGCCGCGACGGCCGCCGAGACGGGCGTCAAGGACGGCGACGAACTCGCCGTCAGTGGCCCGGCGGGCACGGTCACGCTCCCGCTGCTGGTGACGGCGATGCCGGACCGGGTGGTCTGGCTGCCGCTGAACTCCACGGGCGGCGGCGTCCTCTCGGACACCGGGTCCCGCCCCGGCACGCTGGTCCGTATCGCCCCGGCCCATCCGGCCGATGCCTCTCCGTCCGACGCGGCACCGGAGGTGCGCGCATGACCGCCCTCGCTCAACTCGCCGCACCGCCGCGGACCGTACTCGCCGTCGAGGACCTGTCGATGTTCGGCGGCGACCCGTGGTGGCTCGTGGCCGTCAAGGCGGTGTTCTGCTTCGCGTTCCTGATGGTGACCGTGCTCTTCTCCATCGTGTGGGAGCGCAAGGTCGTCGCCTGGATGCAGCTGCGCATCGGCCCCAACCGACACGGCCCCTGGGGCATGCTCCAGTCCCTGGCCGACGGCGTGAAGCTGATGCTCAAGGAAGACATCATCGTCAAGCGCGCGGACAAGGTCGTCTATGTCCTCGCGCCGATCGTCGCCGTGGTCCCCGCGTTCATGGCGATCGCCGTGATCCCGTTCGGTCCTGCGGGCAACGAGGTGTCGGTCTTCGGCCAGCGCACCGCGATGCAGCTGACCGACCTGCCGATCGCGATGCTCTACATCCTCGCGGTCGCCTCGGTCGGCATCTACGGCATCGTCCTGGCCGGCTGGTCCTCGGGCTCGACGTATCCGCTGCTCGGCGGGTTGCGTTCGTGCGCGCAGATGATCTCGTACGAGATCGCGATGGGCGCCGCGTTCGCGTCGGTGTTCCTCTACTCCGGGTCGATGTCGACGTCGGCGATCGTGGAGGCGCAGGCCGACCGCTGGTACGTGGTGCTGCTGCCGGTCTCCTTCGTCATCTACATCATCACGATGGTCGGTGAGACGAACCGCAACCCGTTCGACATGCCGGAGTCCGAGGGCGACCTCGTCGGCGGCTTCAACACCGAGTACTCGTCGATCAAGTTCGCGATGTTCATGCTCGCCGAGTACATCAACATGGTCACCGTCTCGTCCGTCGCCATCACGCTCTTCCTGGGCGGCTGGCGCGCTCCGTGGCCGATCTCCACGTTCTGGGAGGGCGCGAACCACGGCTGGTGGCCGATGCTCTGGTTCGTCCTCAAGGTCCAGCTGCTGCTGTTCTTCTTCATCTGGCTGCGCGGCACCCTGCCCCGGGTCCGCTACGACCAGCTGATGAAGCTCGGCTGGAAGGTCCTGATCCCGGTCTCGGTGGTCTGGCTGATGCTCGTCGCGACCGTACGGGCCCTGCGCAACGAGAACTACGACTTCCAGCAGATCGTGCTGTACGTGGTGTCCGCGGTGATCCTGCTGCTGTTGCTCTCCTTCGTCGCGGACGTCTTCCGTGACAAGCGGGACAGGACCGCGGCCGAGAACGAACCGGAGCCACCCGCCTTCGACCCGATGGCCGGGGGATTCCCCGTACCGCCGCTGCCCGGCCAGACGCTGCCACCCGTACCGCGGAGGCGGTCGCACCGGGAGCGGGAGCTGATTGTCAGTGGTGGGGTCAATACTGTGAGTGACGGAACCGAGAGTGACGGAAAGGAGGCCGACAGTGTCTGACTCTTCGGGCGAACACCCGGGCGAACTCACGGGTGAGCAGCAGCACGCGCACGAGGGAGATGTCCCGCGTCCCCCTCGGAATCCGGTGGCCGGCTTCGGGCTGACCTTCAAGGCCATGTTCAAGAAGCGGCTGACCGAGCAGTATCCGGAGCAGCCGAAGGTGACGGCGCCGCGCTTCCACGGCCGCCACCAGCTCAACCGGCACCCGGACGGCCTGGAGAAGTGCATCGGCTGCGAGCTGTGCGCCTGGGCGTGCCCGGCGGACGCGATCTACGTCGAGGGCGCGGACAACACGGAGGAGGAGCGCTACTCCCCGGGCGAGCGCTACGGCCGCGTCTACCAGATCAATTACGCGCGCTGCATCCTGTGCGGGCTGTGCATCGAGGCCTGTCCGACCCGGGCGCTCACGATGACCAACGAGTTCGAGCTGGCCGACAGCTCCCGCGAGAGCCTCATCTATACGAAGGAGCAGCTTCTCGCGGGGCTCGACGAGGGCATGGTCGAGTCGCCGCACTCGATCTTCCCCGGCACGGACGAGCAGGACTACTACCGGGGGCTGGTCACGGAGGCCGCGCCCGGGACGGTTCGGCAGGTCGCCGTGAGCAAGGGCGAGAAGCCGCACGACGAGGAGGTCGGCGCATGAACACGCTCGCCGCCGCCTCCACCACCTCGACCGGTGAGGCCGTCCAGTTCTGGATCCTCGGCACGGTCGCCGTGGTCGGCGCGCTCTGTACGATCCTGATGCGCAAGGCCGTGCACAGCGCGCTCTGCCTGGCCGCGACGATGATCATCCTCGCGGTCTTCTACCTGGCCAACGGGGCGTACTTCCTGGGCATCGTCCAGGTCGTCGTCTACACCGGCGCGATCATGATGCTCTTCCTCTTCGTCGTGATGCTGGTCGGCGTCACCGCGGCCGACTCCCTCAAGGAGACGCTCAGGGGCCAGCGCTGGTGGGCCGCCCTCTGCGGGCTCGGCTTCGGCACCCTGCTGATCGCCGGTATCGGCAACGCCTCGCTGACCTCGTTCAACGGGCTCGGCCAGGCCAACTCCGGCGGCAACGTCCAGGGGCTGGCCGCCCTCATCTTCACCAAGTACGTCTTCGCGTTCGAGATCACCGGCGCGCTGCTGATCACCGCGGCCGTCGGCGCGATGCTCCTCACCCACCGGGAGCGCACCGAACGGGCGAAGACGCAGCGGGAGATGGCGGAGGAGCGGGTCCGCGAGGGCAGGCACCTGCCGCCGCTGCCGGCCCCCGGTGTCTACGCCCGGCACAACGCGGTGGACATCCCCGGGCTGCTGCCGGACGGCACCGTGTCCGAGCTGACGGTCATGAAGACGCTCAAGGACCGCGGTCAGATCCGCGATGTGTCCGCCGAGGCCATCGCCGACATCAAGGCGCTGGAGCGGCGGTCCGCCGACCGGCTCGGCCGTGACGAACTCGGCCGCGACGAGGAGGAGGCGAAGCGATGAACCCGGTCAACTACCTCTATCTCGCGTCCCTGCTGTTCACCATCGGCGCGGCCGGTGTGCTGATCCGGCGCAACGCGATCGTGGTCTTCATGTGCATCGAGCTGATGCTCAACGCCTGCAATCTCGCGTTCGTCACCTTCGCCCGTATGCACGGCAACCTCGACGGCCAGATCATCGCCTTCTTCACGATGGTCGTCGCCGCCGCGGAGGTCGTGGTCGGGCTCGCGATCATCGTGTCGCTCTTCCGTTCCCGCCACTCGGCCTCGGTCGACGACGCCAGCCTGATGAAGCTCTGAGGGGTCGCTGAATCGTGGAGAACTTGATTGCGCTGCTCGTGGCGGCGCCTCTGCTCGGAGCGGCGCTCCTGCTGTGCGGCGGCCGGCGGTTCGACCGCGCGGGCCACTGGCTCGGCACCCTGCTGGCCGCCGCGTCCTTCGTGATCGGCGTGGTGCTCTTCGCCGACATGCTCGGCAGGGGCGCGGAGGAACGCGCCCTGCACCAGCATCTGTTCAGCTGGATCCCCGTCGAGGGGTTCCGGGCGGACGTGGCCTTCCAGCTCGACCAGCTGTCGATGACCTTCGTCCTGCTGATCACCGGTGTGGGCACGCTGATCCACGTCTACTCCATCGGATACATGGAGCACGACGAGCGCCGCCGCCGCTTCTTCGGCTATCTGAACCTGTTCCTGGCGGCGATGCTGCTGCTGGTCCTCGCCGACAACTACCTGCTGCTCTACATGGGCTGGGAGGGTGTCGGGCTCGCCTCGTACCTGCTCATCGGGTTCTGGCAGCACAAGCCCAGCGCGGCCACGGCCGCCAAGAAGGCGTTCCTGGTCAACAGGGTCGGCGACATGGGCCTGTCCATCGCCATCATGCTGATGTTCACCACCTTCGGCACCTTCGCCTTCGGCCCGGTCTTCGAGGCCACGGGCGGCGCCACCGAGGGCAAGCTGACGGCGATCGGCCTGATGCTGCTGCTGGCCGCCTGCGGCAAGTCCGCGCAGGTGCCGCTCCAGTCCTGGCTCGGTGACGCGATGGAGGGCCCGACCCCGGTCTCGGCCCTGATCCACGCGGCGACCATGGTGACGGCGGGCGTCTATCTGATCACCCGGTCGGGCGCGATCTTCAACGCGGCCCCGGACGCCCAGCTGGTGGTCGTGGTGGTCGGCGCGGTGACGCTCCTGTTCGGGGCGATCGTCGGTTGCGCGAAGGACGACATCAAGAAGGCGCTCGCCGGATCGACGATGTCGCAGATCGGCTACATGATCCTGGCGGCGGGCCTCGGCCCGATCGGCTATGTCTTCGCGATCATGCACCTGGTGACGCACGGCTTCTTCAAGGCCGGGCTCTTCCTCGGCGCCGGTTCGGTCATGCACGGCATGAACGACGAGGTCGACATGCGGAAGTACGGCGGCCTGCGGAAGTACATGCCGGTCACCTTCATCACCTTCGGGCTCGGCTATCTGGCGATCATCGGCTTCCCCGGACTGTCCGGCTTCTTCTCCAAGGACAAGATCATCGAGGCGGCCTTCGCCAAGGGCGGCACCGAGGGCTGGATCCTCGGCTCCGTAGCCCTGCTCGGCGCCGCGATCACCGCGTTCTACATGACGCGCGTGATGCTGATGACCTTCTTCGGGGAGAAGCGCTGGCAGCCGGACGCGGAAGGACAGGCGCCGCACCCGCACGAGTCGCCGAGGTCCATGACCATCCCCATGATCATCCTGGCCTTCGGCTCGGTCTTCGCCGGCGGCTTCTTCTCCCTCGGTGACCGCTTCCTGCACTGGCTGGAGCCCGTCACCGGACACGACCACGGGGACGCGCCGATCAGCGCGGGCGTCGTCACCGGCGCCACCATGGTCGTCCTGGTCATCGGCGTCGCCATCGCCTGGCTGCTGTACGGACGCGGCTCCATCCCGGTGACCGCCCCGCGCGGCTCGCTCCTCACCCGCGCCGCCCGCCGCGACCTCCTCCAGGACGACTTCAACCATGTCGTCCTCGTACGCGGCGGCGAGCACCTCACCCGCTCCCTCGTGTACGTCGACCACACCCTGGTCGACGGAGTGGTCAACGGCACCGCGGCGTCGTTCGGCGGGCTCTCCGGCCGGCTGCGCAAGCTGCAGAACGGCTACGCCCGCACCTATGCGGTCTCGATGTTCGGAGGTACGGCAGTGCTCATCGCCGCGACCCTGCTGATGAGGGCGGTGTAAACGGATATGTCGTTCCCTCTCCTGACGGCGACGGCGGTTCTCCCGGCGGTCGGCGCGATCGCCACGGCCGCAGTGCCGGCCGCCCGGCGCACCGCCGCCAAGTGGCTGGCGCTGCTCTTCTCGCTCGCCACCCTCGCGCTGGCCGCGCTCGTCCTGGTCCGCTTCGAACCCGGCGGCGCCCGCTACCAGCTCACAGAATCGCACGCCTGGATCGCGGACTTCGGCGTCCGGTACGAACTGGGCGTGGACGGCATCGGGGTGGCGCTGCTCGCGCTGACCGCCCTGCTGATCCCGTTCGTGATCCTGGCCGGCTGGCACGACGCCGACCCGCTGGAGGACGCGCGGCCCAACCGCCGCTGGCGGCCGACCCAGGGCTTCTTCGCGCTGATCCTGATGGTCGAGGCGATGGTGATCCTCTCCTTCGAGGCCACCGACGTCTTCCTCTTCTACATCCTCTTCGAAGCCATGCTCATCCCGATGTACTTCCTCATCGGCGGCTTCGGCGACCGCGCCCATGCCGGCGGCGACGAGGCGGCGGCCACCCAACGCTCGTACGCGGCCGTCAAGTTCCTCCTCTACAACCTGGTCGGCGGCCTGATCATGCTGGCCGCAGTCATCGGGCTCTATGTCGTCGCGGGCAGCTTCTCGCTCTCCGAGATCGCCGCCGCCCGGGCCGACGGCACGCTGTCCATGGCGACCGGCACCGAGCGCTGGCTCTTCCTCGGCTTCTTCTTCGCGTTCGCCGTGAAGGCGCCGCTCTGGCCGCTGCACACCTGGCTGCCCAACGCCATGGGCGAGGCCACCGCGCCCGTCGCCGTACTGATCACCGCCGTCGTCGACAAGGTCGGCACCTTCGCGATGCTCCGCTTCTGCCTCCAGCTCTTCCCCGAGGCGTCCGCGTGGGCCACCCCCGCGATCCTGGTGCTGGCGCTGATCAGCATCATCTACGGGGCGCTGCTCGCCGTCGGCCAGCGCGACATCAAGCGGCTGATCGCGTACGCGTCGATCTCGCACTTCGGCTTCATCATCATGGGCATCTTCGCGATGACCAGCCAGGGCCAGTCGGGCGCCACGCTCTACATGGTCAACCACGGGATCTCCACCGCCGCCCTGATGCTGGTCGCCGGGTTCCTGATCTCGCGGCGCGGCTCGCGCCTCATCGCGGACTACGGCGGCGTCCAGAAGGTCGCGCCCGTCCTCGCCGGCACCTTCCTGATCGGCGGCCTCGCCACCCTGTCGCTGCCGGGGCTCTCCCCGTTCGTCAGTGAATTCCTGGTCCTGGTCGGGACGTTCAGCCGCTATCCGGTGGTCGGCATCATCGCCACCCTCGGCATCGTGCTCGCCGCGCTCTACGTCCTCGTCCTCTACCAGCGCACGATGACGGGCCCGGTGAAGGACGCGGTCAGGACCATGCCGGACCTGCGCGTACGGGAGCTGGTGGTCGTCACCCCGCTGATCGCGCTGCTCCTCTTCCTGGGCGTCTATCCCAAGCCGCTGACCGAGATCGTCAACCCGGCGGTGGAGCACACGCTCTCCGACGTACAGAAGACCGACCCCAAGCCCGAGGTGGAGGCCGCTCCATGAGTGCGACTGCCGTCCACAGCCTGTGGACAACTTCGGCGGCCGACGCGATCGTCAAGATCCCGGCCCCGAAAATCGAGTACGCGCAGCTGTCACCGGTGCTCATCGTGCTGGGCGCCGCGGTCCTGGGCATCCTGATCGAGGCGTTCGTCCCCCGCAAGGGGCGCTACCACGCACAGCTCTTCCTCTCCCTGGTCGCCCTGGCCGCGTCCTTCGCGGCGGTGGTCGCCCTCGCGGCCGACGGGTACGGCACGACCAAGGCGCGGCTCGCGGCCATGGGCGCCATCGCCGTCGACGGCCCGGCGCTCTTCCTCCAGGGCACCATCCTGCTGGCGTCCGTCGTCGCCGTCTTCACCTTCGCCGAGCGCAAGCTCGACCCGGAGAGCCACGGCAGGCGCGTCGACTCCTTCGCCGCGCAGGCCGCGTCCGTCCCCGGCAGCGACAGCGAGAAGGCCGCGGTCAAGGCGGGCTTCACCACCACCGAGGTCTTCCCGCTGGCGCTGTTCGCGGTCGCGGGCATGCTGGTGTTCCCGGCGGCCAACGACCTGCTGACGCTCTTCATCGCGCTGGAGGTCTTCTCCCTCCCGCTCTACTTGCTCTGCGCCCTGGCCCGCCGCAAGCGGCTCATGTCGCAGGAGGCGGCGGTCAAGTACTTCCTGCTGGGCTCCTTCTCGTCGGCGTTCCTGCTCTTCGGGATCGCCCTGATGTACGGGTTCGCGGGCTCCGTGTCGTACGCGCGGATCGCCGAGGTCGTCGACGGCACCGTCCAGAACGTCGACCCGGCCCTCGCCGACACCATGGGGAACGACGCGCTGCTGCTGATCGGCGGCGCGATGATCCTCATGGGGCTGCTCTTCAAGGTCGGCGCGGTGCCGTTCCACATGTGGACGCCGGACGTCTACCAGGGCGCGCCCACCCCCGTCACGGGCTTCATGGCCGCCGCGACCAAGGTCGCCGCCTTCGGCGCGCTGCTGCGGCTGCTGTACGTCGTCCTGCCGGGGCTGCGCTGGGACTGGCGGCCGGTGATGTGGGGCGTCGTCATCGCCACCATGCTCGGCGGCGCGATCGTCGCCATCACCCAGACCGACATCAAGCGGCTCCTGGCGTACTCCTCGATCGCCCACGCCGGCTTCATCCTGGCCGGCGTGATCGCCGGGACCGCCGAGGGGATCTCGTCCGTCCTCTTCTACCTGGCCGCGTACTCGTTCGTCACCATCGGCGCGTTCGCGGTGGTCACCCTGGTCCGCGACGCGGGCGGCGAGGCGACCCACCTGTCCAAGTGGGCGGGGCTCGGGCGGCGTTCGCCCCTGGTGGCGGCGGTCTTCGCCATCTATCTGCTCGCCTTCGCGGGCATCCCGCTGACCTCGGGCTTCTCGGGCAAGTTCGCCGTCTTCAAGGCGGCGGCGCAGAGCGGTGCGGGCGCGCTGGTGGTGGTCGGTGTGATCGCCTCGGCGATCGCCGCGTTCTTCTACATCCGCGTCATCGTGCTGATGTTCTTCAGCGAGCCGAAGCCCGAGGGCCCCACGGTCGCGGTGCCCTCACCGCTCACCATGACGGCGATCGCCGTCGGCGTCCTCGTCACCCTGGTCCTGGGCGTCGCACCCCAGTACTTCCTGGACCTGGCGGGCCAGGCGGGGGTCTTCGTCCGGTAGTCGCGTTCTGTCGTGCGCGCGGCCCGGCACCTCGGGGGTGCCGGGCCGCGCGCCGACGCGTCCGGGGTGCGGTTCAGCCGGGCAGGACCCGGCCCGTCACCTCGCCCAGGCCGACCCGGGTGCCGTCCGGGCCCGGGGCCCATGCCGTGATCGTGACCACGTCGCCGTCCTCCAGGAACGTGCGTTTCCCGGCGCCGAGTTCCAGGGGCTCCGTACCGTTCCACGTCAGTTCGAGAAGACAGCCGCGCTGCTCGCGCGCCGCGCCGCTGACCGTGCCGGAGGCGAAGACATCGCCCGTACGGAGCGAAGCGCCGTTGACCGTCATGTGCGTCAACTGCTGGGCCGCCGTCCAGTACATGGTGGAGAAGGGCGGCTCGGAGATCACCTCGCCGTTCAGCGCGACGGAGATCCGCAGATCGAAGCCGCCGGGCTCCTCCTCGTCCGCGTCGTCCAGATAGGGGAGAAGCCCGGTGGAACGGGCCGGAGGAGCCACCCGGGCCGCGTCCAGGGCCTCCAGCGGGGTCACCCAGGCGGAGACGGACGTGGCGAAGGACTTCCCCAGGAACGGGCCGAGCGGCACGTACTCCCACGCCTGGATGTCCCGCGCCGACCAGTCGTTGAGCAGGGACAGCCCGAAGACGTGGTCGCGGAACGAGGCCAGCTCCACCTGGCCGCGCGCGGACGGCGTACCGACGACGAAGGCCACCTCCGCCTCGATGTCCAGCTTGGTGGACGGCCCGAAGACCGGCGCCGGATCGGCGGGCCCCTTGCGCTGCCCTGACGGGCGCGTCACCTCCGTACCCGACACGACGACCGTGCCGGCCCGGCCGTGGTAACCGATCGGCAGATGCTTCCAGTTGGGAGTCAGCGCCTCGCCGTCCGGGCGGAAGATCCGGCCGACGTTGGTGGCGTGGTGCTCGCTCGCGTAGAAGTCGACATAGTCCGCGACCTCGTACGGCAGATGCAGCGTGACCGCGTCGAGCGGGTGGAGCAGAGGCTCTATGTCGGGGCGGTGCGCCGGCACCGTCACCCAGGCGGTCAGCGCGCGCCGTACATCGCGCCAGGCCGTACGGCCCGCGCTCATCAGGGGGTTGAGGCTCGGCCGGTCGAGCAGCGCCGCGTACGGGGAGCCCAGCGCCCGCGCCGCGGCTCCGGCGTCGAGCACATGGTCGCCGATGCGGACCCCGACCCGGCGGCGGTCGGGCTCGGCCGCGGGGGAGAAGACTCCGTACGGCAGGTTGTGCGGGCCGAAGGGGTCGCCCTCGGCCGGTTCGAGCGGGCTCTGCTCGGGCATGGGGTACTGCCTCGCTTTCCGGATCGATGCAGGACACGTTACGTCGGTGTTGCCCACTGGCGGCAGTGGTGAAAAGCCCGCATTGGGCCTCCTGTTCCGTCCGGGGTTCCGGTGGCCGCCGCGGCGGTCGTTCCGTCGGACGGCAGGTCAGCCCGCCGTACGGGGGATCCGTTTCTCCCAGGTCCGGTGGAAGACCACCTCGTCGCCGACCTGGCAGATCACCTCATTGGCCGTGAGGAAGCCGGTCGCGTCGCAGCTGATCTCCGAGCGGGTCCTGACCCGGGCGTCCCAGCCGAGTTCGGGCCGGTGCAGCCGGATCGTCCAGTCCGAGCGGGTGCGCGCCGACAGCGGGTCGTCCTCCTGGATGGTGTACGTCTCCAGGGCGTCCTCGGTGAATTCGAGACCGTCCGGATAGACGCGGGAGCCGCCGTAGCGCGGGTCCACCTCCAGCCGCCAGAGCCCCTTGGCCACGTCCCGTACCACCAGCCGCTCGGGGCGCTCCTCGTCCAGCGTCGCGGGGAACACCACGCCCAGCGGCTCCGACTGCTCCGGCGGTCCGAAGACGACCGGGCGCGGCTGTGCCTCCGGTTGGCGGACGGGGAGTTCGAGGGAGCTGCCGACCGGGTGGAGGGTGAAGCCCGCCGACCCGGCTTGTGGCCAGATCCAGGGCCAGTACGCGGAGGAGACGGCGAGCCGGACGCGGTGGCCGGCCGGGAAGGTGTGGCCGATGCCGTTCAGCTCGAAGATGACGTCCTCGGTGGCGCCCTCGGGCCAGGGCTCGATCCGGTCCCGGCCCTTCCTGGCCGACAGGTTGAGGACGCCGCGGGTGACGAGGGTGGAGGAGCCGTCGGGCGCGACGTCGCAGAGCCGGGCGACGACCTGCCCGGTGGGGACGTCCATGCGCAGCCGCAGCCTGACCCGGGGGCGGCCGAGGATCTCGATGGCGCCGCCGGCCGGTGCGGTGCCGGCCGGTGCGGGTCCGTCGTCGACCTCGAAGTCGAAGCACGCCGACTTCGCGTCCTCCTCCCGCTGGTCCGGCGGGAGATCCGCGTCGTTGCCGAACGGGAAGAAGCGGCCCGCGTCCAGCCCGGTGTGGTGCGGGGAGTCGACGGTCACCGGCTCACCGCGGAAGGCGTACGGCACGGTCGCGACGTTCGGCGAGGGCCACCCGGGGTCGCCCACCCACCGGCCCGGCAGCTCCGGGTAGCTGGTTTTGGGCGGGTGCGAGGCGCTGATCCAGGAGCGCAGCGGCGGCTCGTCCATGATCCCCGTGTCGACGCCCCTGAGGTGCTGGTCCCACCAGCGCAGCGTCTCCTGGAGGAAGCCGATCGCGGGGCCCGGCGGCAGCCCCCGGTCCGGGTACTGGTGCGACCAGGGCCCGATCAGCCCCCGTACCCGCCCCGGATCCAGCCGCTCGACCAGCCGCAGCACGGTGTCGCGGTACGGGTCGTGCCAGCCGCCGACCGCCAGCACGGCCGCCTGGATCGCGCCGTAGTCCTCGCAGACGCTGCCGTGCCGCCAGTACGCGTCCCGGGTCTGGTGGGCCAGCCAGGTGTGGATGAGCGGATCGACGGCTTCGAGGCGGGTGAGCCACATCTCGCGCCAGGTGTCCCCGGCGTACAGCGGGTCCGGCGGCCGGGCGGTGAAGGCGAGCATGGTCGCGGCCCAGGCGTGCATGTCGACGGCGAGGACGGAGCCGCCCATGTAGTGGACGTCGTTGTCGTACCGGTCGTCGGTGGAGCAGACGGTGACGATCGCCTTGAGCGGCTCGGGCGCGAGCGCGGCCAGCTGGAGCGAGTTGAAGCCGCCCCAGGAGATGCCGAACATGCCCACCCGGCCGCTGGACCAGGGCCGCGCGGCGAGCCAGTGGATCACCTCGACGCCGTCGGCCAGCTCGGTCGCGTCGTACTCGTCGCCCGGCAGCCCCTCGCTGTTGCCGTGCCCGCGCACATCGACCCGTACGGACGCGTAGCCGTGGCCCGCGTACCAGGGGTGGCGCTGCCAGTCGCGCGGCGCGGTCCAGTCGGTGAGCCGGTACGGCAGGTATTCGAGCAGGACGGGGACGGGCTCGTCGGTGACGGGGCGCCAGACGCGGGCGTAGAGCCGGGTGCCGTCGGAGAGCGGGATCCGGACGTCCTCGCGGGTGGTCTCGTACGGGAAGTCGCGACGGATGGAAGGGGTGGGGGTGGGGGACGACGACATGCCGGTCACCTCGCGGGGCGGTGGA
This sequence comes from Streptomyces sp. NPDC093109, assembly GCF_040701725.1. Lineage (NCBI taxonomy): Bacteria > Bacillati > Actinomycetota > Actinomycetes > Kitasatosporales > Streptomycetaceae > Streptomyces > Streptomyces sp. NPDC093109. The sequence continues at coordinate 163,554 of NZ_JBFBEZ010000002.1, forward strand.
GGGGCGGAGCGAGTTCGGTGTCAGTGTTCGGGGGCGTTGTCAGTGGACGGGGGTACCGTCAGTGGACGGGGTGCATGGTGCGCCGCAGCCAGGGCGCCGCGGCGATCACCAGCAGCCCCGCCACGACCGCGACGGCGCCGTTGACGCCGAAGTACGCGGACTGCGAGACCTGGCCGTACAGCTTCACCGTCTGGGCCTGGATGCCGTTGGCGAGGGCCAGCGAGAGGAACCAGAGCGCGAGCGTCTGGCTGGCGAACGCCTTCGGCGCGAGCTTGGTGGAGGCGGAGAGCCCGGAGGTCTCCACCAGGATGTCGCCGAGGCCGAGCAGCAGATACGAGCCGACGATCCACCAGGCGGCCATCCGGTACTCCGCCCCGCCGTGTCCCGAGGTGGGCAGGACCATGAGCAGGAAGGACAGCCCGCCCAGGATCACCCCGACGGCGATCTTGTTGGAGGCGTGCGGCTGATTGCGGCCCATCCGGACCCAGACGGCCGCGACCACGGGCGCGAGTGCCACCTCGAAGGCGCCGAGGGCGGAGGCGTACCAGCCGGCCGGGAAGGTGAAGCCGAGGATCGAGGTGTCGGCGTTGGTGGAGGCCAGCAGGATCATCGTCGAATACGCCTGGAAGAGGATGAAGTTGAAGAAGACGGAGGCCAGGAAGAGCACGACGTACGGGCGGAGCCTGCCGCGCTCCTCCGCGCTCACCCGGGGGCTGCGGAACATCACCACGAAGTAGACGACCGGCGCGACGACCGAGAGCACGGTGAGTACGTCGGCGAAGCGGCCGATGGTGAGCCACCCCGCCAGGGACAGCGCCACCGCGAGGACGGCGACCACGGCCGCGCCGGCGGCCATCAGGCGGACGGCCCGGCGCATCGGTCCCGGCGCGAGGGCGAACTCGGCGGCGTGCTTGCGCCCGGCGAGATGGCGGCGGCCGGCCACGTACTGGACCAGCCCGAGGGTCATGCCCACGGCGGCGGCGGAGAACGCCGTGTGCCAGCTCGCGTGGTCGCCGAGCCAGCCGGTGACCAGCGGGCCGAGGAAAGCGCCGATATTGATGGCCATGTAGTACAGGGCGAAGCCGGCGTCCCTGCGCTCGTCCTCGGTCCGGTAGAGCTTGCCGACCATCGCGGAGACATTGGGCTTGAGCAGGCCCGTACCGGCGCTGATCAGCCCGAGACCGGCCCAGGTCATGGCGGCCGTGGGGACGGCCATGGCGTAGTGGCCGACGGCGATGAGGATGCCGCCCCAGAGCACCGCGCGGTACGAGCCGAGGACGCGGTCGGCCAGCCAGCCGCCGGCCACCGAGAGCAGATAGACGAGGGTCCCGTACGCCGCCGAGAGGGAGGCGGCCGTGCCGGGCTCCATGCCGAGCCCTCCCTCTTTGAGGGAGGCGACGAAGTACAGGACGAGGATCGCCTGCATCCCGAGGAACGAGAAGCGCTCCCAGACCTCCAGACCGGAGAGGGTCAGCAGTCCCCGGGGATGCCCCAGGAAGGCATGATCGTCACGCGGTGGCGGCTCGTCCTCGGGCGCGACGGGGTCGGTCGTGGTTCCGGACAAAAGCATCACTCCTGCTCGTACGGATGATCCCGAACATACCGGCGGAGCCGGGAAGCCGCCCATGGTGATCGAAAGGGGACCGGATACGCTGACTTGAGTGATGACAGCGACACATCGACAATCCGTGTGATCGTCAGCAGACAGGAGTACCTCTCGTGACCGTCGTCGGGCCGTTCGGGCTGAGCGTGCGGGACCAGGCTCTTGAGGCCGATGTCCAGACCGGATTGGCCGCCGTGGAGGCGGGGCTGCTCGATGCGACCAAGAGCGACGTGCCCTTCATCACGGAGGCCGCCCAGCATCTGGTGCGGGCCGGCGGCAAGCGTTTCCGGCCTCTGTTGGTCATGCTCGCGTCACAATTTGGTGACCCTTACGCGCCCGGTGTCGTCCCCGCGGCCGTGGTCGTCGAGCTGACGCATCTCGCGACGCTCTACCACGACGACGTGATGGACGAGGCGGATGTCCGCCGGGGGGTGCCCAGCGCCAACACCCGCTGGGACAACTCCGTCGCCGTCCTCACGGGCGACTTCCTGTTCGCCCGCGCCTCGCACATCCTGTCCGATCTGGGTCCCGAGGCCGTACGGGTCCAGGCGGAGGCGTTCGAGCGGCTGGTGACGGGCCAGATCCTGGAGACGGTGGGGCCGCGCGACGGCCGCGACCCGGTCGACCACTACCTGGACGTCATCGGCGGCAAGACGGGCTCGCTGATCGCGGTCTCCGGCCGCTTCGGCGCGATGACCTCCGGCGCGGACGAGTCGGTCGTCGACATCCTCACCCAGTACGGGGAGCGGCTCGGGGTCGCCTTCCAGCTCGCCGACGACGTCCTCGACATCGCCAGCGACTCGCACGAGTCGGGCAAGACCCCCGGCACCGATCTCCGCGAGGGCATCCCGACGCTGCCGGTGCTGCTGCTGCGCGCCCAGGCGGCGGCGCACGGCCGGGCGGAGGACCTGGAGCTGGTCGAGCTGCTGGACGGCGATCTGGCGGACGACGCGCTGCTCGCGGAGGCCCTGAAGCGGCTGCGCGTCCATCCGGCGCTGGAACAGGCGCGGCGCGACACCGTGCGGTACGCGGAGGCGGCGCGGGCGACGCTGGCGCCGCTGCCCGAGGGGTACGCGAAGTCGGCGCTGGTGGAGCTCTGCGACGCGGTGGTCCACCGCGCGGGCTGACGGGTCCGGCGCGCGGGCTGACGGTCCGGCAGCGGCCCGCGAGGGGCCCGGTCCGCTGTGTTGCCCCGGTCGGCGGTGCGTGGCCGGCCCCTTTTGGCCGCTCCGGGACGTCCCCTAGTGGGTGGCCCCGGGCGGCTGATCCGTTTGTCATCCCAAAGCAGTACGGGAAGTTGATCCCGGGGGCTGACGCTTCCCGGGCGCCGAATTGGTCAGATGGTAAGCACCACTCCTGACCAATTCGGGTGAGAATGGCGGCGAGGGGTGGACGAGTGCAACGGACGGAAGGCCGCCGACCACGGAGGTAGGGCACACATGGCACCGAACGACAGTGCGCGCATCACCGAGGAGGAGGACCGGGAGCCGGGCGTGTTCCGCCGCAAGGCGGCGCGTTACGGGCTCCCTGTCGCCGTAGCCGGGGTGGCCGCGGCGACCATCGGGCTCGTACCCGCGCTGGCCGCGAGCACCGGCGGTCCCGATCTGGCGGACATCAGCGCGCAGCAGCTCATCGAGAAGATCGCCGCGTCCGACACCCAGCAGCTCTCCGGGTCCGTGAAGATCACCACGGATCTGGGGCTCCCGGCGCTGTCCGGTCTCGACAGCGTGGCCGGCTCGCTCGGCGCGGGGAACGTCACGGGCGGCGGCGCGTCCGCGGACCCGAGCGAGAAGCTCATGGAGCTCGGCTCCGGCACCCACACGCTGCGCGTCGCGGTCGACGGCCCCGACAAGCAGCGGCTCTCCATCCTGGAGAACGCCGCCGAGTACAGCCTGATCCACAACGGCGACGAGGTGTGGGCGTACGACAGCGCCTCCAACGAGGCGTACCACGCGACGGCCCCGAAGGACGGCGCGAAGGACGCGCCGAAGGACGCGGGGAAGGGCGCCACCGAGTCCCGGGGCCTGACGGCCACACCGGCCGACTTCGCCGCGCAGGTGCTGAAGGCCTCGGCCGACACGACCTCGGTGACGGTCGACGGTACGACCCGGATCGCCGGACGCGACGCGTACCGGCTGGTCGTCAAGCCCAAGCAGGCGGGTTCGACGGTCGGCTCGGTCACGATCGCGGTCGACGCGAAGACCGGCACCCCGCTGAAGTTCACGCTGGCGCCGAGCGCCGGCGGCAAGGCCGTCGTGGACGTGGGCTTCACCCAGGTCGACTTCGCCAAGCCCGCCGCGTCCACCTTCGACTTCACCCCGCCCAAGGGCGCGAAGGTGACGCAGGGGGAGGAGCACGGCGCGGAAGGCACGGCGGACGGCGCCAAGGGACCGGACAGCACGCACCTGAACTCCGGGGGGCTTCCGGAGGGGCTGGGCGGACTCGTCGGACTCGACGGGGCCGGTGCCGGAGCCGACAGCGTGAAGACGATCGGCGCGGGCTGGAGCACGGTCTACGAGCTGTCGTCCGGAACGTCCGGAACGTCCGGGGCGTCCGGGGCGCCAGGAGCGTCCGCGAAGCCGGGCGATCTGCCGTCGGAGGCCCAGGGCTTCATCGACTCGCTGGGTGAGAAGGTCACCGGGAAGTTCGGCTCGGGCACGGTCTTCAAGACCCGGATCGTCAACGCGCTGATGACGGACGACGGAAAGGTCTACGTCGGCGCCGTCACGAAGGACGCCCTGGTCAAGGCCGCGGACCAGGCGAAGTAGCACTCCTGCCGACCGCCCCGCCGCGAGGTTCGCGCGGCGGGCGGAACGCTGAGCGGGACCGGTCCGTTCTCGTAGCGGACGGGGGTGGTGCTGATGGATTCCGTGGATCCCGTGGTGGATTCCGTGATCGAGACACGCGGTCTCACGAAGCGGTACGGCGGCGGGCATCTCGCGGTCGACCGGCTCGACCTGACCGTGCCCGCGGGCAGCGTCTTCGGCTTCCTCGGGCCCAACGGCTCGGGCAAGACCACCACCATCCGCATGCTGATGGGCCTCATCGAGCCGACCGCGGGCTCCGCCGCCGTGCTGGGCCGCCCCATGCCGCGCGCGGCGCGCGCCGTACTGCCCGAGGTGGGGGCCCTGATCGAAGGGCCCGCGCTGTACGGGTATCTGACGGGCCGGGACAATCTCGTACGGTACGACGCGGCCGACCCGACGGCCGACCCCCGCACCCGGCGGGCCCGGGTGGCCGAGGCCCTGGACCGGGTCGGGCTGACCGCCGCCGCGGGGAAGCGGGCGAGGGCGTACTCCCTGGGCATGAAGCAGCGGCTCGGGCTGGCGGCGGCGCTGCTCAGGCCGCGCAGGCTGCTGGTGCTCGACGAGCCGACGAACGGGCTCGACCCGCAGGGCATGCGCGAGATCAGGACGCTGGTGCGGGAGCTGGCGGCGGACGGCACGACGGTCTTCCTCTCCTCGCACCTGCTGGACGAGATCGAGCAGGTCTGCACGCATGTCGCGGTGATGACCCGCGGCCGGCTGATCACCCAGGGCACGGTCGCCGAGCTGGCGGCCGGGACCCGGCGGCTGGCCGTCACCACCCCCGATCCGGGCGGGGCCGCCCGGGTGCTGAAGGAGCGGGGCGTCACGGATGTGGTGGTCACGGACGACCGGGTGACCGGCGAGCCCCCGGCGGACACGGATCCCGCCGAGCTGAACGCGGCGCTGGTCGGGGCGGGGGTGCGGGTACGGGCCTTCGGCCTGGAGCGCGCCTCGCTGGAGGACGCGTTCGTCGCGCTGACGGGGGAGGGATTCGATGTCGCGGGCTGAGACGGAGCCGTCTGTACGGTCGCGGGTGCGGCCCGCGCCGTTGTGGTGGACGTTCGGCCTGCTCGGCTCCGAGCTGGGGCTGGTCCTGCGGCGCCGGCGGACCTGGGCCCTGCTGGGCGTGCTCGCCGCCGTACCCGTCCTCATCGGTATCGCGGTGAAGATCCAGACGGGCGACGGAGGTGGCGGAGGCGGCGGCGCGGCGCACGGCCCGGCCTTCCTCACCCAGATCACCAACAACGGGCTGTTCCTGGTCTTCGCCGCGCTCGCCGCGACACTGCCGGTCTTCCTCCCGATGGCCGTCGGGGTGATCGCGGGCGACGCGCTCGCCGGTGAGGCGAGCGCCGGCACGCTGCGCTATCTGCTGGTGGCGCCGGCGGGGCGTACCCGGCTGCTGCTCGTCAAGTACGCGTCGACGCTGGCCTTCTGCCTGGTCGCGACCCTGACCGTGGCGGTCTCGGCGCTCGCCGTGGGCGCGCTGCTGTTCCCCCTCGGCGAGGTCACCACCATCTCGGGGACCCGGATCCCGTTCGGGGACGGGCTGATACGGGCGCTGCTGATAGCGGTGCTGGTCGCCGCGTCGCTGACGGGGCTCGCGGCGGTCGGCCTGTTCGTCTCCACCCTGACCAGCAGCGGTATCGGCGCCATGGCGGCGACGGTCGGGCTGGTGATCACGGCGCAGATCCTGGACACGATCCCGCAGCTGCACGCCGTACAGCCGTACCTCTTCCCGCACTACTGGCTGTCGTTCGCCGATGTGCTGCGCGACCCGTTCTACTGGGCGGACATCGGGAAGAACCTGGAGCTCCAGGCGCTGTACGCGGCGGTGTTCGGGTCGGCGGCGTGGGCGAGGTTCACGACGAAGGACATCACGGCCTGAGGAGCCCGCGCGGGCTCCTCAGGCCGGCGGGGCCGGGTCAGCTGGCGCCGGAGAGCGACCAGACCGCGTACGCGACGGCGTTGCTGTTGCGGCCGAGGGCGGTGTCGTCGATGTTCGCCGTGGTGTCGCACGAGCGGTGGTAGCAGCGGTCGAAGGCCAGTCCGGAGGTGCCGCCCCACTTCTGCGCCTGCGCGGCCGTCTTGATGTAGTCGGCGCCGCTGAAGAGGCCGCCGACCGGGATGCCCACGTTCTTGAACGGGGCGTGGTCCGAGCGGCCGTCGCCCTCGGTCTCGATCTCCGTCGGGATGCCGAGGCCCGCGTAGTAGTTCTTGAAGGTCTGCTCGATCGTCGGGTCGTCGTCGTAGACGAAGTAGCCGGGGTTCGGGGAGCCGATCATGTCGAAGTTGAGATAGCCGCTGATCTTCGCCCGGTCGGCGGTCGGCAGGTTGTTGACGTAGTACCGGGACCCGACCAGCCCCAGCTCCTCGGCGCCCCACCAGGCGAACCTGAGGTGCTTCGTCGGCTTCAGCTGCGCCCGGGAGACGGCGAGCGCGGTCTCCAGGACGGCGGCGGAGCCCGAGCCGTTGTCGTTGATGCCGGCGCCCGCCGTCACCGAGTCCAAATGCGACCCGGACATGACAACCTGGTTGCTGTCGCCGCCCGGCCAGTCCGCTATCAGGTTGTAGCCGGTGGACCCGCTGGAGGTGAACTGCTGGACGGTGGTGGTGAATCCGGCCGCGTCCAGCTTGCCCTTCACGTAGTTGACGGACGCCAGATAGCCGGCCCGCCCGTGCGCGCGATTGCCGCCGTTGGCCGCCGCGATCGACGACAGCTGGGTCAGATGCGCCTTGACGTTGGCGAGCGGTATCTCGGGCGCCGCCAGGGTGGTGGTGGCGGACGCGCTCGGCGCGGAGGCGGCGAGCAGCCCCGCGAGCGCGAGACCGACGACGGCGGGAACGGAGAGTTTCATGGGGGGCTCCGGATCCGTATGTGGGGGGTGGGGGTGGGGGTGGGTGAAACGGTTGAGCGTGCTGAATGGTCAACGAGAGATTGACTTGCCGTCAAGAGTGGGAAATGGACACGGGTGCCCGCGAGGGCAACCACCTACGGTGGTCGCGTGATGGAGTCCGCGAGGGATCTGCCGGCCGGCCCCGGGCCGGACCGCCCCGGGCCCTACGAGCCCGGCCTGATCCTGCGCACGCCCGAAGGCCGCCCCTTCCGCTTCGACGCGGGCGCGCTCTGCCTGGAGCTGCTGATCACCGGCGGCCCGGAACCGTACGCCCGCCACGAGGCGCTGCGCACCCCGGACGCGCTGGTGGAGTGGGCCGCCCTGAGCCGGCTCGCGCCCGGTCTTGAGCCGGAGCTGTCGGTGAGCGGAACGGAGGTACGGGCGGCCCGTGCCGTACGGGACGCGCTGCTGCGGCTGACCCTGGCCCGCGCGCACGACCTGACCCCGGACACGGCCGACCTCGCGACCCTGAACGCGGCGGCGGCCGAACCCCCGCTGGTGGCCCGGATCACCCCGGAGGGCGCGCACGCGTGGGCGCCCGGCGCCACCGGGACCGGGCTGCTGTCGACCGTCGCCCGCGACGCCGTCGCGCTGTTCACCGGTCCGTACGCGCACCGGATCCGCGAATGCGGCTCGCACGACTGCTTCCTGCTCTTCGCGGACACCTCCCGGCCGGGCCGCCGCCGCTGGTGCGCCATGGACCGGTGCGGGAACCGCAACAGGACACGGGCCCACCGCGCCCGCCGTACCCGGTAACGCGGCGGAGCGCCCGCCTGCCCGACGCGCCCGCCTACGCGATGCGCGTGTCGTAGGCGGCGCGGGCCGCCGCGACCTCCGACCGGTGCTCCTCGGTCCAGGCGACCAGCGCGCGGATCGTGGTGTGCAGGGTGCAGCCCAGCGGCGTCAGTTCGTAGTCCACCCGGGGCGGCACGACCGGATACACCGTCCGCTTCACCAGTCCGTCGCGCTCCAACTGCCGCAGCGTGACCGTCAGCATCCGCTGGCTGATGCCGTCGATCTCCCGGCGCAGCTCGGTGAAGCGCAGCGTACGGCGGTCCAGCAGGGCGATGACCAGCAGGGACCACTTGTCGGCGACCCGGTCGAGGATCTGCCGCACCTCGCAGTCCTCCCGGGTGTCCCACTGGAAGGGGTCGAGGTCCTCACCGTCGTCCGGGGGGCCGACCGGGGGGCCGACGGGGGAGTCGGTGCCTTCGCGGTAACCGGGTGACTTCGAAGTGCCTACTTCCATGGGAGGTCATGCTGCCGCAGGATTCCATTGGTTACAAGAAGGAACCGGCCACCGTTTCGGTAACCAACCCCTCCTCCCGCCGTTCCTCCCGCCGTTCCTCCCGCCGTTCCTCAAGGAGCTTCCGCATGCCCTCCGCGCCCTCCGCGCCCTCCGCGCCCTCCGCGCCCTCTGCACTGCTTCTCGTTCTCTGCGGGACGGTCTTCCTGGAGGGTGCCGATGTCGCCATGCTCGCGGTGGCCATCCCGTCGATCCGCGCCGAACTGGGGCTGTCGACCGGCACCGCGGCCTGGGTGATGAGCGCGTACGTCCTCGGCTACGCCGGGTTCACCCTGCTCGGCGGCCGCGCGGCCGATCTGCTCGGTCGCCGCCGGATGTTCCTCGGCGCGCTCACGGTCTTTCTGCTCTTCTCCGGTCTGGGCGGGTTCGCTGACGACGGGGGGACGCTGGTCGTCGCGCGCTTCATCACGGGCGTGTCGGCCGCGTTCATGACACCGGCGGCGATGTCGATCATTACCACGTCGTACGAGGAGGGGCCGCGCCGCAACCGGGCCCTGCTGATCTTCGCCGGTACGAGCGCCGCCGGGTTCTCGCTCGGGATGGTCATCGGCGGGCTGCTGACCGAACTGGGCTGGCGCTGGGTGTTCTTCGCGCCGGTGCTGACGTCGGCGGTGATCCTGGCGGCGGCCGTACGCCTGCTGCCGCGCGGCGACCGGGACCGGGACCGGGACAGGGACAGGAGCCGGAACAGGGGCAGGGGCAGGAACCGGGACAGAGCCTCCGAACCGGCCCCGGGCGCGCGCCGTGGCCCGCGCCCGCGCGGCTTCGATCTGCCGGGCGCGGCGGCGGCGGCCGGAGCGATGCTGCTCCTGGCGTACGGGATCCTGCGGCTCGAACACGCCGGCTCGGGCCTCCGGCTGACGGCCGCAGCCTTCGCCGCCGGACTGGTGCTGCTGGGCGTCTTCACGGTGATCGAGCGCCGCTCGCCCGACCCGCTGGTGCGTCTCGCGATCTTCCGCCGGGCGGCGATGGTCCGCGCGGATCTGGGCGCGCTGCTCTTCGTCGGCTCGTTCTTCGGTTTCCAGTTCGTCGTCACGCTCTACCTCCAGGAGCTGCGCGGCTGGTCGTCCCTGGAGACCGCCTTGGCGCTGGTGGCCATGGGGTGCGACGCGGTGCTCGCCCCGCTGCTCACCCCGCTCCTGGTGAACCGGTTCGGCACGGTCCGGGTGATCCTCGGCGGATTCCTGCTCGCGATCGTGTCGTACGGGCTGTTCCTGCCCGTCGGCCCGGACTGGTCGTACGCGATGATGCTGCCGACGCTGATCCTGACCGGCGTCGCCTTCGCGCTGGCGTACGGGCCGCTGGCCATCGCCGCCACGGACGGGGTGGCACCGGGGGAGCAGGGGCTGGCGGGCGGGCTGCTGCACACCGCGACCCAGTTCGGCTCGGCGGTCGGGATCTCGGCGGTGACGGCGGTGTACGGCCTGGCCGTCGCGGGTACGGACGGCTCCCCGGCCGCCGCGCTGACGGCGTACCGGGCCGCGCTGCTGGTCCCGGTGGCCGGCGTGATCCTGGGCGCGCTCGTCATGGCCGCCGGGCTGCGGCGGCGTCACACCCGTACCCGTCGCCCGGCCGCCGGCTCCGGCGGGTGTCAGGCCGAGGGCTCGCGGGGGGTCGTCGCGGAGGGCGTCAGCCCCTGAGGAGCCGGATCCGGTGCGGGTGCCGGTGCCGGCTCCTCAGGGGGCGACGATGCCTCGGCCGTCAGTCGGAGCGCCTGCGCCCGTGCCTTGTTGCCGTGGGCCGTCCGCAGCGCGTCCCAGGTCAGGAGCGTCAGTGCCAGCCAGACCAGGGAGAAGCCGGCCCAGCGCTCCGGCGGCATCGCCTCGTGGAAGTACGTGATGCCCAGCACGAACTGGAAGACCGGGGCCAGGTACTGGAGCAGCCCGAGCGTCGACAGCGGTACCCGGATGGCCGCCGCGCCGAAGCAGATCAGCGGCAGCGCGGTGATCAGGCCCGTGCTGGCGAGCAGCGCCACATGGCCCGCGCCCTGGGAGCCGATCGTGGCCGCGCCGGTCGCGCTCAGCCATACGAGATAGCCGAGCGCGGGCAGGAAGAGCACCGCGGTCTCGGCCGCCAGCGACTCCAGACCGCCGAGGTTGATCTTCTTCTTGACCAGTCCGTACGTCGCGAACGAGAAGGCGAGCGTCAGCGAGATCCACGGCGGTCGCCCGTATCCGACCGCCAGGACCAGTACGGCGCTGACGGCGATGCCGACCGCCGCCCACTGGGCCGCCCGCAGCCGCTCCTTGAGCAGCAGGACGCCCATGGCGATGGTCACCAGCGGGTTGATGAAGTACCCGAGGGACGCCTCCACGACCCGGCCGGTGTTGACCGCCCAGATGTAGACGCCCCAGTTGACGGTGATCGTGGCGGCGGCCACCGCGATGAGCGCCAGCTTGCGTGGCTGCCGGAGCAGCTCCCGTATCCACGCCCAGCGGCGCAGCACCAGGAGCGTGATCACGACGACGCCCAGGGACCAGACCATCCGGTGGGCGAGGATCTCCATCGCCCCGGCCGGCTGGAGGAGCGGCCAGTAGAGCGGGACCAGCCCCCACATGCCGTAGGCGCCGATCCCGTACAGCAGCCCGCTGCGCTGCTGTCGCTGTTCCCCGTCCGATATCACTGACCCTCCCTGGCCCACGGGACGAAGGTAGCGCCGCGTGGGCCGGGATGTCATGTTCGTATCGTCAGATGGTCATGACGCGAGGGCGCTCAGGTACTTCGGGCGTCCAGGTGTCCAGGTGTCCAGGTGTCCAGGTGTTCCGGGGCTCGGGCGGTCACGCCTTCAGCGCCTCCGCGAGCGTCTCCGCGAGCGGCGTGGTCGGACGGCCCGCCAGTCGGGCCAGGTCACCGGTGGTGAGGGCCAGCCGCCCGCGCGCGATCGCGGCGTCCACGTCCACGAGGATCGCGGCGAACTGCTCGGGCAGACCGGCGCCGGTCAGGATCTGGAGGTGGGCCTCCGCCGGGACGTTGTTGTACGTGATGTCCTTGCCGGTCTGGCGCGCGATCTCGGCCGCGTACTCGGCGAACGACCACGCCGTGTCGCCGCTCAGCTCGTACGCCTTGTTCAGGTGGCCCTCGCCGGTCAGGACGGCGGCAGCGGCGGCGGCGTAGTCCGCGCGGGTCGCGACGGCGACCCTGCCCTCGCCCGCGCTGGCGACGACGGCGCCGTGCTCCAGCACCGGCGCGAGGTTCTCGGTGTAGTTCTCGGTGTACCAGCCGTTGCGCAGGAAGGTGTAGGGCAGGCCGGAGTCGAGGATCGCCTGCTCGGTGACCTTGTGCTCGGCCGCCAGGTCGAAGTCGGCGTCCGGGCCGCCGAGGACGCCGGTGTACGCGAGCTGGGCCACTCCCGCCGCCTTCGCGGCCTCGATGACGGCGGTGTGCTGCGCCACGCGCTGCCCGACCTCGCTGCCGGAGACCAGCAGGACCCGGTCGCCGGACCGGAAGGCGTCCTTCAGCGTCTCGGGGGCGCTGTAGTCGGCGACGCGCAGCTCGACACCGCGCGCCACGAGATCGGCGGCCTTCTCCGTGTTCCGTACGACGGCGGCGATGCCGTCGGCCGGGACGTCGGCGGCGAGCAGGGCTTCCACGACGAGACGGCCGAGGTGTCCGGTGGCTCCGGTGACGACGATGCTCATGGGGGTGTTCTCCAGTCCGTGCGGTTTCGTGCGGTTTCGAATGCACTCACCCTATGGTCTGCACTAACTAAGTGAAAGTACCCACCTTGAAGTAAGCTACTGGTATGACAGTAAGCAATACGCCGAACGTCAAGCCGAACGTCAACCGGACCATGTGCCCCTCGCGGCTGGTCCTGGAGCACGTCACGAGCCGCTGGGGCGTACTCGTCCTGGCCGCGCTGCTGGAGCGCTCGTACCGCTTCAGCGAGCTGCGGCGCGAGGTCGGCGGGGTCAGCGAGAAGATGCTCGCCCAGACCCTCCAGACCCTGGAGCGCGACGGCTTCGTCCACCGCGACGCCAAGCCCGTCATCCCGCCGCGCGTCGACTACTCGCTGACGGAGCTGGGGCGGGAGGCCGCCGAGCAGGTGTGGGGGCTGGCGCGCTGGACGGAGCGGCGGCTGGACGAGGTCTTCCGGGCACGGGAGGCGTACGACGGAGCGCGCGCCCGCGCGGGCGCGGCGGACACAGTGGCGGCCGGGGCGGACACGGCGGCGGCCCGGACCCCCTGACGGAACAGGAGACCCGGGCCGCCGCGTACGGAAGCGCCGCGTACGGAAGCGCCGCGCACGGAAGTGCCGCGTACGGAAGTGCCGCGTATGGAAGCGCCGTTACGGAACGGCCGCCTCAGCCCGCGACCGTCCAGGTGTCGCCGCCCGCCAGCAGGGCCGCCAGATCGCCCTTGCCCTGCCGCCCGACCGCCGCGTCCAGCTGCTCGGACATCAGCGTGTCGTAGACCGGCCGCGCCACGCTGCGCAGCACCCCGATCGGCGTGTGGTGCAGCGTGTCCGCGTCGGCGAGGCGCGAGAGCGCGAACGCGGTGGTCGGGCTCGCCGCGTGCGCGTCGTGGACCAGGACGTCCGCCTCGTTCGACGCCGTGACGGCGACGACCTCCAGCTCGCCGGTGGCCCGGTTCCGTACGACGCCCTTCGCGCCGTCCGTACCGAAGCGGATCGGCTGCCCGTGCTCCAGCCGGATCACCGCCTCCGCCGCCCTCTCCTTGTCCTTGAGGACCTCGAAGGCGCCGTCGTTGAAGATGTTGCAGTTCTGGTAGATCTCCACCAGCGCCGTGCCCGGGTGCTCGGCGGCCTGCCGCAGCACCTCCGTCAGGTGCTTGCGGTCCGAGTCGACCGTGCGGGCCACGAACGACGCCTCCGCGCCGATCGCCAGGGACACCGGGTTGAACGGAGCGTCGAGCGAGCCCATCGGCGTCGACTTGGTGATCTTCCCGACCTCGGAGGTGGGGGAGTACTGGCCCTTGGTCAGCCCGTAGATCCGGTTGTTGAACAGCAGGATCTTCAGATTGACGTTCCGGCGCAGCGCGTGGATCAGATGGTTGCCGCCGATGGAGAGCGCGTCGCCGTCGCCGGTGACCACCCAGACCGACAGATCGCGGCGCGAGGTGGCCAGCCCGGTCGCGATGGCCGGCGCGCGGCCGTGGATCGAGTGCATCCCGTACGTATTCATGTAGTACGGGAAGCGGGAGGAGCAGCCGATGCCCGAGACGAACACGATGTTCTCTTTGGCGAGGCCCAGCTCCGGCATGAAGCCCTGGACGGCGGCGAGGACCGCGTAGTCACCGCAGCCGGGGCACCAGCGGACCTCCTGGTCCGACTTGAAGTCCTTCATGGACTGCTTGGCGTCGGCCCGGGGCACCAGCGTCAGCAGCTCGTTGCTGATGGCCCGGCCGCCGGTCGCCGAGCTCGTCGTGTCAGGCATCGATGGCCTCCTTGAGGGCCGTGGCGAGCTGCTCGGCCTTGAACGGCATGCCGTTGACCTGGTTGTACGAATGGGCGTCGACCAGGTACTTCGCGCGGATCATTGTGGCGAGCTGACCGAGGTTCATCTCCGGCACCACGACCTTGTCGTAGCGGCTCAGCACCTCCCCCAGATCGCGCGGGAAGGGGTTGAGATGCCGCAGATGCGCCTGCGCGATCGGGACGTCCGCCGCGCGCAGCCGGCGCACGGCCGCGGTGATCGGCCCGTACGTGGAGCCCCAGCCCAGCACCAGCGTGCGGGCGCCGTCCGGATCGTCGACCTCGGTGTCGGGGACCTCGATGCCGTCGACCTTGGCCTGCCGGGTGCGGACCATGAAGTCGTGGTTGGCCGGGTCGTAGGAGATGTTGCCCGTGCCGTCCTGCTTCTCGATGCCGCCGATCCGGTGTTCGAGACCGGGCGTGCCGGGCACGGCCCAGGGGCGCGCCAGCGTCAGCGGGTCGCGTTTGTACGGCCAGAACACCTCGGTGCCGTCGGCCAGTTCATGGTTCGGACCGGTGGCGAACCGCACCCGCAGATCCGGGAGTTCGCCGGGCTCCGGGACCCGCCAGGGCTCGGAGCCGTTGGCGAGGTAGCCGTCGGAGAGCAGCAGGACCGGCGTACGGTACGTCAGCGCGATCCGGGCGGCGTCCAGCGCGGTGTCGAAGCAGTCGGCCGGGGTCCTGGGCGCGAGTACCGGCACCGGGGCCTCGCCGTTGCGCCCGTACATCGCCTGGAGGAGATCGGCCTGCTCCGTCTTGGTGGGCAGGCCGGTGGACGGGCCGCCGCGCTGGATGGCGACGACGAGCAGCGGCAGCTCCAGCGAGACCGCGAGCCCGATCGTCTCCGACTTGAGCGCCACCCCGGGCCCCGAGGTGGTGGTCACGGCGAGCGCGCCGCCGAAGGCCGCGCCCAGCGCCGCGCCGATGGCGGCGATCTCGTCCTCGGCCTGGAAGGTCCGCACACCGAAGTTCTTGTGCTTGGACAGCTCGTGCAGGATGTCCGAGGCCGGGGTGATCGGGTACGAGCCGAGGTAGAGCGGCAGCTCCGCCTGGTGGCCGGCGGCGACCAGACCGTACGACAGCGCGAGGTTGCCGGAGATGTTCCGGTACGTGCCGGGCGGGAACGCGGCGCCGGCCGGGGCCACCTCGTAGCTGACCGCGAAGTCCTCGGTCGTCTCGCCGAAGTTCCAGCCGGCCCGGAACGCGGCCACGTTCGCCTCGGCGATCTGCGGCTTCTTCGCGAACTTGACCCGCAGGAACCGCTCCGTACCCTCCGTGGGCCGGTGGTACATCCACGACAGCAGCCCGAGCGCGAACATGTTCTTGCTGCGCTCGGCCTCCCTGCGGGGGAGTCCGAACTCCTTGAGCGCCTCGATCGTCAGCGTCGTCAGCGGCACCGGGTGGATCTGGTAGGCGTCGAGCGAGCCGTCCTCCAGCGGGGAGACGGCGTAGCCGACCTTGGCCATCGGGCGCTTGGTGAACTCGTCGGTGTTGACGATGATGTCCGCGCCGCGCGGCACATCGCCGATGTTCGCCTTGAGCGCCGCCGGATTCATCGCGACCAGCACGTTCGGCGCGTCGCCCGGGGTGAGGATGTCGTGGTCGGCGAAGTGCAGCTGGAACGAGGAGACACCCGGCAGGGTCCCGGCGGGGGCCCGGATCTCGGCAGGGAAGTTCGGCAGCGTCGACAGATCGTTCCCGAACGACGCGGTCTCCGAGGTGAACCGGTCACCCGTCAGCTGCATCCCGTCGCCCGAGTCACCCGCGAAACGGATGATCACCCGGTCCAGGCGGCGGACTTCCTTGTCGCCCACGCGTCTGCGCAGAGGCGCTCGCTGTTCGCCGAGAGCGCGGTCGTTGCCGCCCGCGCCGTGGGTCTCGTCGGCCTGCTCGGCCGGGCTACTGACCTGGCTGGTCACTGAACTTGACCTCCTTAGGAGGCGGCGGTCCCGGAACCGGCCGGTCGCCCGGCGGTCCCGGAGAACCGGCCACCCTACGTCGGTAAGGATTGCCTTTCCTTGACCGGCCGGACGGCGGACGCCTTGCGCGACGTCTCGGCGTACCAATTTGTCATGCTTACCCGGCCTTGTGGGTGCGGAAGAGGGCTGGCGTGCCCTCAGCCTTTGGGTCTAGGGCTTCTGTTGGATTCGACAGCGGGTCGGTGGTGGGTCGGAGGTGGGCCGGTAGTGGGCCGGTGGACGGATCCGCCGGCTGATCCTCGTGAGATTCCTGGTGGATTCGCACGAGGAATCGCACGTGGATTCGCCGGATCAGGATCGGAGATACGTCAGTACGGCCAGCACCCGGCGGTGATCGCCCACACTCGGCGAGAGACCGAGCTTCAGGAAGATATTGCTGACGTGCTTCTCGACCGCGCCGTCGCTCACGACCAGTTGCTTGGCCACCGCCGAGTTCGTCCGGCCCTCGGCCATCAGCCCCAGCACCTCGCGCTCACGCGGTGTCAGCCCGGCCAGCACATCCTGCTTGCGGCTCCGGCCGAGCAGCTGGGCCACCACCTCGGGATCCAGCGCCGTACCGCCCTTGGCCACCCGGACCACGGCGTCCACGAACTCCCTGACCTCCGCGACCCGGTCCTTCAGCAGATACCCGACGCCCCGGCTGCTGCCGGCCAGCAGCTCGGTCGCGTACTGCTCCTCGACGTACTGCGACAGCACCAGCACCCCGATGCCGGGATGGTCCTTGCGCAGCCGCACCGCCGCCCGTACGCCCTCGTCGGTGTGGGTCGGCGGCATCCGTACGTCCGCGACCACCACGTCCGGCGGCGTGCCCGCGGCGGCCAGGCCGTCGACGGTCTTGATCAGCGCCTCACCGTCGCCGACCCCCGCGACCACCTCGTGCCCGCGGTCGGTCAGCAGCCGGGTCAGTCCCTCCCGGAGCAGTACCGAGTCCTCGGCGATGACCACACGCACTCTGTCCTGCAGGTCCTTCACGGATCCGAATCCCCCACTGCCGAAGTGTGTCGCGCCCCTGATCCCTCCAGCATCCCAGGATTCGGACCACTGCGCCCCCACTCGCGGTTACGGAACGAGCCCACCGGGCCCGGCGTACCCCGGCAGCGCCGGATCAGCCGCGCCAGGGCAGTTCCGCCGTCACCGTCGTCGGCCCGCCGGGCGGGGAGTCCACGACCAGGACCCCGTCGACCGCGCCGAGCCGCTCCGCCAGCCCGGCCAGCCCGCTGCCCGCCGCCGGGTCAGCGCCGCCCCGGCCGTCGTCCGTGACCTGGAGCATCAGCCGGTTCCGCGTCCGCCACACATCCACCGAGGCCCGGGTAGCCCGCGCGTGCTTGCTGATGTTCTGGAGCAGCTCGGAGACGGTGAAGTACGCGATGCCCTCGATGGCAGCCGCCGGTCTGGCCGGCAGCTCGACCTCGACCTTCACCGGGACCGCGCAGCGGGACGCGACGGACGACAGGGCCGCGTCCAGTCCGCGGTCGGTGAGGACGGCCGGATGGATGCCCCGGGCGAGGTCGCGCAGCTCCTGGAGGGCCACCTTCACCTCGCCGTGGGCCTCGTCGACCATGCGCGCCGCCGCCTCCGGATCCTCCAGCAGCTTCTCCTTCGCCAGCCCCAGATCCATGGCGAGCGCGACGAGCCGGGCCTGGGCGCCGTCGTGCAGATCGCGTTCGATCCGGCGCAGATCGGCCGCCGCCGTGTCCACGACCACCCCCCGGTCCGACTCCAGCTCCGCGACCCGGCCGGCCAGCCGCGAGGGCCCGAGCAGGCCGGTCACCATCCACCGGTCCACCGCCGTGAGGCCCCTGACCAGCCACGGGCAGGCCAGTACGGAGACCAGCCCGACGGCGGTGACGGCCGCGATCTCGAACGGGCCGTCCAGATACAGCCGGTGGCCCCGGCTGTCCGCGAAGAGCACGAACCCCGTCACGTCGTCGCGCCGCGGGTACCACAGCGGATAGAGGAGCAGCCCCCAGCTCGTGACCCAGAACGTCACCCCGACCACGAACGCGACCACCGCCCACGGCAGGCGCAGCACCGCGTACGCCAGATGCCGCCAGGACACCCCGCTCTTCAGGACCGCGCCGATCCACGGCAGCAGTCCCTCCGCCCGGGCCCGGGCCGGCGCCGGCTCCGCGATCTCGACCCCCAGCAGCGCCCGGGCCCGCGCCCGCTCCAGCACCCCGGCGCCCCGGCAGCCGACGAGCGCCAGCGCCAGCACCGGCACCCCGAGGAACGTGACGAGCAGACCGGCCCCTACGGCGACCATCGCGAGCGCGTACGCGAACAGCACCACGCCGATCGGCAGGCTGAGCAGCACATAGCCGAACTCGCGCCAGGCGCGCCCCCCGAACGGCGCGCGCAGTACGGGAGGGAGGAGCCGGGGACGCGACTGCGATCCGTGATCCGTGGCCATCGGTGTCTCGTCCGATCTGGAGGCGGGTGAGCGGGTGAGCGGGTGAGCGGCAGGGGGTTGGAGAGCCCGTGTCCGTCCATGCTGCGGCGGCCCGGCGGCCCGCACCATGAGGGCGGTCTCCCTCTTCGCCCTGGGGTTTTCCCCCGTACGGCACGTACGTACGGCGGGTACGGGCGACGGTCAGGCGCCCTCGCGCTCCCTCCAGGGCAGCTCCGCCGTCACCGTCGTCGGCCCGCCGGGCGGGGAGTCCAGTACGAACAGCCCGTCGACCGCGCCCAGCCGCTCCGACAGCCCCGACATCCCCGTACCGCCGTCCAGCCGCGCGCCGCCGTGGCCGTCGTCCCGTACCTGGATCAGCAGCCGGTGCTCCGTCCGCCACACATCGACGGACGCCATCCGCGCCCCACTGTGCTTGCTGACGTTCTGGAGCAGCTCGGAGACGGTGAAGTACGCGATGCCCTCGATCGCAGCCGCCGGTCTGGCGGGCAGATCCACCGTCACCTTCACCGGGACCGTGCAGCGCGAGGCGACGGACGACAGGGCCGCGTCGAGCCCGCGGTCGGTGAGGACGGCGGGGTGGATGCCGCGGGCGAGGTCGCGCAGCTCCTGGAGGGCGAGCTTCACCTCGCCGTGGGCCTCGTCGACCATACGGGCCGCCGCCTCCGGGTCCTCCAGCAGCTTCTCCTTCGCCAGCCCGAGCCCCATGGCGAGCGCGACGAGCCGGGCCTGGGCGCCGTCGTGCAGATCGCGTTCGATCCGGCGCAGATCGGCCGCCGCCGTGTCCACGACCACGCCCCGGTCCGACTCCAGCTCCGCGATCCGCCGCTCCAGCTCGTCGGACGGCGCCAGCAGGCCGCGCGCCATCGCCCGGTCGGCGTTGGCCATCCCCCGCACCAGGAACGGCAGCACCGGCCAGAGGACGATCAGCCCCACCAGGGTGATCACGAACGTCACCACGCCCCAGGGCAGCCTGATGAACCCGTACAGCATGGTCCGCCAGGCCACGGGGTCCTTCAG
This sequence comes from Streptomyces sp. NPDC093109, assembly GCF_040701725.1. Taxonomy (NCBI): domain Bacteria; kingdom Bacillati; phylum Actinomycetota; class Actinomycetes; order Kitasatosporales; family Streptomycetaceae; genus Streptomyces; species Streptomyces sp. NPDC093109. Next base: position 183,001 of record NZ_JBFBEZ010000002.1, read on the forward strand.
ACCGGTCCAGATCCGGCCGAGCGTCCCCTCCCGGCGCCGGTACAGGGGGCTCGGCTCGTCGATCCGTACCCCCAGCAGCGCCCGCGCCCGCGCCCGCTCCCGGCGGCCGAGCCACCGGGCGCCGCTCAGTCCGACGACGAGCCACGGCAGACCGATCACCGTGACCGACAGGGCCACCCCGGTGGACACCGTCGTCACCACGTAAAGGAACCCGATCAGCGTGACCGGGAGATTCGTCAGCAGAAACGAGATCTCCCGCCACGTGTGCCGGTCGTAGCCGAGGCGCGCGGGCGGTGGCCGGCCGTCGTCGGCTGCGGCGGCGGCCCGGTCGGCGGCCTGGGCGGAGGGGGTGCTGCTCACGGGCTTGCTCCCGGACTCGAGCATGGTCATGGAGCCCCAGCGTGCCCTGCCGGGCGTGCCGTACGCCATGGGGTGGCTCGGTGGTGACGACGTAGGGATATCCCCCCTCCGGTACCCCTGTGGCACCCCTGCGGCACCCTCTGTGTCCCCGGCGACCGCCCATTACCCGGGACGCGACCGCTTACCGGCTCTTTAACAGGGCCTAGACTCCCGTGCGTACAGGTCGTCGAGGTCAGGGAGCGAGGGGCGGACGTGTCGCAACCGGCCGTTCTCGCGGCGGACTACTTCCAGAGTTACGCGGTGGTCGGACTGCTCGCGGTCGTCGGGGCGCTCTTCGTCGCCGTGGCCTTCGGAGCGGGACGGCTGCTGCGGCCGGTGGTGCCGACGCCGGAGAAACTGCTCACGTACGAATGCGGAGTCGACCCTGTGGGCGAGGGCTGGGCACACACCCAGGTCCGCTACTACGTCTACGCGTTCCTTTATGTGATCTTCGCGGTCGACTCGATCTTCCTTTTCCCGTGGGCGACGATTTTCGCCGCCCCGGGATATGGCGCCACGACGCTTGTCGAGATGTTCGTCTTCCTCGGTTTCCTGGCCGTGGGACTGCTCTACGCATGGAAGAAGGGCGTCCTGGAATGGACGTGACCCCCACGACTCCCGCGCCCGTACCGCTTCCGGAGCCGAGACTCGGCGTGCTCTCGCGGCTGGCACCCGAGCCGATGAAGGTCATCCTCAACTGGGGCCGCCGCTACAGCCTCTGGGTCTTCAACTTCGGACTCGCCTGCTGCGCCATCGAGTTCATCGCCGCCTCCATGGCCCGGCACGACTTCATCCGGCTCGGCGTCATCCCCTTCGCACCGGGACCGCGCCAGGCCGATCTGATGGTGGTCTCCGGCACCGTCACGGACAAGATGGCGCCCGCGGTCAAGCGGCTGTACGAGCAGATGCCCGAGCCGAAGTACGTGATCTCCTTCGGCGCCTGCTCCAACTGCGGCGGCCCGTACTGGGACTCCTACTCGGTGACGAAGGGCGTCGACCAGATCATCCCGGTCGACGTCTACGTACCGGGCTGCCCGCCGCGCCCCGAGGCGCTGCTCCAGGGCATCCTCAAGCTTCAGGAGAAGATCGCCCGCGAGTCGCTCGGCGAGCGCTACGCGGCGGCCGGCCGGCCCTCGGCTGCGGCGCTGAGCAGCGGTCTGGTCGCGGCGCCGCCGACGCCCTCGCCCTCGCCCTCGTCGCCGGAGCCGACGCCCTCGTCGCCGGCTCCGGGGGAGGACGGCGCGTGAGCGCGTACGACCGGCTCCCGGACGCCGTCACCGAGATCTTCGGCGCGGACGCCACGGCCGAACTCGCCTACGACCTGCTCACCGTCGACGTCCCCGCCGTCGGCTGGCTCGCCGCCCTGGAAACCGCCCGCGACGAGCTGGGCTGCACCTTCTTCGACTGGCTGAGCGCCGTCGACGAACCGGGCTCCGGCTTCCGCGTCGGCGCGCATGTCGCCGCGCTGGAGCCCGGCCGGGTGCGGCGCCTCCTGGTCCGTACGACCGTGCCGCACGACGGGGCTGTTCTGCCGACGGCCATCGGGGTCTACGCGGGCGCCGGCTGGCACGAGCGGGAGACGTACGAGATGTTCGGCGTCACCTTCACCGGCCATCCCAACCTGGTCCATCTCCTGCTCCCCGAGGAGTTCGAGGGCCATCCGCTGCGCAAGGACTTCGTCCTCGCGGCCCGGGTGGCCAAGGCGTGGCCGGGCGCGAAGGAGCCGGGCGAGCCCGCGGCGGGCCACGGCGGCCCGAAGCGGCGCCAGATGCTGCCGCCGGGTGTGCCCGACCCGAACGAGTGGGGCCCGCTCAAGGGCCAGCTGCCGCCCGCCCCGGCGCGCCCGGCGCGCGGAGCCCGCGCGGCTGGCGCCCCCGGTGCGGCGGGCTCGGCGGGCTCGGCGGGTGACCGTCCGGTACGGCGGGCGCGCAGCGTTACGGCGGGCTCGGCGAGCCAGCGGCCGGCGGACGCAGGGACGCCCGCGGGGACCCCCGTACCGCCGGCGAAGCCCACCGCGGACGCGCCGTGGCGCGAACCCGCACCCGAAGCCGCACCTGAGCCCGAACCCGCACCCGAACCCGCACCTGAGCCCGCACCCGAGCCCGAACGCGACCGCCCCGAAGGAGACGCGTGAACGACGTGCTCGACGTCGCACTCCGGCTGCTCATCGTCTTCGCCGTGTTCATGGTGGTCCCGCTCGTGGTCGGGCAGGCCGAGCACAAGGTGATGGCCCATATGCAGGGCCGGCTCGGCCCCATGTACGCGGGCGGCTTCCACGGCTGGGCCCAGCTCGTCGCCGACGGTGTGAAGTTCGTACAGAAGGAGGACGTGGTCCCGGCCAACGCCGACCGCCGCGTCTTCCAGCTGGCCCCCGCCGTCGCCCTCCTCCCGTACCTCCTGGTCGTGCTCGTCATCCCGGTCGGGCGGGGTGAGGGCGCGGTCGGCCAGGTCGTCGACGCGGGCGTCTTCTTCGTGCTCGCGGTGATGGGCGTCGGTGTGCTCGGCTCGCTCATGGCGGGCTGGGCCTCGGCCAACAAGTTCTCCCTCCTCGGCGGTCTGCGGACCGCCGCCCAGCTCCTCGCGTACGAGCTGCCGATGCTGCTCGCCGCGGCCTCCGTCGCCATGGCGGCCGGAACCGTCTCGCTGCCGGGCATCCTCGACGCCTTCCAGTGGTGGTGGCTGCCCTGGCAGATCGTCGGCGCCCTGGTCTTCTTCGTCGCGGGGCTCGCCGAACTCCAGCGCCCGCCCTTCGACATGCCGGTCGCCGACTCCGAGATCATCTTCGGCGCCTACACCGAGTACACGGGGCTGCGGTTCGCGCTGTTCCTGCTCGCCGAGTACGCGGGCATCGTCGTTCTGTGCGGGCTGACCACCGTCCTCTTCCTCGGCGGCTGGCACGGCCCGTTCGGACCCGACAGCCTCGGCTGGGTCTGGACGCTGCTGAAGACCGCCGTCCTCGCGTTCGTCGTGATCTGGCTGCGGGTGAGCTATCCGCGGCTGCGCGAGGACCAGCTCCAGAAACTCGCCTGGACCGTACTCATCCCCCTCGCCCTCGCGCAGATCGCGCTCACCGGCATCGTGAAGGTGGCGATCAGCTGATGCCCCCGATCCCCGGCTCCGGCCTGGCCAAAGGTCTGGCCGTCACCCTGCGGACGATGACGAGAAAGGCCGTCACCGCCCAGTACCCCGAGGTGCAGCCCGAACTGCCGCCCCGCACGCGCGGGGTGATCGGCCTGTTCGAGGAGAACTGCACGGTCTGCATGCTCTGCGCCCGTGAGTGCCCCGACTGGTGCATCTACATCGACTCTCACAAGGAGACGGTCCCGGCCGCGGCCCCTGGCGGCCGGGAGCGCAGCCGTAACGTCCTCGACCGGTTCGCCATCGACTTCTCGCTCTGCATGTACTGCGGGATCTGTATCGAGGTCTGTCCTTTCGACGCGCTGTTCTGGTCACCGGAGTTCGAGTACGCGGAGACGGACATCCTCGAACTCACCCACGAGCGCGACAAGCTCCGCGAGTGGATGTGGACGGTGCCCGCGCCGCCCGCGCTCGACCCGGGCGCGGAGGAGCCGAAGGAGCTGGGCGCCGCCCGCAAGACGGCAGACAAACTCGCGGCGGCAGCGGCAGCGGCGGCAGCAACTGAGGAGGGTGCCGAGTGACCCCCCTGACGACAGCCGCCACCGGGCCCGGCTTCCTCTCCCCGACCGGCGTCGAGATCGCCTTCGTCCTTGTCGGACTGCTGACCCTCGGCGCGGCCCTCGTGACCGTCACGACGAAGCAGCTGGTGCACGCGGCCCTCTGGCTGGTGGTGGCGCTCGGCGGACTGGCCGTCGAGTACCTGCTGCTGACGGCGGAGTTCATCGCCTGGGTGCAGGTCCTGATCTATGTCGGCTCCGTCGTGGTCCTCCTTCTCTTCGGGCTGATGCTCACCAAGGCGCCCATCGGCCGCTCCCCGGACGCCGACGGGGAGAACCGCCCGGTCGCCCTCGGCGTGGCCGTGGTCGCCGCCGGCGCTCTGGTCTGGGTGGTCGTCGACGCGTTCCGGACGACCTGGATCGACCTGGGCGGACCGGCGCAGGGCTCCACCGAGGTCACCGGGCAGTTCCTGTTCCGGAACTGGGTGCTGCCCTTCGAGGCGCTCTCCGTGCTGCTGCTCGCGGCGCTCGTCGGCGCGATCGTCCTGTCCCGCAAGGACCACACGGACCGCAAGGACCACACGGACCGCAAGGACCACACGGACCGCAAGGGCCCCAATGGTCCCAAGGGCCCCAAGGAGCGGCGCTGATGCATCTCGCCTATCCCGCCGTGCTCGCGGCCCTCCTGTTCTGCGTCGGGCTGTACGGGGTGCTCGCCCGCCGCAACGCGATCCTCGTCCTGATGTCCGTCGAGCTGATGCTCAACGCCGTCAACCTCAACCTCGTCGCCTTCGACGTGTGGCTCCGCGACGAACTGCACGCCGGACAGTCCCTCACTCTCTTCGTCATCGCCATCGCCGCCGCGGAGATCGGCATCGGGCTGGCGATCGTCCTGACGGTCTACCGCAACCGCGGCACCGCGGACATCGACCGGCTCCGCGACACCGCCGAGGGCCCGGCCGGTGCCGGCGCCCCGGCGGACCCCGACGCTCCGGCAGCGGAGAAGAAGGCCGAGGCCACCGCGTGACCACCACGACCCTCGCCGTCCTGGTCCCCCTCCTGCCGTTCCTGGGCGCCGTCGCCGGGCTGCTGCTCGGCCGTACCGCCCCCGGGTTCGTCCGCCCGCTGGCCGTGCTGCCGACCCTGGCCGCCGCCGCGTTCGCCGTCGCGGTGGCCGTACGCCAGGGCGGTGGCGCGGGCGACGCCACGGCGCCGCTGGACGCCTCGACCCGGCTCACGCCGACCGGCTCGGTCCCCATCGACCTCGCCCTGCACATCGACGGGTTCGCCGCCCTCGTCGCCGTCCTCGTCGGCGTCGTCGCGTCCTGTGTGCAGATCTACTCGACGGGGTATCTGCGCGGCGACGCGCGCTACCCCTCGTACGCCGCTCTCGTCTCCCTCTTCACCTCCGCGATGCTGCTCGTCGTCTACTCCGGCGACCTGATGGTGCTGCTGGTCGGCTGGGAGATCATGGGCATCTGCTCGTACTTCCTCGTGGGCCACTACTGGGAGACCCCCGAGGCCCGCGCGGCCTCCCTCAAGGCGTTCCTGGTCACCAAGCTCGGTGATGTCCCCTTCCTCATCGGGCTGTTCGCCCTCGCCTCCGCCGCCGGTACGTTCCGGATCACCGGCATCCTGAAGACCGTCGCCGACGGTCAGCTCGGCCACCCCACCCTGATCGCGCTGCTGCTGCTCGCGGGGGTGGCGGGCAAGTCCGCGCAGTTCCCGCTGCACACCTGGCTGCCCGACGCGATGGCGGGCCCGACGCCCGTCTCCGCGCTGATCCACGCCGCCACGATGGTCGCCGCCGGTATCTACTTCGTGGCCCGGCTCCTTCCCGTCTTCGCCGCCTCGGCGGCGGCCCTGGTGGTACTGGCGGCGCTGGCCGCGGTCACGATGGTCGGTTCGGCGCTCGCCGCCCTCGCCCAGGACGACATCAAACGGGTCCTCGCCTACTCGACCATCGGCCAGCTCGGCTACATGTCGGGCGCCCTGGCGGTGGGCGACCGGGGCGCGGCGGTCTTCCATCTCGTCTCGCACGGCGCGTTCAAGGCCCTCCTCTTCCTCGGCGCCGGTGTGGTCATCCACGCCGCCGGCACCAACTCGCTCGCCACGATGTCCCGGATGCGCGGCCTGCCCCGGCGCATCCCCGACGCCTACTGGACGATGACCGTCGCCCTGCTGGCGCTGGCCGCCATCCCTCCCTTCGCCGGCTTCTTCTCCAAGGAGTCCGTGCTCGTCGCCGCCGAGCACACGGCCCTCGGCACGTCAGGCACCGCCCCGGGCGCCGCGGGCTGGACCGTGCTCGTCGCCGGACTGCTGACCGCCGTCCTCACCGCCGCCTACGCCACCCGCCTCTGGCTGCTGGCCTTCCGCGGGCACGGAGCCGAGGCCCCCGACCACGGCAGGCAGCCGCTCTCCATGAACGCCGTGCTCTGGGTGCTCGCCCTGCCCTCCCTCGCGCTCGGTCTGACCGTCGGACACCTCCCCGGCTGGTTCGACGGCCACAGCCTCGCGCCGAACCTCACCACCTCCGTCCTCGGGACGGGCGCCGCGCTCATCGGCGGCCTGATCACCTACGGCTGCTGGCGCCACACCACGGCGCTGGCCGCCCGTACGCCCATGGGCGCCGTCGCCGCCCACCCCGACGCCGAACCCGCCCTCGCCGAGAGGGAGGCGATGGAGGCCCACACCCGGATGTACGGGCCCGCGACCGCGGCGGCCCCCGACCCGGCCGACCCCGGCCGGCTTCTGCTGGGCCCGCTCCACCGCCACGCGGCGGCCGGCTTCCACCTCGACGCCCTCTACGACCGCCTCTTCGTACGCCCCGTACTGGCGGCGGCCCGGCTGGTCCGCTTCCTCGACCGCGAGGTCGTCGACACCTACGTACGCGGCGCGGGAGCGGGGGCGAGCGGGCTCGGCGCGGCCGTGCGCCGCGCGCAGACCGGCAATGCGCAGACCTATCTGAGCGCCCTGCTCGCCGGCTCCGTCGTCCTGGCGATCGCCGCCGTACTCATCGCCGCCGGAGCGTGAGCGTGATCGATATCAGTGAGTCCGTGATGCAGTTCCTTCTGGCGTTGATCATCGCCGGGCCCCTCGCCGGCGCCGTCGCCGCGCTCCTGCCTGCCCCGCCCGGACTGCGCGGCAGGAGCCCCGACCAGGCCGTGCTCCGCCACGGCGTCACCGTGACCGGCGCGATCCTCGCCGCCACGGTCCTCCTCGCGCTCGGCTTCGACCACAGCCAGCCGTCGAGGATGCAGGCCACCACGGACATCAGCTGGATCGCGGCACTCGACGTGCGGATCCACCTCGGCATCGACGGCATTTCCCTCCCCCTTCTGGTCCTGACCGCGCTGCTGACCTTCCTCTGCGCGCTCTACAGCTACTTCAAAATGCCGCAGGGGCCCTCGCCCAAGGCATTCGTCGCCCTGCTGCTCGTACTGGAGTCCGGCACCCTCGCCACCTTCGCCGTCCTCGACCTGCTGCTCTTCTTCCTCGCCTTCGAGATGGTGCTGATCCCCATGTACTTCCTGATCGCCCGCTGGGGCGGATCGGAAGGCGTGGCCGGCGGCCGGGAGGCCGCCGCCCGGAAATTCATCCTCTACACCCTGCTCGGTTCCGTGATCATGCTGCTCGGCCTGCTGCTGATCGGACTCAACGCGGGCACCTTCGACATGATGGCACTGGCCACTGACAACGGGTCAGGACTCAGCAAGTCCGTGCAGGTCACCGCCGTTCTGGCGATCGGTCTGGGGCTCGCCGTGAAGACCCCGATGTGGCCGCTGCACAGCTGGCTGCCGGACGCCCACACCGCCGCCCCGACCGTCGGCTCCGTACTCCTCGCCGGTGTCCTGCTCAAGATGGGAACGTACGGTTTCGTCCGGATTGTCCTGCCCGTCGCGCCCGACGGGATGCGGACCTTCGCCCCCTACCTCGCCGCCTTCGCCGTCACCGGCATCATCTACGGATCCCTCGCCTGCCTCGCCCTCGCCCAGCACGGCGCGGGCGGCGACCTCAAGCGGCTGATCGCCTACTCCTCCGTCGGCCACATGGGCTTCGTCCTGCTCGGCATCGCGACCATGACCCCCACCGGAGTCAACGGCGCGCTCTTCGCCAACATCGCCCACGGACTCATCACCGGCCTGCTCTTCTTCCTGGTCGGAGCGGTCAAGGACCGGTACGGCACCGCCGACCTCGACACCCTCGCCGGCGCGACGGGCGCCGCGCTCTACGGCCGCGCACCCCGCCTCGGCGGACTGCTCGCCTTCGCCGCCGTCGCCTCCCTCGGACTGCCGGGACTCGCCGGATTCTGGGGCGAGATGCTCACCCTGTTCGGCGCGTTCGACCCGGCCGAGGGGCTCAGCCGCCCCGCCTTCCGCACCTTCATGGCCATCGCCGCCCTCGGCACGCTGCTCACCGCCGCATACCTCCTGGTCGTCGTGCGCCGCGTGTGCATGGGTGTGCCCCCGCGGGAACGGGCCGCTGACGCTCCGGCCCCCGAAGCCCGGGCCTCCGGCACCGGAGCCCCCGACATCCAGGGCTACGAGATCGCCGCCTGGAGCCCGCTCGTCGTCCTCACCGTGGTCGCCGGGCTCTGGCCCGCGGTCCTCCTCGGTCTCACCGACCCCGCCGTGCAGAAGCTCCTCGCAGGAGGCAAGTCGTGACCGTGGCCGCCGCCAGCCTCGTCCAGTCCGTCGACTGGCTCGCGATCGCGCCCCCCACCCTCACGGCGGCGGTCGCCCTGACCGTCCTCGTCGCCGATCTCTTCGTACCGGCGCACCGCAAACCGCTCCTCGGAGCGCTCGCCGCCGCCGGACTCGTGGCCGCGCTCCTCACCCTCGTACCGCTGCGCGCCGGACACCGCGCCACCTTCTGCCTCCCCGCCCAGCCCGACGTGTGCAGCTACACCGCCGACCACTTCACCCTCGTCATCCAGGCGCTGGTGCTCGGCGGGGCGCTGCTCACCGTGCTCCTCTCGCTCCACGACACCGGGGAACTCCCCGTAGGGGAGTACTGGTTCCTGCTGCTCGCCTCGGCGGCCGGCGCCGCCCTGCTGCCCGCCTCGCGCGACCTCGCCACCCTGGTCGTCGCCCTGGAGGTCGCCTCCCTGCCCGCGTTCGCCCTGGTCGGGCTCCGGCGCGGCGACCGGCTCTCCTCCGAGGCCGCGCTCAAGTTCTTCCTCTCCTCGGTCACCGCCACCGCCGTGATGCTCCTGGGCGTCAGCTTCGTGTACGCGGCGACCGGCAGCCTCCACCTCGGCGAGATCGCCCGCGAACTCGCCGAGGTGTCCGGCCCGCTGACGACGCTCGCCAAGGCCGGTGTCGCCCTCACCCTGGTCGGCTTCGCCTTCAAGGCAGCCGCCGCCCCGTTCCACTTCTGGGTCCCCGACACCTACGTCGGCGCGCCCCTGCCCATCGCCGCGTACCTCTCCGTCGTCGGCAAGGCCGTCGGCTTCTCCGGCCTCATCCTGGTGACCGTCGTCGCGTTCCCCTCGTACGGGAACGTGTGGGGCCCGCTCCTCGCGGTCCTCGCCGCGCTCACCATGACCGTCGGCAACGTCGCCGCGCTCCGGCAGTCGGCCACGCGCGCGTGGAGCGCCGTACGGCTGCTCGCCTGGTCGTCCGTCGCCCAGGCCGGCTATCTGCTGGTACCGATCGCGTCGGCCGCCTACGCGGGCGAGGAGCGGATCGGCTCCACCGTCGCGTACGCCCTGATGTACGCCGTCGTGAACCTGGGCGCCTTCGCCGTCACCGTCCTGGTGGCCCGTACGAAGCCGCTGAACCGGATCTCCGACTACCGGGGCCTCTGGGCGCGCCGGCCGTTCGCCGCCCTCGCCCTGGCCTTCTTCCTGCTCTGCCTGGCCGGACTGCCCCCGGGGATCATCGGCCTCTTCGCCAAGGTCACCGTCTTCGCCGCGGCCGTCGACGCGGGACTCGGCTGGCTGGCCGTCGTCATGGCCGTCAACGTGGTGATCGCCCTCTCCTACTACCTCCAGTGGACGGCCGTCCTCTTCCGAGCCCCGGAGGCGCAGGAGCAGCCGGAGCACTCGGCCGCCACCCCCGCCATCACCGCCACGCCGGCCACCCCCGCGATCACCGCCGCCATCGGGCTGACGGCCGCCGCCGGAATCGTGCTGTCGGGAGCTCCTCAGCTGGTGCTGCGCTTCGCGGGTACCGGCCTGTTCTGACCGGCCGTACCACGGTGCCGTGCCCGTACGGGCACGGCGGGGAACCCGGACCGCTCGCCTCGCGTTGACCAGAAGGTAAGGGTCCACTGGAGAGTGGAGCAGCACCAGGCAAAGGGTTCCCCTGCCGCACCACTTGGAGGGCGTACCGTGCACCGCCGGCACAACGGGCTGAAAACCGCCGTACTCCTCGCGGGACTCTCAGCACTCATCATCGGGATCGGCAGCTTCTTCGGCCGTACGGGCCTGATCATCGCGCTCGTCGTGGCGCTCGGCACCAACGCGTACTCCTACTGGAACAGCGACAAACTGTCCCTGCGCGCCATGCGCGCCCGCCCGGTCAGCGAGTTCGAGGCCCCCCAGCTCTACCGGATCGTCCGGGAGCTCTCGACGGTGGCCCGTCAGCCGATGCCGCGCCTCTACATCTCACCGACCCAGGCGCCCAACGCGTTCGCCACCGGCCGCAATCCGCGCAACGCCGCCGTCTGCTGCACGGAGGGCATCCTCCAGCTCCTCGACGAGCGCGAGCTGCGCGGGGTCCTCGGCCACGAGCTGAGCCATGTCTACAACCGCGACATCCTGATCTCGTCGGTCGCGGGCGCGCTCGCCTCGGTGGTGATGTTCCTGGTGAACTTCGCCTGGCTGATCCCGTTCGGCCGCTCCGACGACGATGACGGGCCTGGCTTCTTCGGCATGCTGCTGCTCATGATCCTGGGCCCGCTCGCCGCCTCCGTCATCCAACTGGCGGTAAGCCGCTCGCGCGAGTACGAGGCCGACGCCTCCGGCGCGCAGCTCACGGGCGACCCGCTGGCGCTGGCGAGCGCGCTGCGCAAGCTGGAGGCCGGGACGCGGCAGCTTCCGCTGCCGCCGGAGCCCCGGCTGGAGACCGCGAGCCACATGATGATCGCGAACCCGTTCCGGCCCGGCGAGGTCTCGAAGCTGTTCTCCACGCACCCCCCGATGGCGGAGCGCATCGCCCGGCTGGAGCAGATGGCCGGCCCCCACCGGCCGTAGGCACGTCGCGGGGTCCGCCGTCAGCGGGCTCCGAAGCGGGCGTCCGACGGCACGACCTCGCGGCCCAGGGGCATCAGCGAGACCGGGATCATCTTGAGGTTCGCCCAGCCGAAGGGGATTCCGATGATCGAGACGAACAGCGGGATGCTCGTCAGCAGGTGCCCGAGCGCCAGCCACCAGCCCGCGCAGACGACCCAGATGATGTTGCCGATGAAGGACGGCGCCCCGGCGTCGGGCCGCTCGACCGTGGTGCGCCCGAAGGGCCACAGCACATAGCCGGCGATGCGCAGCGAGGCGATGCCGAACGGGATCGTCACGATCAGCACGAAACAGATGACGGCTGCGATGGCGTAGCCGATGGCCATCCAGATGCCGCAGAGCACCAGCCACAGGACGTTGAGGATCAGCTCGATGAGCTTCATGATCACTTGCCTTTCGCGAGGTCTGCCCGCATCGCCGCTCACACCAATTATCCGGCTCCGACCGGCTGAGACGAAAACGGGCCTGTCCACGGTTCCCGGCCGGTTGTCAGTGGCGTGGTCCACGATGAATCCATGATTAGTCCCATGACGAACCCGCCGAAGAGCCCGGCGACAGGAACCGAGCGGCTGCTGAAGGCCGTCACGGACCACGCGGCGGCGTCCCCGACCCCGTACGCGGGCCCGGTCCCCGAGCCCCTCGGGCCGGCGGCGATCGCCCGTGCGGAGGCGGCGCTGGGCTTCGCGCTGCCGCCGCTGCTGGCCGGGCTCTACACCCGCGTGGGGGACGGCGGCTTCGGCCCGGGATACGGCCTGCTGCCGCTGGAGGGCGCCGTCACCGCGTACGCGGAGCAGCGGGCGGGCGGGGACGACGACTGGGGCTGGCCCGAGGGCGTCCTCCCGCTGGCCGACTGGGGCTGCGGGATGCTGGCCTGCGTCGACTGCCGCAGCGAGGACGCCGCCGTCCTGCTCTTCGAGCCGAACGCCGATTTCGTCGAATCGGCCTGGTACGTGGACACGGCCGGCCTCGACGCGTGGCTGCGCGGCTGGCTGGACGGCACGGCCTGGTTCATGTCCGAGGACGGCGACATGGACGTGGAGCCCTGGCCGGGCTTCGCGGACCGGACCGCGGTGCCGACGGCTTCCTAGGCCGCGGGGTTCCCGGGGCCCACGGTTTCCTGTGCGTTCCTACGCGTCCCTGTGCGTCCCTCGTGTGTTCCTGTGCGTACGCCGTGAGTTGCGGAATCGCGCAACCATCGCCCGCCACCTCGACGTCTTCCCCGGTACACAGCACGGAAAGGCAGGACTCAAGGCATGAGCATCATCGGCTGGATCATTCTCGGACTGCTCGCCGGAGCCGTCGCCAAGATTCTGCTCCCCGGCCGGGACCCCGGCGGGATCCTCGGCACGACGATCATCGGGATCGCGGGCGCGTTCATCGGCGGCTGGATATCGGCCCGTTGGCTCGACCACCCCATCAACAACAGCTTCTACGACGGCGCCACCTGGGCGGCGGCCATCGGCGGCGCGCTCGTCCTGCTGATCGGCTACCGGATCCTCTTCGGCCACTCGCGGTCCCGCTGACCGGGTACGGCGCCCTCGGGGGCCGCCGCCGCGCGGCGGCGGCCGTCGGCAGGCGTCAGCGGTAGTTGACGAACTGGAGCGCGAAGTCGAAGTCCTGGCCCTTGAGCAGCGCGATCACCGTCTGGAGGTCGTCGCGGCTCTTCGAGCTGACGCGCAGCTCATCGCCCTGGACCTGCGCCTTGATGCCCTTGGGGCCCTCGTCTCGGATGAACTTCGCGACCTTCTTCGCGTTGTCCTGGGAGATGCCCTCCTCGATCGAGGCGAAGATCTTGTACTCCTTGCCGGACAGCTGCGGCTCGCCGGCGTCCAGCGCCTTCAGCGAGATGCCGCGCTTGATCAGCTTGGTCTGGAAGACATCGAGGATCGCGGCGACCCGCTCCTCGGAGTTCGCCTGCATCAGGATCTTCTCGCCGGACCAGCCGATCGAGGCCCCGACGTTCTTGAAGTCGTAACGCTGGGCGAGCTCCTTCGATGCCTGGTTGAGAGCGTTGTCGATCTCCTGCCGCTCGACCTTCGAGACGATGTCGAAACTGGAGTCGGCCATGTCCTGTGGCTCCTTGTCATCGGTGCTGCGGGGTGCTGTGCTGCCGTAAAGCCTAGTCACCCGCGCCCGCGCCCAGCGCTGATCAAACCAGTGGCGGAGCACCCCCGGGCATCGGGTATTGTTTACGTCGTTGCCACGGAGCACCGCCCACCAGCGATGATCCTCACGGCAGCGACATCCCATGGCGGTGTGCCCGAGTGGCCAATGGGAGCGGACTGTAAATCCGCCGGCTTAGCCTTCCCAGGTTCGAATCCTGGCGCCGCCACGCGAGCGAGATGGCCCCTGTCCCACGGAAACGTGCGACAGGGGCCATTTTCGTGTCAGGAGCCGTCGGCCGCCGCCGCCCTCACCGCGTCCGACGCCGGCACCGCCCCGCTGATCAGCTCCAGCGTCAGACCGGCCGTCCCCGGGGTCTCCAGCAGCTCCGCCAGGACCGCCGCCACATCGTCACGCGGCACCGGACCGCGCCCCGTTGACGCCTCCAGCGCGACAAGTCCCGTACCCGCGTCGTCCGTCAGCAGGCCAGGCCGCAGGATCGTCCAGTCCAGCGCGGCCCTTGACCGTACGTACGCGTCCGCCGCGCCCTTCGCGCGCTGGTACGCGTCGAAGACCTCGCCGCCCGCGCGGTCCGGGTCCGCGCCCATCGACGAGACCACCACGAACCGGCGTACGCCCGCGCGCTCCGCCGCGTCCGCGAAGAGCACCGCCGCGCCCCGGTCCACCGTCTCCTTGCGGGCCGCGCCGCTGCCCCCGCCCGCGCCCGCCGCGAAGACCGCGGCGTCCGCGCCCGCCAGCACCGCGGCGACCTCGTCCACCGAGGCCGACTCCAGGTCCAGCACGACCGGTTCGGCGCCCGCGGCGCGCAGGTCGTCCGCCTGCCCGGCGGCGCGGATCACGCCCACGGCCTCATGCCCGCGCGCGCTGAGCAGCCGTTCCAGCCGCAGCGCGATCTGTCCATGTCCTCCGGCAATCACGATTCGCATGATCAGACCGTACGCCGGACCGCACGCCCGGCACCGTCCCGCACGGCTTACGCGCTCACGCGCCGAGGTCCGAGCGGCCCTGCCGCGGCAGCTCCAGCGCCACCACCGCCGCCGAATCGCAGTACTCCCGCACCGCGCTCGTCCGCGCCACCACCCGGCCCCGGTGGATGACGATCCTGCTGTACGCCAGCGAGAGCGCGCCCTCGACGCTGTCCCCGCGCACCGCCAGCAGCTCGGCCGGGAAACCCGCCTCCACCCGCACCTCGGCAAGCCCCATCGCGGCCCGCGCCGCCGTGCTCACCGCGCCGTACGCGTCCGCCGCGCGCAGCCCGCTCCGGGAGGCCAGCAGATACGCGGCCTCCAGCGGATCCCCGCGCCCCACCGGGTTCGCGAGGTCCCGCAGCGCGCCGCCGCCCGCCGCGACCCGCACCCCGGCCGCCCGCAGCAGCCGTACGGGCGCCACCCCGCGCCCGCGCTCCGCGCCCGGCGACCGCGTACGGGACGGATCGCCGCCCGCGTGCTCCGCGCCGCCGCACGTGCCCTGCGGCAGGCACACCACCGTCACCCCCGCCGCCGCCAGCCGGTCCGCCGCCCGCGCCGCCACCTCGGCCGGCAGCCGGGCCAGCCCCGCGCACGGCCCGAGCGTCACGCCCTGCCGTACGCCGCCCGCCATCGCGGCCAGCCGCGCGAGCCGCGCCGGATCGGCGCCGTCCGTGTGCAGATCGACGGGACAGCCGTGCTCGGCGGCCACTTCCAGCACCGCCTCCGCGTACCCGGCCGGATCCGGGTCGAGATCGGGGCAGCCGCCCACCACGCCCGCGCCCATCTTCACCGCGTCGCGCAGCATCGCCAGACCGTCGGCCCCGGCGACGCCGGTCAGCAGCCGGGGGACCGCGACGGCGGTCAGATCGGCGAGCCCGCGCAGTGACCGCCGCGCCTGGAGCACCGCCTCCAGCCGCCCCAGCCGCTGCCGCTCGCCGATCCGTACGTGGGCCCGCAGCGCGGTCGCGCCGTGCCCCAGCTGGAGCAGGGTGGCCTCGGTGGCGCGGCGCTGGACGTCCTCCGGCGCGTACGAGACGGGCCCGCGCGGCCCCCCGCCCGGGGCGGCGAGCGCCGTGAGGGCGGTGTCGCCGTGGGCATGCGGTTCTGCGGGGGCCGGGAGCAGCAGGAAGCCGGTGAGGTCGACACGGGTGCCGTACGCGGTGAGGCCCCCGGCCGTGCCCACCGCCTCGATCCGGCCGGCGGCGAGCCGTACGTCGACGGTCCTGCCGTCGGCGAGCCGGGCGCCGCACAGGACGAGCGCGGTGGTGTCGGCCGTGGCGTCGTCGGACGGCTGCGGTGGGCTGTCGGGCATCGGGCTCCGGACGTGCAGAGGGACGGGGCGAATGAGGGAAGGATCACGCGGTGCGGTCGAGCCTAGGGGCGGCTCCGCCGCGCTTCGAGGAGGAGCGAAATAGTCGTACCGGCGAGCCCACCGACGGGGCGGGTGGGGCGCTGGTGAGGCACGGGGAAGAGGCCGTTGAAACGGATTTGGGCGATCGGCAGCCGACCGTGTAATGTCTTCATCGCTCGCCCCAATAGCTCAGTCGGTAGAGCGTCTCCATGGTAAGGAGAAGGTCTACGGTTCGATTCCGTATTGGGGCTCAGATGTTCGGTGATCCTCGCCCTCGGGCGAGGAGAACCAACATCGAAGCGGTGTAGCTCAGTCGGTAGAGCAAGCGGCTCATAATCGCTGTGTCACCGGTTCAAGTCCGGTCACCGCTACACAAAAGTAGCCGATTGTGGGGTCGGTCCTTCGATCGGCTACTCTTTTATGCGTTCATCCGTTCATCCGTTGTCCGTCCAAGGAGCACTCACGTGGCTGCCACCGACGTCCGCCCGAAGATCACGCTGGCCTGCGTGGAGTGCAAGGAGCGGAACTACATCACCAAGAAGAACCGGCGTAACAACCCGGACCGTCTTGAG
The DNA here is from genome assembly GCF_040701725.1 of Streptomyces sp. NPDC093109. Classification (NCBI taxonomy): domain Bacteria; kingdom Bacillati; phylum Actinomycetota; class Actinomycetes; order Kitasatosporales; family Streptomycetaceae; genus Streptomyces; species Streptomyces sp. NPDC093109. Next base: position 199,287 of record NZ_JBFBEZ010000002.1, read on the forward strand.
ATGAAGAAGCACTGCCCGCGCTGCAACTCGCACACCGCGCACCGCGAAACGCGCTGAATCAGGCTCGTACGCGAGGCCGTCCCCGTTCTGGGGACGGCCTCGCGTCGTTTCGGCATGCGGCACGCCATGCCGTAGAACATCAGTACAAGATCAGTAGGACGTTCAGCAGGACGTTCAGCAGGACGTCAGGAGGGAGCGAGTCGTGGCGCTCGACCAGTCCTTCGTGGGGCGGAGCTATCCGCCCACCGTGCCGTACGAGGTCGGCCGGGAGAAGATCCGCGAGTTCGCCGAGGCGGTGGGCGACCCCAATCCGGCGTACACCGATCCGGAGGCCGCGAAGGCGCTCGGGCACACCGATCTGATCGCGCCGCCCACCTTCGTGTTCGCGATCACGTTCAAGGCGGCGGGCGAGGTGGTCGCCGACCCGCAGCTCGGTCTGGACTACAGCCGCGTGGTGCACCGCGACCAGAAGTTCGCCTACACCCGTCCGGTACGGGCGGGGGACCGGCTGACGGTCACCTCGACCATCGTGGAGATCAAGTCCCTCGCCGGGAACGACATCATCGATGTCCGGGGCGATGTGCACGACGAGGCCGGCGAGCATGTCGTGACCGCGTGGACCAAGCTGGTGGCGCGCGCCGCCGAGGAGGCGTGAGAAACCGATGACCGCGAAGATCGGTTACGACGACGTCGAGGTCGGTACGGAGCTGCCGGCCCAGAGCTTCCCCGTCACGCGCGCGACCCTGGTCCAGTACGCGGGCGCCTCCGGGGACTTCAACCCGATCCACTGGAACGAGAAGTTCGCCAAGGAGGTCGGTCTCCCCGACGTCATCGCCCACGGCATGTTCACCATGGCCGAGGCGATCCGAGTGGTGACCGACTGGGTGGGCGACCCGGCGGCCGTCGTCGAGTACGGGGTCCGCTTCACCAAGCCCGTCGTGGTGCCCAACGACGACGCGGGCGCGCTCGTCGAGGTCAGCGCCAAGGTCGCCGCCAAGCTGGACGACCACCAGGTCCGGGTCGATCTGACGGCCATCAGCGAGGGGCAGAAGGTGCTGGGCCTCTCCCGCGCCGTCGTCCGGCTCGCCTGAGACACCGCACGAGGCCGCGGTAAGGGGTGCCCGCCAGTGCGGGCGCCCCTTACCGTTTACGTGCTCGCCGTCACCCCTTGACAAGATTAGTGAGTGGCCAATAACTTAATCCCATGGTCAGGATGAGCGCGGAGGAACGCCGCGAGAGTGTCGTACGCGCGGCGGTCACGGAGTTCGCGCGCACCGGATACGTCGGCACCTCCACCGAGACGATCGCGCGCCGCGTCGGCGTCTCGCAGCCGTACCTCTTCCGGCTGTTCCCGAACAAGCAGGCCATCTTCCTCGCCGCCGCACGGCGCTGCCTGGCAGACACCCAGCGGGTCTTCGTCGCGGCGACGGAGGGGCTGGACGGGGAGGAGGCCGTGCACGCCATGGGCGCCGCGTACCAGCGGCTCATCGCCGACGACCCGGAGAAGCTGCTCATGCAGATGCAGATGTATGTCGCCGTGGCGTCTGCGGAGGCCGCCGGTGATCATGAATTCGGTGATTCGGTGCGGGCGAGCTGGCTGGAACTCTGGGACGTGGCCCATCTGTCGCTCGGCGCGGAGACGGGCGAGACCACGAAGTTCATGGCGTACGGCATGCTCATCAACACGCTTGTCTCGCTCGGCTTTCCGGTCGGGCACCGCGTCTGGTCCGGCTTCTACGAGTCGACGCGGCCGTCCGGCGAGTGAGCGGAGCCGGCCGGTGCGGAGCGGTTCCGTCCCTCCGCCCGGCGGGCTTTTTTTCTGGCCAGGAAAGTTAGTTAGCAATTACTAATTGGAGATGCGATGCATCAGCAGACAGCACCGGGCGGCACCCGCGCCGCATGGGCCCTTCTCATCACCGGCCTCGCCGGCTTCATGGCGGCCCTCGACAACCTCGTCGTCACCACCGCGCTCCCCTCCATCCGCGACGAACTCGGCGGCGAGCTGGCGGATCTGGAGTGGACGGTGAACGCCTACACCCTCACCTTCGCCGTCCTCCTCATGTTCGGCGCGGCCCTCGGAGACCGGTTCGGCCGCCGCAGGCTCTTCATGGCCGGCCTCACGGTCTTCACCGGCGCCTCGGCCGCCGCCGCCCTCGCGCCCGGCATCGACGCGCTGATCGCCGCCCGTGCCGTCCAGGGCGTCGGCGCGGCGGTCATGATGCCGCTCACGCTCACCCTGCTCACCGCGGCCGTCCCCGCCGCGCGGCGCGGCGCGGCTCTCGGCGTCTTCGGCGCCGTCACCGGCCTCGCCGTCGCCAGCGGCCCGCTCGTCGGCGGCACGCTCACCGAACACCTGTCCTGGCAGTGGATCTTCTGGCTCAACGTCCCCATAGGACTCGTCCTGCTGCCGCTCGCCCGGTTCCGGCTGGCCGAGTCGTCCGCGCCCGGCGCCCGCCTCGACGTCCCCGGCACGCTCCTCATCAGCGGCGGCCTCTTCGGCATCGTCTACGCACTCGTCAACGCCAACGAGGAGGGCTGGACCAGCGCCATCGTCCTGCTCTGCCTGTTCGCCGGCACCGCGCTGCTCGTCGCCTTCGTACGGCACGGACTGACCCGCCAGGACGCCATGCTGCCCATGCGGATGTTCAAGGACCGCGCCTTCGCCGGCATCAACGCGGCGAGCCTGCTGATGTTCCTTGGCATGTTCGGCTCGATCTTCCTGCTCAGCCAGTTCCTCCAGGGCGTCGTCGGCTACACCCCCACCGAGGCCGGGGTGCGGATGCTGCCCTGGACCGCGATGCCGCTGCTCGTCTCGCCGATCGCCGGTTTCGTCTCCGACCGGATCGGCGGCCGGCCCGTCGTGGCCGCCGGGCTGGCGCTCCAGGCCGTCGGACTGGGCTGGTTCGCCCTGGTCCTCGCCCCCGACGTGTCGTACGCGGCCCAGCTGCCGGCCCTGATCATCAGCGGCATCGGCATGGGGCTGTACTTCGCCCCGGCCTCCAGCCTCGTCATGTCCAGCGTCCGCACCGCCGAACAGGGCATCGCCTCCGGGACCAACAACGCCCTGCGCGAGGTCGGCGGCGCGCTCGGTGTCGCCGTCCTCGGCGCGGTCTTCGCCGCACGCGGCGGGTACGACACCCCCGACACCTTCGTCGACGGCACGGTCCCCGCCCTGTGGATCGGCGCCGGCGCCGTGGCGCTCGCGGCGCTGTCGGCGCTGCTCATCCCCGGCCGGGGCGCCCGAGTCCCGGCCGGCGCGGCGGAGAAGGGCCGGAGCGAGCTGACCACCGTCGCCTGAGCTCCGCCGACCCGGCCGCGGTCCGGCCCCGCGCGTCGCCCCGCGCGCGGGACCGGACCGTACCCTTGTCCCCGTGCAGGAACTCCACGACGCGCCCCTCGCCCCCCTGACCACCTTCCGCCTCGGCGGCCCCGCGACCCGCCTGGTCACGGCCACCACCGACGAGGAAGTGACCGCCGCCGTACGCGAGGCGGACGACACCGGCACCCCGCTGCTGATCATCGGCGGCGGCAGCAACCTGATCATCGGGGACAAGGGCTTCGACGGCACCGCCCTGCGCATCGCCACCCGGGGCTTCACCCTCGACGGCACCACGCTGGAGCTGGCCGCCGGCGAGGTGTGGACCGACGCGGTCGCCCGTACGGTCGAAGCGGGCCTGGCGGGCGTCGAGTGCCTCGCCGGCATCCCGGGCTCGGCCGGCGCCACCCCGATCCAGAACGTCGGCGCGTACGGCCAGGAGGTGTCCCGCACCATCACGGAGGTCGACGCCTACGACCGCACCACCCGCGAGCGGGTCACCCTCACCAACGCCGACTGCGGCTTCGCGTACCGCCACAGCCGTTTCAAGGAGCACCCGAGCCGCTGGGTCGTGCTGCGCGTCCGCTTCGCCCTGGAGGACGCGGGCGGGCTCTCCGCCCCCCTCAAGTACGCGGAGACGGCCCGCGCCCTGGGCGTCGAGCCCGGCGAGCGGGTCCCCGCGGCGACCGCCCGCGAGACCGTGCTGAGGCTGCGGGCCGGCAAGGGCATGGTGCTGGACCCCGAGGACCACGACACCTGGTCGGCGGGCTCCTTCTTCACCAACCCGATCCTTGACGACGCGCGGTACGCCGACTTCACCGCCCGCGTCAGGGAGCGGCTCGGCAAGGACGTGACGCCGCCCGGCTTCCCGGAGGGGGAGGGGTACACGAAGACCTCGGCCGCCTGGCTGATCGACAAGGCCGGTTTCACCAAGGGGTACGGCACGGGCCCGGCCCGGATCTCGACCAAGCACACCCTCGCCCTGACCAACCGGGGCGCGGCGACCACCGAGGACCTCCTCGCGCTGGCCCGCGAGGTGGTCGCCGGGGTGCACGCGGCCTTCGGGATCACGCTGGTCAACGAGCCGGTGACGGTGGGCGTCAGCCTGTAGTACGGGCCCGGTCCTACGCGGTCAGACAGGGCCCAGCCAGGCGTCGATGCCCGCGAGCAGCTTGTCCCGTACGTCCGCCGGCGCCGCCGAGCCGCGTACCGACTGGCGTGCCAGCTCGGCCAGTTCGGCGTCGGAGAAGCCCTGGTGGCGCCGGGCCAGCTCGTACTGCGCGGCCAGCCGGGAGCCGAACAGCAGCGGGTCGTCCGCGCCCAGCGCCATCGGCACCCCGGCGTCGAACAGCGTCCGCAGCGGCACGTCCTCCGGCTTCTCGTAGACGCCCAGCGCGACATTCGACGCCGGGCAGACCTCGCAGGTCACCCCGCGCTCGGCGAGCCTGCGCAGCAGCTCGGTGTCCTCGGCGGCCCGTACGCCGTGCCCGATCCGGGCGGCGCTCAGATCGTCCAGGCAGTCCCGTACGGACGCGGGCCCGGTCAGCTCGCCGCCGTGCGGCGCGGCCAGCAGCCCGCCGTCCCTGGCGATCGCGAAGGCACGGTCGAAGTCCCTGGCCATGCCACGGCGCTCGTCGTTGGAGAGCCCGAAGCCGACGACGCCCCGGTCCGCGTAGCGCACCGCGAGCCGGGCCAGCGTCCTTGCCTCCAGCGGATGCTTCATCCGGTTCGCCGCGACCAGGACGCGCATCCCGAGGCCGGTCTCCCTGGAGGCCGCGTCCACGGCGTCCAGGATGACCTCCATGGCGGGGATCAGCCCGCCGAGGTGCGGGGCGTACGAGGTGGGGTCGACCTGGATCTCCAGCCAGCCGGAGCCGTCCCTGACGTCCTCCTCGGCGGCCTCGCGGACCAGCCGCTGGATGTCCTCGGGGGTGCGCAGACAGGACCGGGCGATGTCGTACAGCCGCTGGAAGCGGAACCAGCCGCGCTCGTCGGTCGCGCGCAGCTTGGGCGGTTCGCCGCCGGTGAGCGCGTCCGGGAGTCGTACGCCGTACTTGTCGGCGAGCTCCAGCAGGGTGGTGGGGCGCATCGAGCCGGTGAAGTGCAGATGCAGATGAGCCTTGGGCAGCAGGCTGAGATCGCGGGGGATGGTGCTCTCCATTGCTAGATCCTGCCGTACGGATCGGCCCAGTGGCAGCCACTTTCCCCGATCGTGGTCTTGTTCGAACGTAAAAACGGGCTCCCGGCAGCCTGGCCGGGAGCCCGTCGGGCCCCACGCGGTGCGGGAGCGGGTCAGTCCTTGGCCTCGCCCAGGAGCTGCTGGATCCGGCCCACGCCCTCCGCCAGGTCCTCGTCGCCCAGCGCGTACGACAGCCGCAGATAGCCGGGGGTGCCGAACGCCTCGCCCGGGACGACGGCGACCTCGGCCTCGTCGAGGATCAGCGCGGCCAGCTCGGCCGAGTCCCGCGGGCGCCTGCCGCGGATCTCCTTGCCGAGGAGGCCCTTCACCGACGGGTACACGTAGAACGCGCCCTCGGGCTCCGGGCACAGGACGCCGTCGATCTCGTTGAGCAGGCGCACGATCGTGCGGCGGCGCCGGTCGAAGGCGGTCCGCATCTCGGCGACGGCGGTGAGATCGCCGGTGAGTGCGGCGATCGCGGCGACCTGCGCCACATTGGAGACGTTGGAGGTGGCGTGCGACTGGAGGTTCGTCGCGGCCTTGACGATGTCCTTCGGGCCGACGAGCCAGCCCACCCGCCAGCCGGTCATGGCGTAGGTCTTGGCGACGCCGTTGACCACGATGCACTTGTCGCGCAGCTCGGGGACGACGGCCGGCAGCGAGGTGAAGACGGCGTCGCCGTAGACGAGGTGCTCGTAGATCTCGTCCGTCATCACCCACAGGCCGTGCTCGACGGCCCAGCGGCCGACGGCCTCGGTGTCGGCCGCGCTGTAGACGGCGCCCGTCGGGTTGGACGGGGAGACGAAGAGCACGACCTTCGTGCGCTCCGTACGGGCCGCCTCCAGCTGCTCGACGGAGACGCGGTAGCCGGTGGTCTCGTCGGCCACGACCTCCACCGGGACGCCGCCGGCCAGCCGGATCGACTCCGGGTACGTCGTCCAGTACGGAGCCGGGACGATGACCTCGTCGCCCGGGTCGAGGACGGCGGCGAACGCCTCGTAGATCGCCTGCTTGCCGCCGTTGGTCACCAGGACCTGGGCCGGCTCGATCTCGTAACCGGAATCGCGCTTCGTCTTGGCGACGATGGCGGCCTTCAGCTCGGGGAGCCCGCCGGCCGGGGTGTAGCGGTGGTACCTGGGATCGCGGCACGCCTCGACAGCGGCCTCGACGATGTAGCCGGGGGTCGGGAAGTCGGGCTCACCGGCGCCGAAGCCGATCACCGGACGGCCGGCGGCCTTGAGGGCCTTCGCCCTGGCGTCCACGGCGAGGGTGGCGGACTCGGAGATCGCGCCGATGCGGGCGGAGACCCGGCGCTCGGTCGGAGGGGTTGCAGCGCTCATACGGACCATGCTCGCAGACCCGAAACATCCGGGGTACACAGGTTTCGTACGGTGGACACATAACCCGACAAGAACTGTGGACGGTTGGCCGCCGACCGTTCCCGGGGGAGCTGTTCGACGCAGGGCCGACGACCACGTACACTCACTCGTCGTTGGCCTTCATCCGCCAAGTCCATACCGGGCACTCCATGTATCCGGTCGGATGCGGTAGGTTCGGGAAAACACAAAGGGTCGTAGCTCAATTGGTAGAGCACTGGTCTCCAAAACCAGCGGTTGGGGGTTCAAGTCCCTCCGGCCCTGCTACACACGCCTTCGCCAGGGCGTGTGCGCATGTACGTACATTCAATGCATCGCCGTGCGGCTCCCCCGGGCGCGGCACGGTCACGACCCGGAATCAGGTGAGAGAGCGTGACGGACGCCGTGGGCTCCATCGACAAGCCTGATGCCGACGATGAGTCCGCCGAGTCGAAGAAGCCCCGCAAGGGTGGCAAGCGAGGCAAGAAGGGCCCTCTGGGCCGTCTCGCGCTCTTCTACCGCCAGATCGTCGCAGAGCTGCGCAAGGTTGTCTGGCCGACTCGTAGTCAGCTGACTACGTACACCACAGTCGTGATTGTCTTCGTCGTCGTCATGATCGGTCTGGTGACCGTGATTGACTATGGCTTCCAGCAAGCAATCAAGTACGTCTTCGGCTGATCCCGCGTAGGGCGCCCAGTGCGGCGCCCCTTTCGCGTGTTCCACCCATTGAGCCAGGAAGAAGCAGCCACCGTGTCTGACCCGAAACTGAACGACGCCAGCGAGTCGGTGGAGTCCCGAGAGGACGCGACCGGCATCGTCGAGGCGGCGGACGCTGTCGAGCCAGACCAGGCCGAAGCCGCTGACATCGCCGCGGGCGAGCCGGCCGAGGAAGCCGCTGTGCACGTCGTGGACGAGGACGACGAAGACGCGACCGAGGACGTCGAGACGGTCGAGGCTCAGGACGACGCCGAGGACGACGAGGCCACCGAGGACGAGACCGCGGCTCCCGCGGTCGACCCGGTCGCCGCGCTCCGCGAGGAGCTGCGCACGCTGCCCGGCGAGTGGTACGTGATCCACACCTACGCGGGCTACGAGAAGCGCGTGAAGGCCAACCTGGAGCAGCGCGCCGTCTCGCTGAACGTCGAGGAGTTCGTCTACCAGGCCGAGGTCCCCGAGGAAGAGATCGTCCAGATCAAGAACGGCGAGCGCAAGAACGTTCGCCAGAACAAGCTCCCGGGCTACGTCCTGGTGCGCATGGATCTGACGAACGAGTCCTGGGGCGTCGTCCGCAACACCCCCGGCGTCACCGGCTTCGTGGGCAACGCGTACGACCCGTACCCGCTGACCCTGGACGAGATCGTCAAGATGCTCGCCCCGGAGGCCGAGGAGAAGGCCGCGCGTGAGGCCGCCGAGGCCGAGGGCAAGCCGGCTCCGGCCCGCAAGGTCGAGGTCCAGGTGCTGGACTTCGAGGTCGGCGACTCGGTCACTGTCACCGACGGTCCGTTCGCCACCCTCCAGGCGACCATCAACGAGATCAACGCGGACTCGAAGAAGGTCAAGGGCCTCGTCGAGATCTTCGGTCGCGAGACCCCGGTCGAGCTGAGCTTCGACCAGATCCAGAAGAACTGAGCCGGGCCAAGCCCGCGCTCCCCAGCTTCCGACAGGTCAGACAGGCTTCAACACCTGTCTGACCTGTCGGTTTTTGGCCGTGCAGCTATACCCGTTATCGTTGTGCGGTATGCCTCCGTCCGGATGACCGGATGGCGGCCGAAAACTCTCACTAGGACCCGGAGAGAGCAATGCCTCCCAAGAAGAAGAAGGTCACGGGGCTTATCAAGCTCCAGATCAAGGCCGGCGCGGCCAACCCGGCTCCGCCGGTCGGCCCCGCGCTGGGTCAGCACGGCGTGAACATCATGGAGTTCTGCAAGGCCTACAACGCCGCGACCGAGTCGCAGCGTGGCATGGTCGTGCCGGTGGAGATCACGGTCTACGAGGACCGCTCCTTCACCTTCATCACCAAGACTCCGCCGGCCGCCAAGCTGATCCTCAAGGCCGCGGGTGTGGACAAGGGCTCCGGCGAGCCGCACGTCAAGAAGGTCGCGAAGCTCACCCGCGACCAGGTGCGCGAGATCGCCACGACGAAGATGCCCGACCTCAACGCCAACGACCTGGACGCCGCCGAGAAGATCATCGCCGGCACCGCTCGTTCCATGGGCGTGACGGTCGAGGGCTGATCCAGCCCCGCAGTACCACCCAGTGGCAGGGCCATGCGCGGTCCGGACCACGAACTCCACACCTGAAGAAACACCAGGAGACGAAGTGAAGCGCAGCAAGGCACTCCGCGGCGCGGAAGCCAAGATCGACCGGGAGCGTACCTACGCCCCGCTCGAGGCCGTCCGTATCGCCAAGGACACCACCTCCACCAAGTTCGACGGCACCGTCGAGGTCGCCATGCGTCTGGGTGTCGACCCGCGCAAGGCCGACCAGATGGTCCGTGGCACCGTGAACCTCCCGCACGGCACCGGCAAGACCGCCCGGGTCCTGGTCTTCGCGACCGGTGACCGCGCCGAGGCCGCGCGTGCCGCGGGCGCCGACATCGTCGGCGCCGACGAACTGATCGACGAGGTGTCGAAGGGCCGTCTGGACTTCGACGCCGTCGTCGCCACCCCGGACCTCATGGGCAAGGTCGGCCGCCTCGGCCGCGTCCTCGGCCCGCGTGGTCTGATGCCGAACCCGAAGACCGGCACCGTCACCCCCGATGTCACCAAGGCTGTCAACGACATCAAGGGCGGCAAGATCGAGTTCCGCGTCGACAAGCACTCGAACCTGCACTTCATCATCGGCAAGGTCTCCTTCGACGAGACGAAGCTGGTCGAGAACTACGCCGCGGCGCTGGACGAGATCCTCCGTCTGAAGCCGTCCGCCGCCAAGGGCCGCTACATCAAGAAGGCCACGCTGGCCACCACGATGGGCCCCGGCATCCCGCTGGACGCCAACCGCACCCGTAACCTCCTCGTCGAGGAGGACCCGGCCTCCGTCTGACACTGACGGCAGCCGCGGGTCGCACCGCACGGAACGCAGCCGGTCCCCACACCTCTCCGGAGGTGCGGGGACCGGCTTTGCCGTTGTTCCGGGCCGTTGTTCCGGTGGCGTTGTCAGAGGCGGCCGGTAAGGTCAGCGCAAGATTTGGGTCAACTGTGCCATTCCTGTGGGGGGAACCATGAACTCGATGTACCGGACCGCCGCGGTGACCGTGCTGAGCGGTGCGCTGCTCTGTTCCACCGCCGCCTGTTCGTCCACGGACTCCGCCTCGAAATCGGTCGAGCTCGACCCGGTGGCCGCCGTCCAGCGGGCCGCCGACAAGAACGAGAAGATCACCTCGCTCTCGTACACGATGGAAGGGAAGATTCCCGGCGAGGGGGCCGTCACGGGCGAGGTGGCGATGAGCATGGATCCGCAGGCCATGCGGATGAAGATGGCGGGCAATCTGGACGGGGAGGACCAGGAGATCGAGATCCTGATCACCTCGGGCGGCATGTACATCGGGGGCGACAGCGCCGCGTCCGATCCGGACATGGACGGCAAGCGCTGGATCAAGTTCCCCGTGGGCTCTCTCGACGCGATGACCGCCGCGGAGAACGGGGAGAGCCCGCTCGGCGGAATGGGCGGCCAGGTGGACCGCAACCCGGCCGCCGAGTCCGCGTCGCTGACCGCGGCCAAGGACCTCAAGAAGGTCGGCGAGGAGACCGTCGGCGGGGTGAAGACCACCCACTACACGGGCTCGCTCCCGCTCAGCGCCATGGAGGAGTCGCTGAAGGGCCTCGACGCGAAGCGGAAGGCGCAGCGCGAGAAGAGCCTCAAGGCGTACGAGGACATGGGCATCGACACGCTCACGATGGACATGTGGATCGACGGGAACGACCGGACCAAGCAGTTCCGGACCCGGGCGGCCACGGAGGACGGCCCGCTCGACATGACGGTCAAGTTCGTCGACTACAACAAGCCGGTCGAGATCAAGGAACCGCCGGCCTCCGAGGTGGCCGACCTCGCCGAGATGATGGCGGGCGAAGGCGGCGGCGACGACGTCTGAGCGACGCGATTTGCCCTTCGCGTCCCTTCGCACGTACTCTTCCCCAGAAGCCAAAGACCGCTGGTCGTTGCCGTGTGCTCGTAAGAGTGTGCGGCGGCCGAAGGATCCGCTAGCTGCGGACGTCCTGCGCAGGTGACTGTGGAAAGCTCCCGGATCCCATTCGGTTGAGCTACGCCCCGTGCGCCTGCGCCGGGGCGTTTCGTTTTGCCCAGCCCCTTCTGAGCGGTCCTCATCACCCGGAAGGAGGCCGACGCTCATGGCAAGGCCCGACAAGGCTGCCGCGGTAGCCGAGCTGACGGACCAGTTCCGCAGCTCGAACGCCGCTGTGCTGACCGAGTACCGGGGTCTCACCGTGGCGCAGCTCAAGGAGCTGCGCCGTTCTCTCGGTGAGAACGCCCAGTACGCCGTGGTGAAGAACACGCTGACCAAGATCGCGGCCAACGAGGCCGGGATCAACGCGCTGGACGACCTGTTCGCGGGTCCGACGGCGGTTGCCTTCATCACCGGTGACCCGGTGACGTCGGCGAAGGGTCTTCGTGACTTCGCCAAGGACAACCCGAATCTCATCATCAAGGGCGGTGTCCTTGACGGTAAGGCGCTGTCCGCCGATGAGATCAAGAAGCTCGCGGACCTCGAGTCCCGTGAGGTTCTGCTCGCCAAGCTGGCGGGTGCCATGAAGGGCAAGCAGTCCCAGGCTGCCGCGCTCTTCCAGGCGCTTCCGTCGAAGTTCGCCCGCACCGCGGAAGCGCTTCGTGCCAAGAAGGAAGAGCAGGACGGTGCCGCCCCGGCGGCCCCCGTCGAGGCCGACTCCGAGTAATCACGCTCGGTCGGCCACAGCGGGCGGTACGCCCGCGGAACTGTACATACGGCACCCAGCCGAATAGTGGAAGGACCGCCATCATGGCGAAGCTCACCCAGGACGAGCTGCTCGCGCAGTTCGAGGACATGACCCTCATCGAGCTCTCCGGCTTCGTGAAGGCCTTCGAGGAGAAGTTCGACGTCACGGCCGCCGCCCCGGTCGCCGTCGCCGCTGCCGGTGGCGCTGCCGCCGTCGCGGACGCCGTCGAGGAGCAGGACGAGTTCGACGTCATCCTCACGGGTGCCGGCGAGAAGAAGATCCAGGTCATCAAGGTTGTGCGCGAGCTCACCTCCCTGGGCCTCAAGGAGGCCAAGGACCTCGTGGACGGCGCCCCCAAGGCCGTCGTCGAGAAGGTCGACAAGGCTGCCGCCGAGAAGGCCGCCGAGGCCCTCAAGGGCGCCGGCGCCTCCGTCGAGGTCAAGTAACACCACACGAGTCCGTCTCCGGCCGCTGAGAGGCGTACGGAGGCTGTCTCGGCGCCTCGCGGCGCAGCGTTGACGCGAAGGGCGATCACCCAGTCGGGTGGTCGCCCTTCGCCGTTCGCGCGGGGGGTGCCTTGCTCTTCCGCTCCCGGCGAGTATCGTGATCATCGCCGTGCTTCCGTACGCCCGGGGCCTCTCGCGGGAGGCGGGGGCCTTGACGAACCGCACGCAGCGCGCAATTCTCAGGACGCGTCGTCACAATCGATCCGGATCCGAGGCATGGATCGATGGCGAAGAGGGCAGTAACGATGTGCGCCCGCGGCGCGATGATTGCCGTAGTAGAGACATGCAGTTGAGACAAGGGTGTTGAGAAAAACGAGGGTGTCGGAAAACCCGCTCTGGACATCAGTGTGCCAAGTGGCTACACTGACCCTTTGCGCTGCCTGTTAGCTGCTCCCTGCCCGTCACCAGGGGCACCCCCTCGCAAGAGCATCGGTGAGTTAACAGCCCTGAACTGGGCTTTCCCTCTCGGTGTCCGCTTGGGACCGGTACGCGCGTAGTGAGTCCGAGCCCTCGGAAGGACCCCCTCTTGGCCGCCTCGCGCAACGCCTCGACCACGAATACGAACAACGGCGCAAGCACTGCCCCGCTGCGCATCTCCTTTGCAAAGATCAAGGAGCCGCTTGAGGTTCCGAACCTTCTGGCGCTCCAGACCGAGAGCTTCGACTGGCTCCTCGGCAACCCCGCCTGGAAGGCTCGTGTCGAGGCGGCTGTCGAGAGTGGGCAGGACGTCCCCAGGAAGTCAGGTCTGGAGGAGATCTTCGAGGAGATCTCCCCGATCGAGGACTTCTCCGGGTCGATGTCGCTGACCTTCCGCGACCACCGCTTCGAGCCCTCCAAGAATTCGATCGAGGAGTGCAAGGACCGCGACTTCACGTTCGCGGCGCCGCTCTTCGTCACAGCCGAGTTCACCAACAACGAGACCGGCGAGATCAAGTCCCAGACGGTCTTCATGGGTGATTTCCCGCTCATGACGAACAAGGGCACCTTCGTCATCAACGGCACCGAGCGTGTCGTGGTGTCCCAGCTGGTGCGCTCGCCGGGTGTCTACTTCGACTCCTCCATCGACAAGACGTCCGACAAGGACATCTTCTCCGCCAAGATCATCCCGTCCCGGGGTGCCTGGCTGGAGATGGAGATCGACAAGCGCGACATGGTCGGTGTCCGCATCGACCGCAAGCGCAAGCAGTCCGTGACCGTCCTCCTCAAGGCTCTCGGTTGGACGACCGAGCAGATCCTCGAGGAGTTCGGCGAGTACGAGTCCATGCGCGCCACCCTGGAGAAGGACCACACCCAGGGCCAGGACGACGCGCTGCTCGACATCTACCGCAAGCTGCGCCCCGGCGAGCCGCCGACGCGCGAGGCCGCTCAGACGCTGCTCGAGAACCTCTACTTCAACCCGAAGCGCTACGACCTCGCGAAGGTCGGCCGCTACAAGGTGAACAAGAAGCTCGGCGCGGACGAGCCGCTGGACGCCGGCGTGCTCACCACCGACGATGTCATCGCGACCATCAAGTACCTGGTCAAGCTGCACGCCGGTGAGACCGAGACGGTCGGCGAGAACGGCACCCAGATCGTCGTCGAGACCGACGACATCGACCACTTCGGCAACCGCCGTCTGCGCAACGTCGGCGAGCTCATCCAGAACCAGGTCCGTACGGGTCTGGCGAGGATGGAGCGCGTCGTGCGCGAGCGCATGACGACCCAGGACGTCGAGGCGATCACGCCGCAGACCCTGATCAACATCCGGCCGGTCGTCGCCTCCATCAAGGAGTTCTTCGGCACCAGCCAGCTGTCGCAGTTCATGGACCAGAACAACCCGCTGTCGGGTCTCACCCACAAGCGCCGTCTGTCGGCGCTTGGCCCGGGTGGTCTCTCCCGCGAGCGGGCCGGCTTCGAGGTCCGTGACGTGCACCCGTCGCACTACGGCCGCATGTGTCCGATCGAGACCCCCGAAGGCCCGAACATCGGTCTGATCGGCTCGCTCGCCTCCTACGGCCGGGTCAACGCGTTCGGCTTCGTCGAGACGCCGTACCGCAGGGTCACCGAGGGTGTCGTCACCGACGAGGTCGACTACCTGACGGCCGACGAGGAAGACCGCTTCGTCATCGCGCAGGCGAACGCCACGCTCTCCGAGGACATGCGCTTCACGGAGCCCCGCGTGCTCGTCCGCCGTCGTGGCGGCGAGGTCGACTACATCCCCGGCGACGACGTCGACTACATGGACGTCTCGCCGCGCCAGATGGTGTCGGTCGCGACCGCGATGATCCCGTTCCTGGAGCACGACGACGCCAACCGTGCCCTCATGGGCGCGAACATGATGCGTCAGGCCGTGCCCCTGATCACGTCCGAGGCGCCGCTCGTCGGCACCGGCATGGAGTACCGCTGCGCGGTCGACGCCGGTGACGTCATCAAGGCGGAGAAGGAAGGTGTGGTCCAGGAGGTCTCCGCGGACTACATCACCGTCGCCAACGACGACGGTACGTACACCACGTACCGCATCGCCAAGTTCTCCCGCTCCAACCAGGGCACCTCGGTCAACCAGAAGGTTGTCGTCAACGAGGGCGACCGGGTCGTGGAGTCCCAGGTCCTCGCCGACGGGCCGGCCACCCAGCAGGGTGAGATGGCGCTCGGCAAGAACCTGCTCGTGGCGTTCATGCCGTGGGAGGGCCACAACTACGAAGACGCGATCATCCTCAGCCAGCGGCTGGTCCAGGACGACGTCCTCTCCTCGATCCACATCGAGGAGCACGAGGTCGACGCCCGGGACACCAAGCTCGGCCCCGAGGAGATCACCCGGGACATCCCGAACGTCTCCGAAGAGGTCCTCGCGGACCTCGACGAGCGCGGCATCATCCGTATCGGTGCCGAGGTCGTCGCCGGAGACATCCTGGTCGGCAAGGTCACGCCCAAGGGCGAGACCGAGCTGACCCCGGAGGAGCGGCTGCTCCGCGCGATCTTCGGTGAGAAGGCGCGCGAGGTCCGTGACACCTCGCTGAAGGTCCCGCACGGCGAGATCGGCAAGGTCATCGGCGTCCGCGTCTTCGACCGCGAGGAGGGCGACGAGCTGCCGCCCGGCGTCAACCAGCTGGTGCGCGTCTACGTCGCCCAGAAGCGCAAGATCACCGACGGTGACAAGCTCGCCGGCCGTCACGGCAACAAGGGCGTCATCTCGAAGATCCTGCCGATCGAGGACATGCCGTTCCTGGAGGACGGCACCCCGGTCGACATCATCCTCAACCCGCTCGGTGTGCCGTCCCGAATGAACCCGGGACAGGTCCTCGAAATCCATCTCGGCTGGCTCGCCAGCCAGGGCTGGAAGGTCGAGGGCAACGAGGAGTGGATGGAGCGGCTGAAGGCCATCGGCGCCGACGATGTCGCGCCCGGCACGAACGTCGCCACCCCCGTCTTCGACGGCGCCCGCGAGGACGAGATCTCCGGACTCTTCGAGTCCACGATCCCGAACCGCGACGGCGAGCGGATGGTCAAGGGCTCCGGCAAGGCGCGGATGTTCGACGGCCGCTCCGGTGAGCCGTTCCCGGACCCGATCTCGATCGGGTACATGTACATCCTCAAGCTGCACCACCTGGTCGACGACAAGCTGCACGCCCGCTCGACCGGCCCGTACTCGATGATCACCCAGCAGCCGCTGGGTGGTAAGGCCCAGTTCGGTGGCCAGCGCTTCGGTGAGATGGAGGTGTGGGCGCTGGAGGCTTATGGCGCCGCGTACGCACTCCAGGAGCTGCTGACGATCAAGTCCGACGACGTGACCGGCCGCGTGAAGGTCTACGAGGCCATCGTCAAGGGCGAGAACATCCCCGAGCCCGGCATCCCCGAGTCCTTCAAGGTGCTCATCAAGGAAATGCAGTCGCTCTGCCTCAACGTGGAGGTGCTCTCCTCGGACGGCATGTCCATCGAGATGCGTGACACGGACGAGGACGTCTTCCGCGCGGCGGAGGAGCTCGGTATCGACCTGTCCCGGCGCGAGCCGAGCAGCGTCGAAGAGGTCTGACGGGTTCGCCGGCCGGATCCCGTATCCGGCCGGCTCTCCCCGGACCCGTTCAGACCATTGCTGAAGTGCCCCATCTACTCGCTGACGCGAGGGGCTCGAACCCCCGAAAGAGGGATTGACGACAAGTGCTCGACGTCAACTTCTTCGACGAGCTGCGGATCGGCCTTGCCACCGCGGACGACATCCGGACCTGGTCGCACGGCGAAGTGAAGAAGCCGGAGACCATCAACTACCGCACGCTCAAGCCCGAAAAGGACGGACTCTTCTGCGAGAAGATCTTCGGTCCGACCCGGGACTGGGAGTGCTACTGCGGCAAGTACAAGCGTGTCCGCTTCAAGGGCATCATCTGTGAGCGCTGTGGCGTCGAAGTCACCCGCGCCAAGGTGCGCCGTGAGCGGATGGGCCACATTGAGCTGGCCGCGCCCGTCACCCACATCTGGTACTTCAAGGGTGTCCCGTCACGCCTCGGGTACCTGCTCGACCTCGCGCCGAAGGACCTCGAGAAGGTCATCTACTTCGCCGCGTACATGATCACGTTCGTGGACGAGGAGCGCCGGACGCGCGACCTGCCCTCGCTGGAGGCGCATGTCTCCGTCGAGCGCCAGCAGGTCGAGAACCGCCGTGACTCGGACCTCGAAGCCCGCGCCAAGAAGCTCGAGACCGACCTGGCCGAGCTGGAGGCCGAGGGCGCCAAGGCCGATGTGCGCCGCAAGGTGCGCGAAGGCGCCGAGCGCGAGATGAAGCAGCTGCGCGACCGTGCGCAGCGCGAGATCGACCGTCTCGACGAGGTGTGGAGCCGCTTCAAGAACCTCAAGGTCCAGGACCTGGAGGGCGACGAGCTGCTCTACCGCGAGCTGCGCGACCGCTTCGGCACGTACTTCGACGGTTCGATGGGCGCCGCCGCGCTCCAGAAGCGCCTGGAGTCCTTCGACCTCGACGAGGAGGCCGAGCGCCTCCGCGAGATCATCCGCACCGGCAAGGGCCAGAAGAAGACCCGTGCGCTCAAGCGCCTCAAGGTCGTCTCCGCGTTCCTGCAGACCAGCAACAGCCCCAAGGGCATGGTGCTGGACTGCGTGCCGGTCATCCCGCCGGACCTGCGTCCGATGGTGCAGCTGGACGGTGGCCGCTTCGCGACCTCCGACCTGAACGACCTGTACCGCCGTGTGATCAACCGGAACAACCGCCTCAAGCGTCTCCTCGACCTCGGTGCCCCCGAGATCATCGTGAACAACGAGAAGCGGATGCTCCAGGAGGCCGTCGACGCGCTGTTCGACAACGGCCGCCGCGGTCGCCCGGTGACCGGTCCCGGCAACCGTCCCCTGAAGTCCCTGAGCGACATGCTCAAGGGCAAGCAGGGCCGGTTCCGTCAGAACCTCCTCGGCAAGCGAGTCGACTACTCGGCCCGTTCCGTGATCGTCGTCGGCCCGCAGCTCAAGCTGCACCAGTGCGGTCTGCCGAAGGCCATGGCGCTGGAGCTCTTCAAGCCGTTCGTGATGAAGCGCCTGGTGGACCTGAACCACGCGCAGAACATCAAGTCGGCGAAGCGCATGGTCGAGCGCGGCCGTACGGTCGTGTACGACGTGCTCGAAGAGGTCATCGCCGAGCACCCCGTGCTGCTGAACCGTGCGCCCACGCTGCACCGACTGGGCATCCAGGCGTTCGAGCCGCAGCTCGTCGAGGGCAAGGCCATCCAGATCCACCCGCTCGTCTGCACCGCGTTCAACGCGGACTTCGACGGTGACCAGATGGCCGTCCACCTGCCGCTCTCCGCGGAGGCGCAGGCCGAGGCCCGCATCCTGATGCTGTCCTCGAACAACATCCTGAAGCCGGCCGACGGCCGTCCCGTCACCATGCCCACCCAGGACATGGTGCTCGGCCTCTTCTTCCTCACCACGGACGAGGAGGAGCGCAAGGTCATCGGCGAGGGCCGGTCCTTCGGCTCGACCGCCGAGGCGACCATGGCGTTCGACAACCGGGAGCTGTCGCTCCAGGCGAAGGTCGACATCCGCTTCCCGGTGGGCACCATCCCGCCGCGCGGCTGGACCCCGCCGGCCGCCGAGGCCGACACCGACGGCACCGCCGTCGCGTGGCAGCAGGGCGACCCGTTCCGGTTCCGTACGACCCTGGGCCGTGCGCTCTTCAACGAGCTGCTGCCCGAGGACTACCCGTTCGTCGACGACTCGGTCGGCAAGAAGCAGCTCTCCGAGATCGTCAACGACCTCGCCGAGCGCTACCCCAAGGTCATCGTGGCGGCGACGCTCGACAACCTGAAGGCGGCCGGCTTCTTCTGGGCGACCCGCTCCGGTGTCACCGTCGCCATCTCCGATGTCGTCGTGCCCGAGGCGAAGAAGGCGATCGTCCAGGGCTACGAGGCGCAGGACGAGAAGGTCCAGAAGCAGTACGAGCGCGGTCTGATCACCAAGGACGAGCGCACCCAGGAGCTCATCGCGATCTGGACCAAGGCGACCAACGAGGTTGCCGAGGCGATGAACGCGAACTTCCCGAAGACCAACCCCATCTTCATGATGGTCAACTCGGGTGCTCGTGGAAACATGATGCAGATGCGTCAGATCGCCGGTATGCGTGGTCTGGTGTCCAACGCCAAGAACGAGACGATCCCGCGTCCCATCAAGGCGTCCTTCCGTGAAGGTCTGTCCGTGCTGGAGTACTTCATCTCCACGCACGGTGCCCGTAAGGGTCTGGCCGACACCGCCCTGCGTACCGCCGACTCGGGTTACCTCACCCGTCGTCTGGTGGACGTCTCGCAGGACGTCATCATCCGCGAGGAGGACTGCGGCACCGACCGCGGTCTGAAGCTGCGGATCGCCGAGCGCGGCGCCGACGGTGTGCTCCGCAAGGCGGAGGACGTCGAGACGTCCGTGTACGCGCGGATGCTCGCCGAGGACGTCGTCGTCGACGGCAAGGTCATCGCGCCGGCAAACGTCGACCTGGGCGATGTCCTGATCGACGCGGTCGTGGCCGCCGGGGTCGAGGAGGTCAAGACCCGCTCGGTCCTGACCTGCGAGTCCGCGGTCGGCACCTGTGCCTTCTGCTACGGCCGCTCGCTGGCCACCGGCAAGCTGGTCGACATCGGTGAGGCGGTCGGCATCATCGCCGCCCAGTCCATCGGTGAGCCCGGCACGCAGCTCACGATGCGTACCTTCCACACCGGTGGTGTGGCCGGTGACGACATCACCCAGGGTCTGCCCCGAGTCGTCGAGCTCTTCGAAGCCCGTACGCCCAAGGGTGTCGCCCCGATCTCGGAGGCGGCCGGCCGCGTCCGTATCGAGGAGACCGAGAAGACCAAGAAGCTCGTCGTCACCCCGGACGACGGCAGCGAGGAGACGGCGTTCCCGATCTCCAAGCGCGCCCGTCTCCTGGTCGGCGAGGGCGACCCGGTCCAGGTGGGCCAGAAGCTCACCGTCGGTGCCACCAACCCGCACGACGTGCTGCGGATCCTCGGTCAGCGCGCGGTCCAGGTCCACCTGGTCGGCGAGGTCCAGAAGGTCTACAACTCGCAGGGTGTGTCGATCCACGACAAGCACATCGAGATCATCATCCGGCAGATGCTGCGCCGTGTGACGATCATCGAGTCCGGCGACGCGGAGCTGCTGCCGGGCGAGCTGGTGGAGCGCTCGAAGTTCGAGACCGAGAACCGTCGTGTGGTCACGGAAGGCGGCCACCCGGCCTCCGGCCGTCCGCAGCTGATGGGTATCACCAAGGCGTCGCTGGCCACCGAGTCGTGGCTGTCGGCGGCGTCCTTCCAGGAGACGACCAGGGTCCTCACCGACGCGGCGATCAACGCCAAGTCGGACTCCCTGATCGGCCTCAAGGAGAACGTCATCATCGGTAAGCTCATCCCGGCCGGTACGGGTCTGTCCCGCTACCGCAACATCCGGGTGGAGCCGACCGAGGAGGCCAAGGCCGCGATGTACTCGGCCGTCGGCTACGACGACATCGACTACTCGCCGTTCGGCACGGGCTCCGGCCAGGCCGTACCGCTGGAGGACTACGACTACGGTCCGTACAACCAGTGACATGTGAGTGAACGGAGGGCGGCCGTCCCGGCGTGGGACGGCCGCCCTCCGGGCGTTTCCGGGCCCTTCACGGGACCGCTGAGCCCCGGCGTGTCGGGGTGCCCGGCATTTGTTTTGACCGGAGTGGATGAGGTAGGTACGCTCAGACCTTGTGCCTGGGGTGTGCCTGGGCTCCTGTGCGTGTCTACAGCCGCATCGGGAGTCCGAGTACCGGCCGCCGCAATCTGCGCTTCCTTTGCTTCGTGCGGGGTCATGCAGCATTCGACACACCCGACCGCGTGGGTCGGAGGTGTTCCAGGTTAGTTTCACTAACGGCACACAGAAACCGGAGAAGTAGTGCCTACGATCCAGCAGCTGGTCCGGAAGGGCCGGCAGGACAAGGTCGAGAAGAACAAGACACCCGCGCTTGAGGGCTCGCCCCAGCGTCGTGGCGTCTGCACGCGTGTCTTCACGACCACCCCGAAGAAGCCGAACTCCGCGCTCCGGAAGGTCGCACGTGTGCGTCTGACCTCTGGTATCGAGGTCACGGCCTACATTCCGGGTGAGGGACACAACCTGCAGGAGCACTCGATCGTGCTCGTGCGTGGTGGCCGTGTGAAGGACCTGCCGGGTGTTCGCTACAAGATCATCCGCGGTTCCCTTGACACCCAGGGTGTCAAGAACCGCAAGCAGGCCCGCAGCCGCTACGGCGCCAAGAAGGAGAAGTAAGAATGCCTCGTAAGGGCCCCGCCCCGAAGCGCCCGGTCATCATCGACCCGGTCTACGGTTCTCCTCTTGTCACGTCCCTCATCAACAAGCTTCTGCTCAACGGCAAGCGTTCCACCGCCGAGCGGATCGTGTACGGCGCCATGGAGGGCCTGCGCGAGAAGACCGGTAACGACCCGGTCATCACCCTGAAGCGCGCGCTTGAGAACGTCAAGCCCACGCTCGAGGTCAAGTCCCGCCGTGTCGGTGGCGCCACCTACCAGGTGCCGATCGAGGTCAAGCCCGGTCGCGCCGCCACCCTCGCGCTGCGCTGGGTCGTGGGTTACTCCCGCGCCCGTCGTGAGAAGACCATGACCGAGCGCCTCATGAACGAGCTCCTGGACGCTTCCAACGGTCTCGGCGCCTCGGTCAAGAAGCGTGAGGACACGCACAAGATGGCCGAATCCAACAAGGCCTTCGCGCACTACCGCTGGTAGTCGCTACCCACATCGAGACCGAGAGAAGATTGAGCCTTATGGCCACCACTTCGCTTGACCTGGCCAAGGTCCGCAACATTGGGATCATGGCCCACATCGACGCGGGCAAGACGACGACCACCGAGCGCATCCTGTTTTACACCGGTGTGAGCTACAAGATCGGTGAAGTCCACGACGGCGCTGCCACGATGGACTGGATGGAGCAGGAGCAGGAGCGCGGCATCACCATCACGTCTGCCGCGACGACCTGTCACTGGCCGCTCGACGACGTCGACCACACCATCAACATCATCGACACCCCGGGTCACGTGGACTTCACGGTCGAGGTGGAGCGTTCGCTCCGCGTCCTCGACGGTGCCGTCACCGTGTTCGACGGTGTCGCCGGTGTGGAGCCGCAGTCCGAGACGGTATGGCGCCAGGCCGACCGTTACGGCGTGCCCCGTATCTGCTTCGTCAACAAGCTCGACCGGACCGGCGCGGAGTTCCACCGCTGCGTCGAGATGATCTCGGACCGCCTCGGCGCGGTTCCGATCGTCATGCAGCTTCCGATCGGTGCTGAGGCCGACTTCCAGGGCGTCATCGACCTCGTGACGATGAAGGCCCTCGTCTGGTCCGCCGAGGCGGCCAAGGGCGAGATGTACGACGTCGTCGACATCCCGGCCGAGTACGCCGAGGACGCCGAGGAGTGGCACGCCAAGCTGCTGGAGACCGTTTCGGAGAACGACGACGAGCTGATGGAGCTGTACCTGGAGGGCACCACGCCCACCGAGGAGCAGCTCTACGCGGCGATCCGTCGTATCACCATCGCCTCCGGCAAGTCCGACACGACCACCGTCACCCCGGTGTTCTGCGGTACCGCGTTCAAGAACAAGGGTGTTCAGCCCCTGCTCGACGCGGTTGTGCGCTACCTGCCGACCCCGCTCGACGTCGAGGCCATCGAGGGCCACGACGTGAAGGACCCCGAGCTGGTCGTCAAGCGCCTGCCGTCCGTCGACGAGCCGCTGTCCGCGCTGGCGTTCAAGATCATGCGCGACCCGCACCTGGGCAAGCTCACGTTCATCCGGGTGTACTCCGGCCTGCTGGAGTCCGGCACCGCGGTGCTGAACTCCGTGAAGGGCCGCAAGGAGCGCATCGGCAAGATCTACCGTATGCACGCGAACAAGCGTGAGGAGATCGAGTCGGCGGGCGCCGGTGACATCGTCGCCGTCATGGGCCTGAAGCAGACCACCACCGGTGAGACGCTGTGCGACGACAAGAACCAGGTGATCCTGGAGTCCATGGACTTCCCGGCCCCGGTCATCGAGGTCGCGATCGAGCCCAAGTCCAAGGGTGACCAGGAGAAGCTGGGTGTCGCCATCCAGTCCCTCGCGGAGGAGGACCCCTCCTTCCAGGTGCACAGCAACGAGGAGACCGGCCAGACCGTCATCGGCGGTATGGGCGAGCTCCACCTTGAGGTGCTGGTCGACCGGATGCGCCGCGAGTTCAAGGTCGAGGCGAACGTCGGCAAGCCGCAGGTCGCTTACCGTGAGACGATCCGTAAGACCGTCGAGCGTGTGGACTACACCCACAAGAAGCAGACCGGTGGCACCGGGCAGTTCGCCAAGGTGCAGATCATGATCGAGCCCATCGAGGGTGGCGACACCTCGTACGAGTTCGTGAACAAGGTCACCGGTGGGCGTATCCCGAAGGAGTACATCCCTTCGGTGGACGCCGGCGCGCAGGAGGCCATGCAGTTCGGCATCCTCGCGGGCTACGAGATGACCGGTGTGCGCATCACGCTGCTCGACGGTGGTTACCACGAGGTCGACTCCTCGGAGCTGGCCTTCAAGATCGCCGGTTCGCAGGCGTTCAAGGAAGGTGCCCGCAGGGCGTCTCCCGTACTCCTCGAGCCGATGATGTCCGTCGAGGTCACCACGCCCGAGGACTACATGGGCGATGTGATCGGCGACATCAACTCCCGTCGTGGCCAGATCCAGGCCATGGAGGACCGGGCGAACGCCAAGGTCGTCAAGGGCCTGGTGCCGCTGTCGGAGATGTTCGGCTACGTCGGAGACCTCCGCAGCAAGACATCGGGTCGCGCAAGCTACTCGATGCAGTTCGACTCCTACGCCGAGGTTCCCCGGAACGTCGCCGAGGAGATCATCGCGAAGGCCAAGGGCGAGTAACTCTTCCGAGTCCACGCTTTAGGCTTGTCACCGGAAGTCCTGGGGTATCCCCGCCGCATCGCGGTGGGGGATACGCAGGGCCCCGGCATCCCAGCAAAGATCACCTGGCGCCGATGAGTAAGGCGTACAGAACCACTCCAGGAGGACCCAGTGGCGAAGGCGAAGTTCGAGCGGACTAAGCCGCACGTCAACATCGGCACCATCGGTCACATCGACCACGGTAAGACGACCCTCACGGCCGCCATTACCAAGGTGCTGCACGACGCGTACCCGGACCTGAACGAGGCCTCGGCCTTCGACCAGATCGACAAGGCTCCTGAGGAGCGCCAGCGCGGTATCACGATCTCGATCGCGCACGTCGAGTACCAGACGGCGTCGCGTCACTACGCGCACGTCGACTGCCCGGGTCACGCGGACTACATCAAGAACATGATCACGGGTGCGGCGCAGATGGACGGCGCCATCCTCGTGGTCGCGGCCACCGACGGCCCGATGCCGCAGACCAAGGAGCACGTGCTCCTGGCCCGCCAGGTCGGCGTGCCGTACATCGTTGTCGCGCTGAACAAGGCCGACATGGTGGACGACGAGGAGATCCTTGAGCTCGTCGAGCTCGAGGTTCGCGAGCTGCTCTCGGACTACGAGTTCCCGGGCGACGACCTTCCGGTCGTCAAGGTCTCGGCGCTCAAGGCCCTTGAGGGCGACGCCGAGTGGGGCAAGACCGTCCTCGAGCTGATGCAGGCCGTCGACGATCACATCCCGCAGCCCGAGCGTGACGTCGACAAGCCGTTCCTGATGCCGATCGAGGACGTCTTCACGATCACCGGTCGTGGCACCGTCGTCACCGGTCGTATCGAGCGTGGTGTCCTCAAGGTCAACGAGACCGTTGACATCGTGGGCATCAAGCAGGACAAGACCACCACCACGGTCACCGGCATCGAGATGTTCCGCAAGCTGCTCGACGAGGGCCAGGCCGGTGAGAACGTCGGTCTGCTCCTCCGTGGCATCAAGCGCGAGGACGTCGAGCGCGGCCAGGTCATCATCAAGCCCGGTTCGGTCACGCCGCACACCGAGTTCGAGGCCCAGGCCTACATCCTGTCGAAGGACGAGGGTGGCCGTCACACCCCGTTCTTCAACAACTACCGCCCGCAGTTCTACTTCCGTACCACGGACGTAACGGGCGTGGTGACCCTTCCCGAGGGCACCGAGATGGTCATGCCGGGCGACAACACCGTCATGACGGTCAACCTGATCCAGCCGGTCGCCATGGAGGAGGGCCTCAAGTTCGCCATCCGTGAGGGTGGCCGGACCGTGGGCGCCGGCCAGGTCACCAAGATCAACGTCTGATCATCCTCGGATGATCGGGCCTGATCCGGCCTGGTAGCTCCCCGGAGCGACCTGAAGGGCCCCGTGCACTGTCCTTGCGGATGGTGGGCGGGGCCCTTTGCGTTGCTGTTGGCCGGTGCCGGTGCCGGTGCCGGTGCTGGTGCTGGTGCCGTTGGTCGGTGCCGTGCAGTGGTGGAAGCACCGAGGAATGTCCGAACGATTGACGTGTACCTGTCCTACCTCTAGCTTCTGATCGGTTTGCCGAACCGTGTTCGGTATATCGGCCGCCACTGTCCCCGCACGGACCTTCGGACCCTGGAGAGCACATGAGCACGAGCACCGGTACCGGCTCAGGCCCCCGCCCCCGCCCCTCGCGGCGGTTGTTTCTCGGCGCCGCCGCGGCCGTACCGCTGGCCCTGAGTGGGGCGCTGAGCCTTGGTGTGCGGCCCGCGTACGCCGTGGACTCCGCCTATGTCATGGGCTACTTCACCGAGTCGCCCAGCGGGCTGGGGGACGACTACGGGCTGCATCTGGCCGTCAGCACCGACGGGCTCCAGTGGATGCCGCTGAACCAGAACAACCCCGTGGTCGTGCCCACCCTGGGCGCGGCCGGGCTGCGGGATCCGTTCATCATGCGCAAGCAGGACGGCGGCTTCGTTGTGATCGCCACCGATCTCAAGGGCACCGACTGGAGCCGCAACAGCCAGTACATCCACGTCTGGGACTCCGCCGACCTGCGCACCTTCACCGGCTACCGGCTGCTGAAGCTGCACGACATGGCCACCCACAGCTGGGCGCCCGAGGCGTACTGGGACGCGGGGCGCGGGCAGTACGGGGTCATCTACTCGGCCGTGAACTCCAGCGGCCACAACGTGATCATGGTGAACTACACCACCGACTTCGTCACGGCCACGGCCCCGCAGGTCTTCTTCGACCCCGGTTACGACGTCATCGACGGCGACCTCGCCGTCGGTGTGAACGGCGTCAACTACCTGTACTACAAGAAGGATCAGGCCCTCGTCGGCGCGCGCTCCACCACCCTCGCCCCCGGCAGCTTCACCCCCTTCAGCACGCCGGTCGCGCAGGGCGGCACCGAGGCGCCGACGCTGGTGAAATCCCTCACCTCCGGCACCTGGTACCTGTGGGGCGACACCTACACACCCAACGGTGTCTTCTACGCCTGGCAGAGCGGCAGTCTCGCCGCCGGCACCTGGGCGGCCGTGGACCAGCGCCTCTACACCCAGCCGGTCAACTCCAAGCACTGCACCATCGCGACGATCACCGCGAGCGAGTACTCCAACCTCGTCGCGCGGTGGGGCAGTCCGGCCTGGAACCGGCTGAAGTCCTACAACTACCCGGGCCGTTACGTCCGCCACTCCGGCTTCGTCGGCCGCATCGACCCGTACCCCTTCGACCCGTACACCGACGCGCACTGGAAGCTCGTGCCGGGCCTCGCCGACAGCGCGGGCGTGTCCTTCCAGTCGGTCAACTATCCGGCCCGCTATCTGCGCCACTACAGCTACAACCTGCGGCTGGACGAGAACGACGGCACCTCGGCGTTCGCCGCCGACGCCACGTTCCACCGGACCGCCGGGCTGGCCGACTCCTCCTGGACGTCGTTCCGCTCGTACAACTTCCCGACGCGCTACATCCGGCACGCCGACAGCCTGCTGCGGATCGACCCGGTGTCGACCGCTACCGAGCTGGCCGACGCGACCTTCTCCGTCGGGTACTGACGGTCGGGAGAGGGGAGTTGGGGAGTTGATGAGGGTCCTTCAAGGAGTGAGTGACGGCAAGGTGTTGACGCTTTGCCGATCTTATACTTAGGTATGCCTTACCTAAGCTCGCTTCTGCGGCGGGCTCGCTCGTTACGCGTTGAAAGGTGTCCTTCTTCATGCGTCCAACCGCTCTCCTCGCCCGTACCGCCGTCGCCGGCCTCGCCGCCGCCGCGCTCACCGTCGGCCTCGCGGGCTCCGCGTCCGCCGCGACCGCCGGCCGCACGGTCACCGTCGGCAGTGCGACGTACAACCTCTCGGTCACCGCGCCCAGCACCCTGGCCGCCGCCGGCGAGAACGTCACGGTCACGGGCAGCGGCTACAACATCGCCAAGGGGATCTACGTCAGCCTCTGCGTCATCCCCGACGGCGTCGACACCAACGACTCCAGCACCTTCACCGCCAAGCCCACGCCGTGTCTCGGTGGCCAGGACGAGGCCGGCACCACCGGCGCCTCGCACTGGATCAACAGCGACTGGTACTGGCTTGCGGGCTCCAACTCGTCCCCGTACACGAACGTCGGCGGCGTCGGCAGCTTCTCCGTGCCGATCCACGTCAACCCGAACATCGCCTCCGGTGTCACCTGCGGCCAGAACGGTGTGAAGTGCGCCATCGTCACGCGCGCCGACCACTTCGACTCCAACAACCGTGACTACGACGTCTATGTGCCGGTGACCTTCCAGTGAGTTCACTCCTCCCGAAAAGACCTCTCACCAAAAGAGGCCGTCTTCTCGCGGCCACCGCCGCGGCGGGTCTGCTGATCACCGGAGTAACCGGTGCGGCGCCCGTCGCGGCGGTGGCCGTTGCGAGTGGTGCCACCGCCGGTAGTGCCACTGTCGGTAGTGCCACTGTCGGTAGTGGCACCGGGCCCACCGGGCAGACCCTTACCGTCTCGTCCACCGAGGGCCTCGCCCCCAAGGGCGCCACCGTCACCGTCACCGGCTCCGGTTACGCCCTCGACAAGGGCATCTACCTCGCCTTCTGCGTCATCCCGGACACCGGCAAGGAGCCCACCCCCTGCCTCGGCGGCGCCGACACCACCGGCTCCTCGGGATCCTCGTACTGGATCTCCAGCAACCCGCCCGACTACGCGACGGAGATGGTCAAGCCCTTCACCCAACAGGCCGACGGCAAGGGCGGGTTCGAACTCCAGCTCACCGTCAAGGCGCAGGACGCGGAGATCGACTGCACCCAGGTCCGCTGCGCCGTCGTCACCAAGGCCGATCACACGCACCTCACCGAGCGCGCCCAGGACGTGATCGTCCCGGTCACCTTCGGTACGGGCGACGGTGACGGTACGGAGGAGCCCACGCCCGAGGTGCCCGAGGGGACCGTACGGCACGCGCTGACCCGCTCGTTCGGCACCGGCCCCGCGGCCGTCGCCGTCGACCCGGCCGACGGAAGCGTCCACGTCAGCGAGGCGCGCGGCCTCTCCACGTACGACCCGGCGACCGGCGAACCGGCCGGCGACCCGCTGACCGGCCCCGGCACCGCCACCGCCGCCTCCATGGCGCTGGACCCGGACGCCGGCCTGCTCTACGTACCCCGGCCGAACGCGGTCGCCGTCGTCAACTCCCGTACGGGCGAGGCGGTTGGCGAACCCATCACCGTCCCGGGCAGCGTCGGGCTGATGGCCCTCGACCCGGCCGGCAGGCGGCTCTATGTCGCCGTCGCCAACGCCAAATCGGTGCTCGTGTACGACACGGAGACCCGGCGGGCGGTCGGTGAGCCGGTCGCGCTGCCCTTCGCGCCGTACGGGCTGACGGTCGACCCCGTGCACCACATCGGGTACGCGGTCTACGTCGGCGGCGCGGTCGTCAACGGCACGTACACCTTCGCCAACAACCTCGAAGCCATCGACGGCGCGACCGCCACTCTGACCTCCACGGTCAGCATCGGCACCACGGCGCTGGGCAGCCAGGGCGTGGCCGTCGACCCGTCGACGCGGACGGCGTACGTGGGCAATATCGCGGCCGGTACGGTCTCGGTCGTCGACCTGGCCGCGGGCGCGGTCACCGGCACGATCCCGGTCGGGGGTGCGCCGAAGTACCTGGCGTTCGACGGGGACACGAAGACGCTGTACGCGGGCCGGCTGAACAGCACGGCGGTCGCGGTGGTCGATGTGGCCGGGGAGACCCCGGTCGTTGACGCCGTCGAACTGCCTGCTGCTCCTTCGGCGTTGGTCCTGGACGCCCCTCGGCACACCGCGTACGCGCTGGCCGACGGCAAGGTCCACCAGATCGCCCGGCAGGTCTCCCCGAAGGTGACGGAGGCCCCTGCGGACACCACGGTCAAGGCCGGCGCGGAGGTGGCCCTGACGGCCGCCGCGGAGGCGACTCCGGCGCCGGTCGCGCTCTGGGAGGTCAGCACGGACGACGGCCGGACGTGGAGTGTCATCGCCGGCTCGGCCGCCCCGGAACTCACCTTCACGGCGCTCGCCGCCCATGACGGCTACCGCTACCGCGCGGTCTTCAGCAACGTGGTCGGCAGCGCGCGGACGTCGGCGGCACGGCTGACGGTCGAGCCCGCCGATGACGAGGGTACGGACGGGGGCGCTGATGGCGGTGCCGATGGGGGCGCTGACGGCGGTGCCGATGGGGGTGCCGATGGGGGTTCTACCGACGGTGGGACGGACGGCGGCTCTGCCGATGGCGGGACCACTGACGGCGGCTCCACTGATGGTGGGACGGACGGCGGCTCTGCCGATGGTGGGACGGACGGTGGTTCTACCGATGGTGGGACGGATGGCGGCGGGACCACGGATGGTGGCACCACTGATGGTGGGACCGACGGTGGTTCCACGGACGGCGGTTCGACCACCGACGGTGGCACCACCACGACCAGCGGCGGTACGACCTCGGGTGGCTCCACCACGGGCGGCTCCACCTCGGGTGGTTCGGACACCACCGGCGGAACCGTCGGCGGCGCGGACACCACCGGCGGCGTCGACACCATCGGCGGCACCGGCGGCGGCCTCGCCTCCACCGGCAGCTCCGTACTCCCGCTGGCCGGCACGGCGGCCCTGCTGATCCTGGCGGGCGCGGCGGCGGTGCTTGTACGGCGACGCCGTATCTCCGTCACCGGCTGACAGTTACCCGTACGACAACCACAACGCACACCGCACAACCAGCCCGGCGCCCCGAATCCCCAGGGGCGCCGGGCGCTTCCGTACGGTGTCCGATCGGCCCGTCGTCGCCGGGAACCGGCCAGATGTTCTTCAAAGCGGTCACCCATACGGCTGATCGTCGTTTACCAGTGTGGATCAGCACGCCGGAGGCGGAGGAGGCTCTGTGGGGCCCGCCGTTGGTGATGGCGGCAGACGGTGGGGACACCAGAAGGAGGTAGTCAGGTGGCGGAGGTCATGACCGGCGAGCTGGATGAACGGGTGCTGGGGCGCAGGTGGACGGTGCGTCTGGACGCGGTCGGCCGCGAGAGCGCGGCGGTGCGTGTCTCGTGCGGCCGTCCCTCCTGTGCCGCGCAGCTTCTGCCGTCCGCGGCGGAGGGCCGTGCGGCGGCGGTGGAGCATCTCAAGGCCCATCTGCGGGCCGCTGCCGGGCCTCGGGCCGATGCGTACTGCGCGTGCAAGTCCGAGGGCTGCCGCGCCCATGTCCGGCCCGCCGAGCGTGGTGAGCGTGAGCGCGCCGAACCCTGGCGGTGCGGTGGAGCGGTCGTTCTGGCCGTGCTCGGCGACCGGGGCGGGCGCTGGTGGCGGGCCATGGAGTGCTGCGCACGCTGCGCGGCAGCCACGCCCGGCACGAAGATCGTCTCGACTGCCGCCGCACCGGCTCCGGCCGCTTCCGGGCGTGCCCCCGGCCGTGCCCCCGGCCGTGCCCCTGGCCGGGTCCCGGCCCCAGCTCCGGCTGCGAGCGTGCAGTTCTCCCACAGCGCCTCGGCACCCGCCGCGATGTCCGCGGCCGGTCCGCAGAACGCGCCCGTCTCCCGTACCGCGCCCGCGTCCCGTACCGCGCCCGCGCGGAGCCGCTCCCGGCGCGCGAAGATCGCGCAGCGGATCATCCCGTACGACCTGCGGCCCGTCGCCCTGCGCGACGAGCTGATGGAACTCGGTGATCTCTTCCGCGCCTACCAGCGGCGCGACGAGCCCGACCTGGCGCAGCTCGCCGACCTCCACACGCGCAAGGCGCGCGCCTTCGCCGCCTGGGCCGAGGCCACCGGCGACACGAGCCTGCGGCTGGACGGCCAACGCGCCGAGCAGGCCGCCGCCGCCGCCCTCCTCCAGCACCAGCAGCGCACCGGCATTACGGTCGGCGACGGGCCTGCCGTGGCCCGCCTGCTGCCAGGTCCCGCGCAGTGGGATCTCGCCCGGTCCGTCCTCGCTCACGCCACCGCCAACACCCCGCTCCCCGGCCCGGAAGCCCGCCTGCTGGTGGTGATGCTGACCCTGCGCACCGCGCACAGCGGCGCCGGCAATCTCGTCGGACAGGACATCACCGCACTGGGACTGACCGATCCGGAGCTGCTGACCGAGCAGTTGGCCGGGTGCGGCTGGCTGGAGCTCCCCGGCACCGTCGCCGACCTTCTCGCCTCCCGGCCGGAATCCCCGACCCCCATCACCGTGCCGTCCCTCACCCCCCACCCGGACACGCCAGGACCGTTCACGTTCGGCAGGAAGATGCGGCCCAAGCTCAGCGGATGGGCCCAGCGAGTCGTCTCGGAGAAGAAGCTCCGCAAGCGCAAGGCCCCTGCGGACGTCCGGCTGCTCGCCCTGACACTCGCCACCCGGATCTGCGGCGACGGCCAACTCGGCCCCTCCGGCGGCCGGGGCATCGCCCTGGAGTCCCTCGTATCCGGCTGCGCCGTCGACCCCGTCGAACTGCCCCACCTTGTGGAGCGGTTGACCGCGGCGGACTGGCTCACCGACGCCGTCCTCACCGAAACCCACCTCACGGGCCGGCTGACCGAACGAGTCCTTCCGCTCACCTGCCCTCTTCCGCCGGAAACCGCCCTGGCCGACTGACCGCCGACTGGCCGCCGACCGGCCGGCGGGAACACCTGGCGACTTCATCCAAGCTTCACCGCTTGTGCCTCGCGGGGCATGGTGGGGATCGCCGGGTGGCCCTATCGTCACTGCCGATCTCCAACTGAGCACGGCTGACGAGAGGTTGAGGCCAGCGATGAGTGTGTTTTCCAGGAGCGGACCCGGGAGACCGGGCAGGTTCGGTGGGGGAGTGGTGGCCGCGGCGGTCGGGGGGCTGATCGCGCCGTTCCTCGTCGCCGCCCCCGTCGCGGGGGCCGCGGGGGCCGCGGGCGCTGTGGGCGCCGTGGACGTACCCGCGGGTGAGGTGCGCAGCCCCTCCGCGTACGTCGATCCGCTGATCGGGTCGGCGAACGGCGGCAATACGTACCCCGGGGCCAATCTGCCCTTTGGGATGATCGCCTGGTCCCCGACCAGCACCGCCGGTGATCAGACCAACACCGCCGCCGCCAACGGCTATTCGTACAACACGACCCGCGTCCGGGGCTTCAGCCTCACGCACGTCAACGGCGCCGGGTGCCACCCGGGCGCGGCGGGGGACGTACCGGTCATGCCGTTCGTGGGGGAGGTGGACTCCTCGCCGACCGCCGACACCAAGGACCAGAAGTACGCGTCGGGCTTCACGCACGCCAACGAGAACGCCGAGCCCGGGCGTTACCGCGTAAAGCTGGACTCCGGGGCGGCCACCGACCTCGCCGTCAGCGAGCGGGCCGGCGTCGCGGACTTCACGTTTCCGGCGGACCAGCCGGCCAATCTGCTCTTCCGCGTCTCCAACTCCCTCAACGGCAGCAAGGACGCGCACATCGACATCGACGCCAAGAACCGCAAGGTGACGGGCTGGGTGGAGACCGGCGCGTTCTGCGGGCGGCGCGCCAACGGCGGCTCGAACAACCGTACGAGCTACTACCGCCTCTACTTCACCGCGTCCTTCGACCGCGCCTTCTCCGGCGTCGGCACCTGGCGCGACGGCACGCTCTCGCCGGGCGCCACGACGGCCGACGGCGGCGAGGGGTACCTCACGGGCGCGGACCGGGCGGGTCGCGGTTCCGGCGGTTACGTCAGCTTCGACACGGCGAGCGACAACGATGTCAGGATGCGGCTCGGCATCTCGTACGTCTCCCTCGCCGGCGCCGAGGCCAACCTGCGCGGCGAGATAGCCCCCCGCGCGAGCGCGGCCGACGTCGCGGCGGCCGGGCGGGCCGTCTGGGACAAGAAGCTGCGCGCGGTGCGGATCAGCGGGGGCAGCGAGGCGCAGCGCACCACCTTCTACACCGCGCTCTACCACGCGCTCCAGCAGCCCAACCTGATCAGCGACCGCGACGGCCGCTACCCGGGAATGGCCCGCAATCCCGACGACAAAACCGACAGGGTCGGCGAGACGCAGCGTGTCGTACGCGGGCAGGGCGCGCAGTACAGCAACTTCTCCGGCTGGGACCAGTACCGCGCCCAGGTGCAGCTGCTCGCCCTCCTCGAACCGCGCGTGGCGGGCGACTTCGCGCAGTCGCTCTTCAACTTCGCGCGCCAGAACGGCGGCGTCTGGGACCGCTGGGTCCACATCAGCGGCGCGACCCATGTGATGACCGGCGACCCCACGGCCGCGACCCTGGCCACCTTCTACGCCATGGGCGTCCGTAACTTCGACGTCAAGGGCGCCTTCGCCTCCCTCTACCGTCAGGCCACCGTCCCGCACCCGGACGGCCTGTCCGACGCCGGCTGCCCCGGCCAGTGCGAGGGCCAGCGTCCCAACCTCGCCCAGTACCTCGACTCCCACTACGCCGCCCAGGACGTGTGCCACTGCTGGGGCGGCGCCGCCGAGACGCTGGAGGACGCCGTGGCGGACTCGGCGCTCGCGCGCTGGGCGAAGCTCCTCGGCCGCGAGGCTGAGGCCAAGGAGCTTGAGGCGCGCGGCGGTTACTGGCGCAATGTCTTCAACCCACAGGCCGGCAACGGCGTTGGCTACATCCAGGCCAGGAACCTCAACGGCTCCTGGGTCACCCCCTTCGACCCCGCCTCCGACCGCGGCTTCGCCCAGGGCACATCGGCCACGTACACCTGGATGGTGCCGCAGGACGTCCAGGGCCTGGCCGACGCCATGGGCGGGCGCGAGATCGCGGCGGCGCGGCTGGACGGCTTCTTCCACAAGCCCGACGGCTCCTGGTCGCTGCGCGGCGGCGACCCGCTGCGGTACGACGCCACCAACGAGCCGGGCATCCACGCGCCCTGGCTCTACAACGCGCTCGGGCAGCCCTGGAAGACCCAGGAGACGGTGCGCGAACTGGTCGACGCGGTGTACGGCACCGGCCCCGCCGGCCTCCCCGGCAACGACGACCTCGGCACCATGTCCGCCTGGTACGTCTTCGCCGCGCTCGGCATCTACCCGCAGACCCCCGGCCGCGCCGACCTCCTCCTGACGAGCCCGCTCTTCCCGCGCGCGGTGATCGCCCCGGCGGGCGGGCGCGGCGCGATCACGATCAGCGCGCCGGACGCGTCGACGACGAACTCCTACGTCGACTCCGTACGCCTCAACGGCCGTACGCGCGACGCCTCGTGGGTCGACGGCTCCCTCGTACGGAAGGGCGGATCACTCACCTTCGGCCTCACCGACAGCCCGAACACGACCTGGGCAACGGCCCCGGAGCGCCTGCCGCGCTGACGCGTGCGGCCGTCGGCTCTGCCGCCCGGCCCGGCGTCCCTCCCAGGGGCGCCGGGCCACTCCTGAGGCTCAGCGCTTGCCGGGCCCGGGCGCCGGAGGTTTCGCCGGAGGTTTACGGTGCCTGCCGGTGCCTGCGCCAAGCGGCTTCTGCGCGGGCGCGGGCACCGGCTCCGGCTCCGAGACGGGAGGCTCACCGGCCTGCGGGTACAGGATGCGCTTCGCCTCGGCGAGATTGACGGCGAACCCATGGGGTTCCCACGCGTGTCCGTTCCATCGCTGGATGACACGGGGCGCGTCCGGGTTCACGTGGGAGCCCTGTGGACCGTCGCCCGGCACCAGCGGGAGGGCACGGAGCTGCCCGATCTTCGCGTCACGGCGTTCCGCCCACTCGGACAGCGGCTCGTCGTCCATTCCGTTTCCTTACGACTCAAGGGCCGCTCATCCGCAGCTCGGGCAGCTCAGGCAGCTCAGGCGGCTTGGACATGACCACCTTGGGCCGCGACCGCTGCCGTGCAGCCGCGGCAGGTGCCCGGTTCCGGGGCCCGGTAGGCGCGGTCGCAACGGTCGCAGTTCTGGAGCGGGTGCGGGCGGGGAGCGGTTACGGCGCCGACGGGCGGCGCGGCCTGGAGCGGGGGCGACGGCAGGAGTGGGGGCGGCAGCAGCGCCGTGAGGCGGTGGGCCAGGAGGGCGGCCGGGTGGCGCAGGTCGGGCGGGAGTGCGGCGGTCAGTGCGTGGCGTACGGCGTATGGCGTGGTGCCGCGTTCCAGCCAGGCTTCGACGCCCGGGGCGAGGCGTTGTACGTCCCGCTCCGAGAGGAGCAGGCGCGGGTCGTCGCGGCGCAGCCCGGCGAGGAGGTCGGCTGCGGCGCGGCGGCGGTCCAGGTCGTGTGCGGCGGCCTGGGGAAGCGGGGGCGACGGGGTTTCCCGTACGGGGGTTTCCCGTACGGCGGGCTCCCGCGCGGGGGCCGGGGCCGGCGCGGAAGCCGGGGCCGGCGCCGGTGGCACGGGCGGTGCGTCGGCGGCCGTGGCGGGCGGCGTGTGGCGAGCGGCGGTGGTCGGAGTAGGGGCGGGCAGGACGTCCGGAGCAACAGGGGGCCGCGCTGGTTCAGGCTCCTCGGGCGCGGGCTCGCCGCCCTGGCTCTGGCCCTGGCCCGGCCGGGCCCCCTGCGCGGCGGCTGCCTCGCGTGCGAGGCGGGCACGGGTGGCCTCGGGGTTGTTGTACGAGATCGTCCGGGTGACGATCTTGCCCTCGGGCGTCCGCATGCGGCGCCGCTCGATGTACCCGTGGGCCTCCAACTCCCGCATGGCGGCGGCGATCCGCTCGCGCCCTTCCGGGAACCTCGCCGCCAGCGTCCTGATGTCCACGGGTGCGCCCTCGGGCAGCGACTGGATGTAGGTGGCCAGGCCGATCGCACAGAACGACAGGTCGGGGTGCTGGGCGAGGTGATCGCCCACGATCGTGAAGCCGGGGTTCTGGAATTCGGTCATCTTCATCACTCCGGATGCGGACTTGCGAACTACGTAACGGATGCGTGCGAGCGCATTAAACTGGCTTTTAGCCATCGGGAAGCTCTTTTCTTCCTTGGTGGTCAGGTCCTCGATCGGGATGCCAGTCCCGGCCGGGGGCCGTCTCATGTTCTGGTGCTGTTCGGTGTGTCGAGGCTGAGCCTGCCTCCCCGAACACACCAAAAGCCAGCCGTCCAGGGCGAGATCACCCGTGTGGGTGACCTGCCCGGGGTTTGGTTGGGTTGGGTTGGTTATTTCCCTAGGTTCTTTGGTCTTTTAACGTCCCGCAGCCGCGACGCCCGTCCCACCTGGGCCCGTGTTCCCGGGCTCCGGTGGCCCCGTCCGTGGAGGCGGGGCCGCTGGTGCGTCGGTACGGTCACCTGGACCGGATCCCGGTAGCAGTAACAGGTGTACGAGTACCCCTGCTCAGCCTCCAGGGGAGTCGGCGGCGCCGGCGGAACGGCCCGCGCCGGGCTCCCCATCCACGCGTACAGCACCCCGGCCGCGAGGACGACGAGGCTGAGCGATATCGACGTAACGCCCCACAGGACGCGCACGGTTACGGCGTCCACGACACCTCGGCCCCGCCCTCTGCCTCGGAGAAGCTCAGCTCCGCCCAGACCGTCTTGCACGGCGGCGGCCCGGACGTCACACCCCACCGCTCGGCCAGCGCCTCGACCAGCGCGAGCCCGCGCCCCGTCTCCTCGTACGGCCCCACCGGCCGACGCCCGGTCGCGGGCAGCCGGTTGCCCTGCGAATCGGACACCTCGATCCGCAACACCCCCGGCGCGGGCCGCAGCAGCCGCACCCGGAAGTCGCGTCCTGGCGTACGGCCGTGCTGCACGGCGTTCGTCGCCAGCTCCGCCACGACCTGCGCCGCCGCGTCGAAGGGCAGCCCCCACGAACGCAGTTGCTCCACGGCCAGCAGCCGCGCCAGCCGGGCGCCTCTGCGGGTGGACGAGAACTGGACGCGGAACTCCTCGGAGTACGGCGCGGATTGGGTGAGGGGCAGGTGGCAGGCGTCGAGCTCGGTATCGACGATTTCGTGGTTCACATCACACAGAGTGGCCGGATATGTCTAGCCTGAACAGTGAGCATCCCCTTACGGACGGTGATGTGTACAGTCCGGGCGCTTTTCTGTCAGGGCGCTGTCCGGGTCGCGGGCCGTGACCTTGAGTGGGGGTACGGGGATTGAGCCATGACGACACGATTCCGGAGGTGTACGAAGTGGGTGCAGACGGCAAGGCCAAGGACTTCACGACGGACGGCGCGGACGAGCCCGACTGGGAGGCCGCCGACCTGGACGACGACTCGCGAGCGGTCATGGTGGCGGTGGGCCGCCAGATCAAGCTCTGGCGCGTGGCAGCGGGGCTGAGCCAGGCCGAGTTCGGGGTGGAGATCGGGTACGGCGAGAACCAGATCTACAAGGTGGAAGCGGGCAAGCGCATCCCGAGGCCGGAGTTCCTGGACAAGGCGGACAGGGCGCTGGGCGCGGAGGGCAAGATCGCCGCGATGAAGGTGGATGTGGCGCAGGCGAGGTACCCGAAGAAGATCCGTGACCTGGCGAGGCTGGAGGCGGAGGCGGTAGAGCTGGGAGCGTACGGCAACCACAATCTTCACGGGCTGTTGCAGACGGAAGAGTACGCGCGGGCACTGTTCGACGTCCGGCGCCCGGCCTTCGCCCCGAACGACCGTGAGCGGTACGTGGCGGCCCGTATCGCACGGCAGGAGATCTTCGACCGTACGCCGGTGACCACGCTCACCTTTGTCCAGGAAGAGGCCACGCTACGGCGGCCGATCGGGGGCAGAATGGTATTGCGCCGACAACTCGAACACCTGCTGGAACGAGGGAAGTTGCGGCACGTGGAGATCCAGGTAATGCCGACGGATCGAGAGGACCATGCCGGAATGGGTGGTGAACTCCAAGTGCTGAAGCTGAGGGACGGTTCTGCGGCCGGATACGTGTCGGGGCAACTCACCACCCGGGTGCTCTCCGACCCGAAAGACATTCAGATCCTGGAGATGCGATATGGGATCATCCGATCGCAGGCTCTCAGCCCACGGGAGTCGCTGGCCTTCATCGAGAAAGTGCTGGGAGAGACATGATCCGCGAGTCTGAGCTGAACTGGTTCAAGAGCAGCTACAGCGGCAGCAACGACAACGACTGCGTCGAGGTAGCCGCCACCCCGAGCACCGTCCACGTCCGCGACTCCAAGGACGTCCAGCTCTCGCACCTCGGCTTCGGCCCCGGCGCCTGGGCCGACTTCGTCTCGTACGCATCGGAGAGGTGAGCGGGATGTCCTTGGAGTCTTCGGAACCCGCCGACTGGTTCAAGAGCAGCTACAGCGGCCCTAGCGACAACGACTGCGTCGAGGTCGCCGCCACCCCGAGCGCCGTCCACGTTCGCGACTCCAAGGACCCCCACCGCCCCCACCTCGGCTTCGCCGCCCCCGCCTGGGCCGCCTTCGTGCCGTACGCCTCCGAACGCTGACCACCCGGAGGCGTACGGCCCGTACATCACGAGGAGGAGATCGGGAGCGTGCGCCTACACCACGCAGACGATCCGGCGGGGTGGGGCAGCAGACCAGAATGACCGCCATGACGAAGTGCAAGAAGTGCGGTGCGCAGAAGCGCAGTTGGCCCCGTTCCTGCCCTCGGTGCCGTGCGGGGGAGGGCCGCGAGGACGTGGTCGCCGACGCCGCCGACCTGGCCGTACCGGCAGGTTTGTTCGAGTGGATCGGGCAAGGAGTAATGACAGTCGTCCGGCTCGTGGTGCGTGCCGTCACCTGACGCGGTCCGTCCCCGCCGACGAGCCGCCCCGGCCGCCAGCGGCCCCGCATGCCGCGCGCCCCGAGCCGCGCGCACGGCCCTGGGCCGACTTCGTCCCGTACGCGTCGGAAAGCTGCCTCTCGTAGCCCGGGTGAGCGGTGGCCCATGTCCGTATGCCTGTCCTGTTGGACGGTGCATTGTGGGTGCTGTTACTGGAGACATCAGTAAGGTCGACGGCCGTACCACGTACAGCCCGTCCTGCTCAACGCGCTCACCGCGCAGGACCACTCAGGGGTTGTCGTCTGCACCCGTGATCCGGAGACGGGAGAGAGCAGGCTGACGCCTCTCACCGAGCTGCCCGGGTACGTGGATCTCCTGGCGGCCGGCGACCTGGGGGACGCCGTCGCCAAGGGGCGGCTTCCGGACGCCGTACGCCCCAGGGACGTGGGCACGGTCAGCGTCGAGGACTTCTTGAGGAGCCTGTGAGTCTGTGAGCAAGCAGCGTCGGCCGGCCACGGGCTTGGACCGACCGGCACATGGGGGCGGCGTCACGGGGCTGGGCACGCACGTCTGCGGCGTTGTCGTCACTCCTCTCCAAGGTCTCGGCTTCGCTCGACCAGGGGAGACCCCATCCGCTCCGCGTTGACTCAATCCTCCGCCTTGCAGCCACACGCACCCAGCCCCGCTCCTTCACCCACCCCCCATGTGCCGGTCGGTCTTAGAGCTTCCCGTCGTGGATTTCCTCGATACGTCCGTCTTCGTGGAGATCCTCGACGTTCCCTACATGAACGACCACAGAGCCGACGTGCTGGCCGAGATGGACCGCAGGCTCTCCGACCGTGTTCAGTTCATCCTGCCCACCGCGACGGTGGTGGAGACCGGGAACCACGTCTTCCAGATCAAGGAGGGGGCGGCCCGGCGCCGGTGCGCCACCACGTTCATGAAGATGCTGCGGAAGACCGCGCTCGGCGAAGCACCCTGGGTGCTGCACGAGCGCACGTGGGACGGTTCGCTCCTGATGTCCCTGTGCGGCGGCGGCGTCACGGGCATGGACCTTGTCGACCACGCCGCGCGGCAGCAGCTCGGGACGGGCGATCTGAGCATCGTGGTGGAGCGCGACCTCTACTCCACCCGTGTGCAGGCCCAGGTCCGTATCTGGACGCTGGAAGCGACGATGAGTACGTGGGCCGATCTCGGCTGAGCCGAGGGACCGGGCCGACTTCGTCTCGTATGCGTCGGAGGCGTGCTTCCGTACCCGACGACTGACAACTGACAACTGACAACTGCCTTGGTCAGTCTGCGGCTTGCTAGTGTCATGCCGCTGGGGGACTCCCAGATCAGGAGGCTCTACGCATGGTCATACGACTGGTCAAGACTCCGCGCCGATTCGAGTTCCAGAGCTTCATCCTGCAGACCGGGACGGCGTTGCACGAGACGGACCGTACGTTCGCCTTCGCGTTCGCCGATTGGAGCGGTGACGGTCGCCCCGATCTGGTGGCGATCAAGAAGAGCGGGACGGGGACGGGCAGTACCGAGGTTCACGTTCTCTCGGGTGCGTCGGGGTACCGGCAGTTCGTACTCCAGACCGGGACGGCGTTGCACGAGACGGACCGTACGTTCGCCTTCGCGTTCGTCGACTGGAACGGCGACGGCCACCTCGACCTGGTGGCGATCAAGAAGAGCAGGACCGGGACGGGCAGCACCGAGGTTCATGTCCTGTCCGGTGCGTCGGGGTACCGGCAGTTCATCCTTCAGACGGGTACGGCGTTGCACGAGACGGACGGTTCGTTCGCCTTTGCCTTCGCCGACTGGAACGGTGATGGCCACCTCGATCTGGTGGCGATCAAGAAGGCCGGGACGGGAACGCGTAGTACCGAGGTGCATGTTCTGTCGGGTGCGTCGGGGTATCGGCAGTTCATTCTGCAGACGGGGACCGCGCTGCACGAGACGGACAGCACGTTCGACTTCGCGGTCACGGACTGGAACGGCGACGGCCACCTCGATCTGGTGGCGATCAAGAAGAGCGGGACGGGGACGGGCAGTACCGAGGTGCATGTTCTGTCGGGTGCGTCGGGGTATCGGCAGTTCATCCTTCAGACGGGCACGGCGTTGCACGAGACGGACCGTACGTTCGCCTTCGCGTTCGCCGACTGGAGCGGTGACGGTCGCCCCGATCTGGTGGCGATCAAGAAGAGCGACACCGGGACGGGCAGCACCGAGGTCCACGTCTTGCCGGGTGGGTTTCCCGCGGCTCCCCGTGATGGCCGAGCGGTCGGCCACGGCGTCTACAAAACACGCGCTTCCGGCTTCAAGTAGTCATGCCCGTGGGGCAGGTCGTGCCGGTGGCTTACCGCAGGACCGGGAGATTGGCGGATGCGTACTCGGCCGAGATGGTGAAGACGCTCGCACAGCGAGCGCACTCCGCCTTGCCGAACAGGTGGAGGATTCCGCTGGCCAGGACGTTCTGGCCGTCCCGGGCGGCGATCTCGTGCATCCACGGCCCGTGCCGGACAGCTCCTCGGCGGAGGCCGGCCGCAGGGCGCGTCGGTCCACGTCGCCCAGGTTCCAGTCCCGGATCGCCGAGTAGCGCCCGTGGTGGCCGACTGCGACGGTCACTTCCACGGCGCAGTGGGGGCAGGCCAGGTGGTAGAAGTCGTCCGTGAAGTCTCCCAGCACGGCCGCCCAGTGGTACTGCTCCTCAACCGCGAGCAGTGCGCGGAAGGCGGCGAGGTAGTCGTCGGCCGGGCGCGATCGCAGGTGCCTGTTCAGCAGCTCACGGAACTCCGAGACCGCATCGGCGGAGTCCGTCAGCAGTTCGTCGCAGCCGTGCGGTCCTGCCGCGCGCTCCATGATCTCTCCGGCCAGACGACGCGCGTTCGCGCTGCTGTGGGCGAGACGCACCAGCGTTGGCAGGGCGGCGAAACCGGCGGGCGATACGAGGTCATGTTCAAGGAGCAGCCGGTATCCCAGCTCCTTCCACGCTTCGGCGCCGCTGCCGTGTTGTGAGTGCTCC
This sequence comes from Streptomyces sp. NPDC093109, assembly GCF_040701725.1. NCBI lineage: Bacteria > Bacillati > Actinomycetota > Actinomycetes > Kitasatosporales > Streptomycetaceae > Streptomyces > Streptomyces sp. NPDC093109. The sequence continues at coordinate 240,994 of NZ_JBFBEZ010000002.1, forward strand.
ACCTGCTCAAGGAGCTTGGGGACGCGGTCGGTGTCGAAGTGGCAGTCGTGTGCTTGTGTCCAGTCCATCATTCGGGTCTTCAACCGAGAGTTGAGGTCCCATGCGTCCCGCTACGCCCGTCAGGCACGGGCACTGGCACAGACGCAGGCGCCGGCGCCGTGCGCTGCTCCGTGAGGCGGGTGCGGAGGCGGGCCGCGTCCTGGCCGGGCGGGAGGCCGTAGGTGGCGCGGTACTCGCGGTTGAACTGGGTGGCGCTCACGTAGCCGACCGCCTCCGCGACCTGGGCCGCGGTGGCGTCGCCCGTGACCAGGCGGCGGCGGGCCGCTTGCAGGCGCAGGTGTTTCTGGTACTTGAGCGGGCTCATGCCGGTGGTCGCCTTGAAGTGCCGGTGCAGGCTGGCTGGGCTCATGTGCGCGACGGCGGCGATCGCGTCGATGCTGAGCGGTTCGGTGTAGCGCTCGCAGATCCAACGGGCCACCTCGCGGACCCGGTTGGTGGCCGAGTCGGCCGGTGACCACTGGCGCAGGATGGCGCCGAGCGAGCCGCGCAGCAGCCGGTAGAGGATCTCGCTCTCGATCCGGGGGGCGAGCGCGTGGATGTCCTCGGGGGTGTCGAGGAGTTCGACCCAGCGGGTGACCGCGTCGAGGAGTTCCGGTGTCATCTGCGCACTGGCCTGCCCCGCCGCTGCCGCGGCCGACGGGGTGGGCGGGTCCGTCTCGTCCAGTTCGATGAGCAGGTCGGCGAAGGTCTGGCCGTCGAGCCGCATGACGGCGGCCCGGTAGGGCACCTTCGCCAGGTCGACGGCCACGGGCAGGTCGACGGTGATGAGGAGCATGCTGCCGGCGTCGGCGCCCCCGCAGAGATCACCCGCGGCGGTGCGTTTCGCGCCGTCGCTGACGAAGCAGATCATCGGCTCGTACAGCTGGTCATGGCGCTCGATGGGTTCACCGACCGAGACCAGGGAGAGCCCCGGGATCCTGGTGTCCGCGCTCAGGCCCACACAGTGCCGGTCGATGGCCGCGCTCAGCCGGTCCAGCATGGCGCGATTCGGCTCGGCAGGCTCTCGCGTGCTGTGTCCGTGCGTGGCGGGCTCCTGCATGCCGTACTCCTTGCTGAGAGGATCAGGCAACTCTACGCGACCGGTGCCCCATGCCCCCCGGGCTCCGCGTCCCTAGCGTGGAACACATGACACAGCACACGACGAACCTCCCCCGCCGGACCCTGGGCGGACAGGGTCTCCAGGCCGGCGCGATCGGCCTGGGCACCATGGGCATGACCATGGCCTACGGAGCCCCGGACGAGCGGGGCGGCGTCGACACGATCCGCCGCGCCTACGAACTCGGTGTCACCCTCTTCGACACCGCCGAGCTCTACGGCCTGGGCACGGGCAGCAACGAGCAGCTTCTCGGCCGCGCCGTGAAGGACTTCCGCGACGACATCCTGCTCGCCACCAAGTTCGGCTTCGACCTCAGCGACCCGGCCAGGATCGGAGTCGCTTTCGACAGCCGTCCCGAGCACATCCGCGAGGTCACCGAGAGCAGCCTCCGCCACCTCGGCACCGACTGCATCGACGTGCTCTACCAGCACCGTGTGGACCCGAACGTCCCCATCGAGGACGTGGCCGGTACGGTCGGCGAGCTGATCGCCGAAGGCAAGGCGCGCTACTTCGGGCTGAGCGAAGCGGGCCCCGACATCATCCGGCGGGCCCACGCGGTTCACCCGGTCTCGGTGCTGCAGACCGAGTACTCGGTGTTCGAGCGGGCGGTGGAGACCGACATCCTGCCGGTGCTCCGCGAGCTGGGCATCGGCTTCGTGCCGTACTCGCCCCTGGGCCGCGGCTTCCTCACCGATGCCGTCAAGCCGGCCGCCGAATATCCCGCCGACGACATGCGCGCCACCGACGACCGCTGGCAGCCCGGCAACTACGAGAAGAACCTCGCCGCGGTCCGCGAGCTGACCGCGCTGGCGGAGAGCAAGGGCATTACGGTCACCCAGCTGGCCCTGGCCTGGCTGCTCGCGCAGGGCGACGACATCGTCCCGATCCCGGGCACGCGCAGCCCGCGGCGCCTGGAGGAGAACGTGGCCGCCGCCCGTACCACCCTCACGCCTCAGGATCTCGGCCGTATCGAGGAGATCCTGCCGCACGGGGCGGCGGGCTCCCGCTACTCCGAGGCGATGATGCCGAACTGGCGGTAGCAGGCGGTAGTCGGCGGTAGCAGGCGGTAGCAGGCGGTAGTCGGCGTATCCCCGGCCGGTGCCGGTGTCGGTGTCGGCACCGGCACCAGGTCAGAGCCAGTTCCAGTTGACGTTGATACGGCCCGCGTTGAGGTCGCCGATGCGGGAGAACGCCGTCGGGCTGAGGTCGATGTCGTTCGTGGCACAGCCGGCGCAGCGGTCGACGACGGTGACGGTCACCGAGCCCCAGGGGCCGCTGACCGCCATCCGGCGCCCGCACGCGGGGGAGTTGTTGGGGTTGGGGTACGTGCCGTAGAGCGCGGGCGAGATGGCCACCACCAGCTCGCTGTCGTTGTTGTACCAACCACAGGCGCCGAGGCCGGTGTTGTACCAGGTCGCCTGGCCGGCGACCTGAACCTGTACCGCGTCCGGGGTGGCGTCGGCGCTGGCCGTCGCGGTGGTCGCGGTGGCGCCGAGCGTGCCGAGAGCGAGGGCGGTGGAGGCGCCGGCCAGCAGGGCGGCGGGGATACGGGATATGCGGGACATCGATTGACCCCTTCGAACAGGTGGATGTGTTCGGGAGTGGCGCCAGTCATCCGGTCCGGGGGAGCGAGGTTGGTCCGGACTAATGATGCGCAGGGGGTCACCGCTTTCCCAGAGGGCCTTTTCCGCCACTTGCGCGCGCCTTTACGACGGTGAGGTCACCGCACTTGTGGCTGAATCCGTATCGCCCGATCGGGGGCGCGGCAGGGTGCCGTCGTTGACCAGCCCCGCCACCGCGTTGGCGTGCTCCCTGACCAGGTAGTCCGTGGCGTGCTCGGCCGTGGACTCGTACTCCAGCTGCTCGCGGTAGAAACGCAGCCGCGTCTCGCAGTCCTGGATGATCTCGCCCCAGGTCCGGACCCAGATCCGGAACGTGGGCTGGGCTACGGCGCAGCCCGGGATCCGGTCCTGCTGGTGGGCCAGTTGCCGCAGGCCGGCGTCCATGGTGTTGCCCACCAGCCAGAAGTCCCAGGTGACGTTGGTGTCGCGGAATCTGTCGTCCGTCATGACGGCCTGCGCGTAGCTGTTGATCTGCGCGAACTCCGTCACACCGAGAACGGTGTCCGGCCTCTTGAGCTCGACCACGAGGTGATGCCGCTCGGACTTCCGGTACCGGGCCGCGCGCGAGAGCATGAGGTCGACGCGACCCCGCCGCCCGTCCTCCCGCAGAACGGGATCCGGCGTGGGCGCCTCGCGGCCCAGCAGCCGGCAGTGCTGGTTCAGCACCTCGTTCAGGCTCCGGTCGCTGACGTGCAGGCCGTACTCCTCGCCGAACACCCAGCACTCCGTCTCCAGGACGCGGTGCAGCTCATCCCGCTCCCTGACCCGCCCCCGCGCCTCCGGGTCGAACACCAGGTGCTCCAGCGCCGCCAGGAAGTCGAGCCGGCCCGTCGCCTCGGTCGACGCCTTGATGAGGGACGAGAGCGGTGTGCGGTCGAGGAGGCGGCTCAGCTCCTCCTGCTCCTGCTTGGAGAGGGCGAAGAGCTCTTCGACGATCCGCAGCACGTCGTTCGGATCGTGCGCCAGTACGGACCTGAGCAGCGCGAACGTGGTCCGCTGCATCCGCTTCATCTGGGGCAGATGCCGGATGACGGTGGTCGCCACCGCGTCGAAGGTCTCCTGCTCCGCGCGCTCCTGGCCGTTCGCGGGCTCGCTCGCGTACGGGTAGATGCCGTCAGCGCGCCACTCCTGGACCAGCTCCCGGCGGCGTTCGTCGGCGCGGGCGCGGAAGTGCCGGCGCAGCTGGTCGCGGGCCGCCGTCAGCACCTCCGCGGTGGCGCGGTCCGGGGTCCAGTCGGCGAAGGAGAGATCGCCCGCGTCGTCGTCCTCGAAGCCCGGCCAGGAGAGGTACGCGGTGAAGTGGAAGCCCGGCGCCTGGATCTCCGGGCGGAGCCGCGTCAGCGACATGCCCCGGCCGTCGCAGAGGATGAGGGCCCTGGAGAAGGGGCGCGACCATTCGATGATCTTGAGCTGCGGCAGCGGCTGCGGCTGCGGCTGCGCCGTCGCCTCGGGCGCGCCCGCCGGGGCCGCAGGGATGTCGTACGTGTCCACCCGCAGCTGCTCCGACGACGGGTCGAGCAGGTGGCCGTCGTACGTGATGCGGATGTCGGGGTACGCGGCCAGATGCAGGGCGAACGCGGCGGTCAGCGCGGAGCGGGCCGTGTCGTCGGCCAGTCTCTCCAGCTCTCTGCCGCCGAACGCCTCGAAGACCGTGCCGGGACGGTCCCCGGTCGGTTCGGGGTCGCTGATGTCGAACTCGTCCATGCAGCCGCGGTCCGCCTCGATGACCACGCGGCGGCGGCCCTGCGGCCCCTCGCTCACGCTGGTCCAGCGCACATCGTGGCCGAGCGCGAAGGCGCGGACCCGGCCGCGGCCGTTCTTGCCGTGCAGCGCCCGTTTCTTCAGGGGGCTGCTCTGCGCGCGCTTCTTCCAGGACACGCCGATGTGCCGGAAGAACTCGTCGCAGCGCTCCGCGCCGATGCCGGTGCCGTCGTCCGCGACGGTCACCCGGTCGACGCCGCCGAGGTCGCCGCGGTCCAGGACGACCTCGACATGCTCGGCGTCCGCGTCCAGCGCGTTCCAGATCAGTTCCTCGACGGCGCCGAGGGGATTGCCGAGCCGCGCGAGTTCCGCCACGTGTTCTCTGCCGATCGTCAGCCGTAAGCGCACCATGTGCCGATCCACTCCACTTTCAGTGACCCAAACGTCACCGAAAGTGTTCCCCGTTGATCGGCCCCGGCGTCGCTCCGCGTCACCGGTGCTACTCTTTCCGGCCGATTGGCCAGGGCAAGTGGCCCTATGGCACACTGTTCAGGTTGCTCGGTTGAGTGCCAATGCTGCGCGCCTCCCGCCGGGAGGACCGGAAGCGAGTCCCACAGTACTCGTCGTCCCAACTGCCTTACGGGGCAGCGCTGGGGCGGACGTACGGGAATCTTTCGGGAAGTGTCAGTGGGGTGCCGACCAGGCTCCCGGTGGCGGAGAGTGATCGCTCAGGCGGTCGCGGTTCTGCTCCGGCCGGCGGACTCGGGCCGCTCCTCGCAGGGGAAATCCTTAGGGAAATTTTCATTGGCGAGGATGCGACACGCCCGACCGCGTGGGTCGGAGAAGAGCCCGGAATCACCGGGTCCCAGAGCGTTACGAGAGACAGGACTACGAAGCAGCCATGGCGGGACAGAAGATCCGCATCCGGCTCAAGGCCTACGACCACGAGGTCATCGATTCCTCGGCGAAGAAGATCGTCGAGACGGTGACGCGTACTGGTGCGTCGGTCGCGGGCCCGGTGCCGCTGCCCACTGAGAAGAACGTGTACTGCGTCATCAAGTCGCCGCACAAGTACAAGGACTCGCGCGAGCACTTCGAGATGCGCACGCACAAGCGCCTGATCGACATCCTCGACCCGACGCCCAAGACCGTTGACTCGCTGATGCGCCTGGACCTTCCGGCCGGCGTTGACATCGAGATCAAGCTCTGAGAGGCGCGGAAGAGATGGCAAAGCAGATCAAGGGTGTCCTGGGCGAGAAGCTCGGCATGACCCAGGTCTGGGACGAGAACAACCGTGTCGTCCCGGTGACCGTGGTCAAGGCCGGGCCCTGCGTTGTTACCCAGGTCCGTACGAATGACAGCGACGGCTACGAGTCGGTCCAGATCGCCTTCGGCGAGATCGACCCGCGCAAGGTGAACAAGCCCCTCAAGGGCCACTTCGCCAAGGCCGACGTGACCCCCCGCCGCCACCTGGTGGAGCTGCGGACCTCCGACGCGAGCGAGTACACGCTCGGCCAGGAGATCACCGCCGCCGTGTTCGAGTCCGGCATCAAGGTTGATGTCACGGGCAAGAGCAAGGGCAAGGGCTTCGCCGGTGTCATGAAGCGTCACAACTTCAAGGGCCTCGGCGCCGGTCACGGCACCCAGCGCAAGCACCGCTCGCCTGGCTCCATCGGTGGCTGCGCCACCCCGGGCCGCGTGTTCAAGGGCATGCGGATGGCCGGCCGTATGGGCAACGAGCGGGTCACCACCCAGAACCTGACCGTTCATGCCGTTGACGCGGAGAAGGGCCTCATCCTGATCAAGGGTGCGGTTCCTGGTCCGAACGGCGGCCTCGTCCTGGTCCGTACCGCGGCCAAGGGGGCCTGAGGTAACTGATGAGCACCGTTGACATCCTTTCGCCGGCAGGCGACAAGGCCGGGACCGTCGAACTCCCTTCGGAGATCTTCGACGCGAAGGTCAGCATTCCGCTGATCCACCAGGTCGTTGTCGCCCAGCTGGCCGCTGCCCGCCAGGGCACGCACAAGACCAAGACCCGTGGCGAAGTCCGCGGCGGTGGCAAGAAGCCGTACCGCCAGAAGGGCACCGGCCGCGCCCGTCAGGGCTCGACCCGCGCCCCGCAGTTCGCCGGCGGTGGCGTCGTCCACGGCCCGCAGCCGCGTGACTACTCGCAGCGGACCCCGAAGAAGATGAAGGCCGCCGCCCTGCGCGGTGCCCTCACCGACCGGGCCCGTCACTCCCGTATCCACGTCGTCTCCGGCGTGGTCGACGGCGCGGTCTCCACCAAGGCCGCGAAGACGCTGCTGGGCAAGATCTCCGAGCGCAAGCACGTGCTCCTGATCGCCGAGCGCTCCGACGAGGCCGCGTGGCTCTCCGCCCGCAACCTGCCCCAGGTGCACATCCTGGCGCCGGGCCAGCTCAACACGTACGACGTGATCGTCTCCGACGACGTGGTCTTCACCCAGGCCGCTTTCGAGTCCTTCGTGTCTGGCCCTTCCAAGGCCGATGACTCCGAAGGGACCGAAGACTGATGGCCGAGATCACCAGCAAGACCTTCGAGGACCCGCGCGACATTCTCGTGAAGCCCGTGGTCTCCGAGAAGAGCTACGCGCTGCTCGACGAGAACAAGTACACGTTCATCGTGGCGCCCCACGCCAACAAGACCCAGATCAAGCAGGCCGTGGAAGCGGTCTTCTCGGTCAAGGTCGCCGGGGTCAACACGATCAACCGTCAGGGCAAGCGCAAGCGCACCCGCACCGGTTTCGGCAAGCGCGCCAACACCAAGCGCGCCATCGTGACCCTTGCCGAGGGCGACCGTATCGACATCTTCGGCGGCCCGACCTCCTGACGGAGGTCGAGACGTCCAGGATCCGGAATATTTCCGAGGACTGAGAGACAATGGGTATCCGCAAGTACAAGCCGACGACCCCGGGCCGTCGTGGCTCCAGCGTCGCCGACTTTGTCGAGATCACGCGGTCCACGCCGGAGAAGTCGCTGGTCCGCCCGCTGCACAGCAAGGGCGGCCGTAACAACGCCGGTCGTGTGACTGTTCGCCACCAGGGTGGTGGCCACAAGCGCGCCTACCGGGTGATCGACTTCCGTCGTCACGACAAGGACGGCGTGCCGGCCAAGGTCGCGCACATCGAGTACGACCCCAACCGCACCGCCCGCATCGCGCTGCTGCACTACGCAGACGGCGAGAAGCGCTACATCATCGCCCCGGCCAAGCTGAGCCAGGGCGACCGGGTTGAGAACGGCCCCGGCGCCGACATCAAGCCGGGCAACAACCTGCCGCTGCGCAACATCCCGGTGGGTACGACCATCCACGCCATCGAGATGCGTCCCGGCGGCGGCGCGAAGATCTCCCGCTCCGCGGGCGCTTCGGTGCAGCTGCTGGCGAAGGAGGGCTCCATGGCCACCCTTCGTATGCCCTCCGGTGAAGTCCGGATGGTCGACGTGCGCTGCCGCGCCACCATCGGCGAGGTCGGCAACGCCGAGCAGTCGAACATCAACTGGGGCAAGGCCGGCCGTATGCGCTGGAAGGGCGTTCGCCCGACCGTCCGCGGTGTCGCGATGAACCCGGTCGACCACCCGCACGGTGGTGGTGAGGGCAAGACCTCCGGTGGTCGCCACCCGGTCAGCCCGTGGGGTCAGAAGGAGGGTCGTACTCGCTCGCCGAAGAAGGCAAGCAGCAAGTACATCGTCCGCCGCCGCAAGACGAACAAGAAGCGCTAGGAGCGGGTTTAGATGCCGCGCAGTCTCAAGAAGGGGCCCTTCGTCGACGGACACCTCATCAAGAAGGTGGACGTCCAGAACGAAGCAGGCACCAAGAACGTCATCAAGACCTGGTCCCGTCGCTCGATGATCGTCCCGGCCATGCTCGGCCACACGATCGCGGTGCACAACGGCAAGATCCACGTCCCGGTGTTCGTCACCGAGTCGATGGTCGGCCACAAGCTCGGCGAGTTCTCGCCGACTCGCACCTTCCGCGGCCACGTCAAGGACGACCGGAAGTCGAAGCGCCGCTAACGCGGGGTGACTGACTATGACTTACACCGAAGGGACAACCATGGAAGCCAGGGCCCAGGCGCGGTACATCCGCGTCACGCCCATGAAGGCCCGCCGAGTGGTGGACCTCATCCGTGGCATGGATGCCACGGAGGCTCAGGCGGTCCTGCGCTTCGCCCCGCAGGCCGCGAGCGTGACGGTAGGCAAGGTGCTCGACAGCGCCATTGCCAATGCCGCTCACAACTACGACCACACCGACGCCTCTTCGCTGGTCATCAGCGAGGCGTACGTGGACGAGGGTCCGACCCTGAAGCGGTTCCGGCCGCGCGCACAGGGACGGGCCTACCGGATCCGTAAGCGGACCAGCCACATCACCGTGGTCGTCAGCAGCAAGGAAGGAACCCGGTAATGGGCCAGAAGGTTAACCCGCATGGGTTCCGGCTCGGTATCACCACGGACTTCAAGTCCCGCTGGTATGCCGACAAGCTGTACAAGGACTACGTCAAGGAAGACGTTGCCATTCGTCGCATGATGACGAAGGGCATGGAGCGGGCCGGCATCTCGAAGGTCGAGATCGAGCGCACCCGTGACCGAGTCCGCGTGGACATCCACACCGCGCGTCCGGGCATCGTCATCGGCCGCCGCGGCGCCGAGGCCGACCGCATCCGCGGCGAGCTGGAGAAGCTGACCGGCAAGCAGGTCCAGCTGAACATCCTCGAGGTCAAGAACCCCGAGGTGGACGCTCAGCTGGTGGCCCAGGCCGTCGCCGAGCAGCTGTCCTCGCGTGTCTCCTTCCGTCGCGCCATGCGTAAGAGCATGCAGTCGACGATGAAGGCCGGCGCCAAGGGCATCAAGATCCAGTGCGGTGGCCGTCTCGGCGGCGCCGAGATGTCCCGCTCGGAGTTCTACCGCGAGGGCCGCGTGCCCCTGCACACGCTCCGTGCGAACGTCGACTACGGCTTCTTCGAGGCCAAGACGACCTTCGGCCGTATCGGTGTGAAGGTCTGGATCTACAAGGGCGACGTCAAGAACATCGCCGAGGTGCGCGCCGAGAACGCCGCGGCCCGCGCCGGCAACCGTCCGGCCCGTGGTGGCGGCAACGACCGTCCCGCCGGCCGCGGTGGCCGCGGTGGCGAGCGTGGCGGCCGTGGCCGCAAGCCGCAGGGCACGGGAGCCGAGGCCCCCAAGGCCGAGGCCACCACCGCTCCGGCCGCTGAGGCGACGTCCTCTTCTACCGGCGGAACGGAGGCCTGACCGAAATGCTGATCCCCCGTAGGGTCAAGCACCGCAAGCAGCACCACCCGAAGCGCAGCGGTATGTCCAAGGGTGGCACGCAGGTTGCGTTCGGCGAATACGGTATCCAGGCGCTGACCCCCGCGTACGTGACGAACCGTCAGATCGAGGCCGCTCGTATCGCGATGACCCGTCACATCAAGCGTGGCGGCAAGGTCTGGATCAACATCTACCCGGACCGTCCGCTCACCAAGAAGCCCGCCGAGACCCGCATGGGTTCCGGTAAGGGTTCCCCCGAGTGGTGGATCGCGAACGTCAAGCCCGGTCGGGTGATGTTCGAGCTGTCCTACCCGAACGAGAAGATTGCGCGTGAGGCGCTTACCCGCGCTGCTCACAAGCTTCCGATGAAGTGCCGGATCGTTCGGCGCGAGGCAGGTGAGTCGTGATGGCGGCCGTTACCAAGGCGTCCGAACTGCGCGAGCTGGGCAACGAGGAGCTTGTCGCCAAGCTTCGCGAGGCCAAGGAAGAGCTGTTCAACCTCCGCTTCCAGGCGGCGACCGGTCAGCTCGAAAACCACGGGCGGCTGAAGCTCGTCCGTAAGGACATCGCGCGGATCTACACCCTGATGCGTGAGCGCGAGCTGGGCATCGAAACGGTGGAGAGCGCCTGATGACTGAGAACAACGTGACCGAGAACAAGGTTTCCCGCGGAGACCGCAAGACCCGTGAGGGTCTCGTCGTCAGCGACAAGATGGACAAGACCGTCGTCGTCGCCGTCGAGGACCGCGTGAAGCACGCCCTGTACGGCAAGGTCATCCGCCGTACGAACAAGCTCAAGGCGCACGACGAGCAGAACGCCGCCGGCATCGGCGACCGCGTCCTCCTGATGGAGACCCGGCCGCAGTCCGCCACGAAGCGGTGGCGCATCGTCGAGATCCTCGAGAAGGCCAAGTAATTCGGTAATTCCCTCCGCGGGGGTCTCCCCGCGGAGGTAGTTCCGCCAGGCTCCGGGGGCCGCTCACCGAGCGGCCCCCGGGGAACCGGCAGACGATCAGGAGATAGACGTGATCCAGCAGGAGTCGCGACTGCGCGTCGCCGACAACACGGGTGCGAAGGAAATTCTCACCATCCGTGTTCTCGGTGGCTCGGGTCGCCGCTACGCGGGCATCGGCGACGTCATCGTCGCCACCGTCAAGGACGCGATCCCCGGCGGCAATGTGAAGAAGGGTGACGTCGTCAAGGCGGTCATCGTTCGCACCGTCAAGGAGCGCCGCCGTCCGGACGGCTCGTACATCCGCTTCGACGAGAACGCCGCCGTCATTCTCAAGAACGACGGCGACCCTCGTGGCACCCGCATCTTCGGCCCGGTGGGCCGCGAGCTGCGCGAGAAGAAGTTCATGAAGATCATCTCGCTCGCTCCGGAGGTGCTGTAAGCATGAAGATCAAGAAGGGCGACCTGGTTCAGGTCATCACCGGTAAGGACAAGGGCAAGCAGGGCAAGGTCATCGTGGCCTACCCCACGCAGGACCGTGTTCTCGTCGAGGGTGTCAACCGGGTCAAGAAGCACACCAAGGCCGGTCAGACGGCTCGCGGTTCGCAGACCGGCGGCATTGTGACCACCGAGGCCCCCGTCCACGTCAGCAACGTTCAGCTGGTCGTGGAGAAGGACGGCAAGAAGGTCGTCACTCGCGTCGGCTACCGCTTTGACGACGAGGGCAACAAGATCCGCGTTGCCAAGCGGACCGGTGAGGACATCTGATGACTGCGACCACTACCGCGCCGCGTCTGAAGCTGCGCTACCGCGAGGAGATCGCCGGCAAGCTGCGTGAGGAGTTCTCCTACGAGAACGTCATGCAGATCCCCGGTCTCGTCAAGATCGTGGTCAACATGGGTGTGGGCGACGCCGCCCGCGACTCCAAGCTGATCGAGGGCGCCATCAAGGACCTCACCACGATCACCGGCCAGAAGCCGTCTGTCACCAAGGCCCGCAAGTCCATCGCGCAGTTCAAGCTGCGCGAGGGTCAGCCGATCGGCTGCCACGTCACCCTCCGCGGTGACCGCATGTGGGAGTTCCTGGACCGTACGCTGTCGCTCGCGCTGCCGCGTATCCGTGACTTCCGTGGTCTGTCGCCGAAGCAGTTCGACGGCCGTGGCAACTACACCTTCGGTCTCACGGAGCAGGTCATGTTCCACGAGATCGACCAGGACAAGATCGACCGGGTCCGGGGCATGGACATCACCGTGGTGACCACGGCGGTCAACGACGACGAGGGTCGTGCCCTCCTTCGTCACCTCGGCTTCCCGTTCAAGGAGAACTGACCGTGGCGAAGAAGGCTCTGATCGCTAAGGCCGCCCGCAAGCCGAAGTTCGGTGTGCGCGGTTACACCCGCTGCCAGCGCTGCGGCCGTCCCCACTCCGTCTACCGCAAGTTCGGCCTCTGCCGCGTGTGCCTTCGTGAGATGGCCCACCGTGGCGAGCTGCCGGGCGTGACCAAGAGTTCCTGGTAGTCCTCCGTTCTCCGGAGAACTGCTCGAAACTCTCGGTAAGCAATTTGGGTGGGCAGGAGCCCTCCCCCACATGCCGTAGGCTTGTGGGGTTGGGCGCCTGCCGTCCATTAAGACTTACTACGCCGTAGGTCCCCGCACCGCACCCGTCCCGGCTCTGATCGGGGAGAGGGATGGCGCATACAGGAAACCCCGGCGAGAGAGGCCGAAGGCCAATTCATGACCATGACTGATCCCATCGCAGACATGCTCACGCGTCTGCGCAACGCGAACTCGGCATACCACGACGACGTCGTGATGCCGCACAGCAAGATCAAGTCGCACATCGCGGAGATCCTCCAGCAGGAGGGCTTCATCACCGGCTGGAAGGTCGAGGACGCCGAAGTCGGCAAGAACCTCGTCCTGGAGCTGAAGTTCGGCCCGAACCGCGAGCGTTCGATCGCCGGCATCAAGCGCATCTCCAAGCCGGGTCTGCGTGTGTACGCGAAGTCCACCAATCTGCCGAAGGTTCTGGGCGGCCTGGGCGTGGCGATCATCTCCACGTCCCACGGTCTCCTGACCGGCCAGCAGGCCAGCAAGAAGGGCGTAGGTGGGGAAGTCCTCGCCTACGTCTGGTAGTCGGGAACGGAGGAAAAGCTCATGTCGCGAATCGGCAAGCTCCCCATCCAGGTTCCCGCCGGTGTGGACGTCACCATCGATGGCCGCACGGTCGCGGTGAAGGGCCCCAAGGGTTCCCTCTCGCACACCGTCGCCGCGCCGATCGAGGTCACCAAGGGCGAGGACGGCACTCTTTCGGTGCTGCGCCCCAACGACGAGCGTCAGAACAAGGCCCTCCACGGCCTGTCCCGCACGCTGGTGGCGAACATGATCACCGGCGTGACCACGGGATACATCAAGGCGCTCGAAATCAGTGGTGTCGGTTACCGCGTCCAGGCGAAGGGCTCCAACCTGGAGTTCGCCCTGGGCTACAGCCACCCGATCACCATCGAGGCCCCCGAAGGCATCACCTTCAAGGTCGAGACGCCCACGAAGTTCACCGTCGAGGGCATCGACAAGCAGAAGGTCGGCGAGGTCGCCGCTAAGATCCGCAAGCTGCGGAAGCCCGACCCGTACAAGGCCAAGGGCGTCAAGTACGCGGGCGAGGTCATCCGCCGCAAGGTCGGAAAGGCGGGTAAGTAAGCCATGGCATACGGTGTAAAGATCGCCAAGGGTGACGCGTACAAGCGCGCTGCCATCAAGCGTCGTCACATCCGCGTCCGTAAGCACGTCTCCGGTACGCCGGAGCGTCCTCGCCTCGTAGTGACGCGCTCCAACCGCAACATCGTCGCGCAGGTCATCGACGACATCGCGGGCCACACGCTCGCTTCGGCGTCGACGCTGGACACCTCGATCCGCGGTGGCGAGGGCGACAAGAGCGCCCAGGCCCAGAAGGTCGGGGCCCTGGTCGCCGAGCGCGCCAAGGCTGCCGGTGTCGAGGCCGTCGTGTTCGACCGTGGTGGCAACAGGTACGCCGGGCGCATTGCCGCTCTGGCTGACGCCGCCCGCGAAGCCGGGCTGAAGTTCTAAGCCCCGGTTCCGGGACTAACGGACGTAACAGAGAGAGGTAAATCCAATGGCTGGACCCCAGCGCCGCGGAAGCGGTGCCGGTGGCGGCGAGCGGCGGGACCGGAAGGGTCGCGACGGTGGCGCTGCCGCCGAGAAGACCGCTTACGTTGAGCGCGTTGTCGCGATCAACCGTGTCGCCAAGGTTGTGAAGGGTGGTCGTCGCTTCAGCTTCACCGCGCTGGTCGTGGTGGGCGATGGTGACGGCACCGTCGGCGTCGGTTACGGGAAGGCGAAGGAGGTTCCGGCCGCCATCGCCAAGGGTGTTGAGGAGGCCAAGAAGAACTTCTTCAAGGTCCCCCGTATCCAGGGCACGATTCCTCACCCGATCCAGGGCGAGAAGGCGGCCGGCGTCGTTCTGCTCAAGCCGGCTTCCCCCGGTACCGGCGTTATCGCCGGTGGCCCGGTGCGTGCCGTGCTCGAGTGCGCCGGCGTGCACGACATCCTGTCGAAGTCGCTCGGCTCGGACAACGCGATCAACATCGTGCACGCGACCGTGGCGGCCCTCAAGGGCCTGCAGCGTCCCGAGGAGATCGCGGCCCGCCGCGGTCTGCCCCTCGAGGACGTCGCTCCCGCGGCTCTGCTCCGTGCGCGTGCGGGAGCGGGTGCGTAATGGCCCGTCTCAAGATCACGCAGACGAAGTCGTACATCGGCAGCAAGCAGAACCACCGCGACACCCTTCGTTCGCTCGGGCTGAAGCGCCTGCACGACGTGGTTGTCAAGGAAGACCGTCCCGAGTTCCGCGGCATGGCCAACACCGTGCGGCACCTCGTCACGGTTGAGGAGGTTGACTGACATGGCGGAGAACAGCCCGCTGAAGGCACATGACCTCCGTCCCGCCCCGGGCGCCAAGACGGCCAAGACCCGTGTGGGTCGTGGTGAGGCGTCCAAGGGTAAGACCGCAGGTCGTGGTACCAAGGGTACGAAGGCCCGTTACCAGGTTCCGGCACGCTTCGAGGGTGGGCAGATGCCCCTCCACATGCGCCTGCCGAAGCTGAAGGGCTTCAAGAACCCCTTCCGCACCGAGTACCAGGTCGTGAACCTGGACAAGCTCTCCGCTCTCTACCCCGAGGGCGGTGTGGTCACGGTGGCCGACCTGGTCACCAAGGGTGCGGTACGCAAGAACAGCCTCGTCAAGGTCCTGGGCCAGGGCGAGATCTCCGTAGCGATCCAGGTTTCGGTTGACGCCGTCTCCGGGTCCGCCAAGGAGAAGATTGCCGCCGCCGGCGGCACCGTCACCGAGCTCGTCTGAGACAACTCGATGGCCTGAACATCCGACCGGGGATGCCTCTCAAAAGGGGCATCCCCGGTTGGTCGTTCCAAGGGGGGCACAGTCGCCGGTAAGGTGGCGTGCGTTCTTGCTGTATTGAAGCCGGGGGTTCGCCCCCGGACCCGGGGACCCTTCCCGGAACCGCTCGTTCCGTATCCGTCGATCCTCAATACCGTCACCTCTGACGCAGTAGCGCGGGGGTCGCAGGAGGCACCGTGCTCACCGCGTTCGCCCGGGCGTTCAAGACGCCCGACCTGCGCAAGAAGCTGCTCTTCACGCTGGCCATCATCGTGCTGTACCGGCTCGGGGCGCACGTGCCCGTTCCCGGGGTCAGCTACGCGAATGTCCAGATCTGTGTCGACGCGGCTCAGAAGGGCAACAACAGCCTGTTCGGGCTCGTGAACATGTTCAGCGGCGGGGCGCTGCTCCAGATCACGATCTTCGCCCTGGGCATCATGCCGTACATCACCGCGAGCATCATCCTCCAGCTGCTGACCGTGGTCATCCCCCGGCTGGAAGCCCTGAAGAAGGAAGGGCAGTCCGGCACGGCGAAGATCACGCAGTACACCCGTTACCTGACGGTCGCCCTTGCCATCCTCCAGGGCACCGGCCTGGTCGCCACCGCCCGCAGCGGCGCTCTCTTCAGCGGCTGCCCGGTCGCCTCGGAGATCGTTCCCGACAAGTCGATCTTCGTGACCGCCACCATGGTGATCACCATGACCGCCGGCACCGCGTGCGTCATGTGGCTCGGTGAGCTCGTCACCGACCGCGGCATCGGCAACGGCATGTCCATCCTGATGTTCATCTCGATCGCCGCCGGTTTCCCCGGCGCGCTCTGGGCCATCAAGGAGAGCGGCAATCTGGCCCACGGCTGGATCGAGTTCGGCACGGTCATCCTGATCGGCTTCGTGATGGTCGGCCTCGTCGTCTTCGTCGAGCAGGCGCAGCGCCGTATCCCCGTCCAGTACGCGAAGCGCATGATCGGCCGCCGGTCCTACGGCGGTACGTCGACGTACATCCCGCTCAAGGTGAACCAGGCGGGTGTTATCCCGGTCATCTTCGCGTCGTCCCTGCTCTACATCCCGGCGCTGGTCGCGCAGTTCTCCAGTGGCCAGTCGGGCTGGAAGACCTGGATCGAGGCGCACTTCGTCAAGGGCGACCACCCCTACTACATCGCCACGTACTTCTTGTTGATCGTGTTCTTCGCCTTCTTCTACGTGGCGATTTCGTTCAACCCCGAAGAAGTCGCTGACAACATGAAGAAGTATGGTGGCTTCATCCCGGGTATCCGGGCAGGTCGTCCCACGGCCGAGTATCTGAGCTACGTGCTCAACCGGATCACTTGGCCGGGCTCGCTGTACCTGGGTCTGATCGCTCTCGTTCCGACGATGGCGTTGGCGGGCTTCGGCGGTGCTAACCAGAACTTCCCGTTCGGCGGGACAAGCATCCTGATCATCGTGGGTGTGGGTCTGGAGACCGTGAAGCAGATCGAGAGCCAGCTTCAGCAGCGCAATTACGAAGGGTTCCTCCGCTGATGCGAATCGTCCTCGTCGGGCCGCCCGGTGCCGGCAAGGGAACGCAGGCCGCGTACCTTGCCAAGAACCTGTCGATCCCGCACATCTCCACGGGCGACCTTTTCCGTGCCAACATCAGCAAGGGCACGGACCTCGGGAAACAGGCGAAGGCGTACATGGACGCCGGGAACCTGGTGCCCGACGAGGTGACCATCGCGATGGCGCAGGACCGCATGGCCCAGCCGGACGCCGAGAACGGCTTCCTCCTGGACGGCTTCCCGCGCAATGTGTCGCAGGCGGTCTCGCTCGACGAGGCGCTCACGGCGGAGGGTGTGAAGCTGGACGCGGTGCTGGACCTGGAGGTCCCCGAGGGCGAGGTCGTGAAGCGGATCGCCGGACGGCGGATCTGCCGGAACGACAGCGCGCATGTCTTCCACGTGACGTACAGCCCGCCGAAGACGGAGGACGTCTGTGACTTCTGCGGCGGCGAGCTGTACCAGCGGGACGACGACTCCGAGGCGACGGTACGGACGCGCCTGGAGGTCTACCACACGCAGACCGAGCCGATCATCGACCACTACCGGGCCCAGGGCCTCGTGGTGACGATCTCCGCGCTCGGCAAGGTCACCGAGGTGACCGAGCGTGCGATGGAGGCGCTCGGGCGGGGGCCGGCCGCGGCCTGATCCCGTACGTACGACGTAGTTTTGGTGAGGCCGTGGTGTCCCTCGGGGCACTGCGGCCTTACTGTTGAACACGGTGTTCATTAAGATGACCGTTCATTAAGATGACCGATTTGCTGAAACGTTCTTGGAAGGCGAAGGCATAGCCATGGTGGAGATCAAGACTCCCGACCAGATCGCGAAGATGCGCGAGGCGGGACTGGTCGTCGCCGCCGTCCACGCGGCCACGAGCGCCGCGGCGGTACCCGGCGCCACCACGAACGATCTCGACCAGATCGCGCGCAAGGTGCTGGCCGAGCACGGCGCCAAGCCGAACTTCCTCGGGTACGGCGGGTTCCCCGCGACGATCTGCACCTCGGTCAACGAGGTCGTCGTGCACGGCATCCCCGACGGGAAGACCGTCCTCAAGGACGGCGACATCATCTCCATCGACGCCGGCGCGATCATCGACGGCTGGCACGGTGACGCGGCCTTCACCGCCTTCGTCGGCACCGGTCACGCTCCGGAGCTGATCGAGCTCTCCCGGGTCACCGAGGAGTCCATGTGGGCCGGCATCGCCGCGATGCGCGCCGGCAGCCGGCTGGTCGACGTCTCGCGCGCGATCGAGACGTACATCCGCCGCCAGCCGCGCCCCGGCGGCGGCAAGTACGGGATCATCGAGGACTACGGCGGCCACGGCATCGGCACGGAGATGCACATGGAGCCGCACCTGCTGAACTACGTCACCCGCAAGCGCGGCAAGGGCCCGAAGCTGGTCCCGGGCTTCTGCCTGGCCATCGAGCCGATGGTCTCGCTCGGCACGCCCCACACCGAGGTGCTGGAGGACGAGTGGACCGTCATCACGACGGACGGCACCTGGTCCTCGCACTGGGAGCACTCGGTGGCGCTGACGGAGGACGGCCCGCTGGTGCTGACGGCGGTGGACGGCGGCAAGGCGAAGCTCGCGGAGCTGGGCGTGACGGCGGCGCCGGATCCGCTGGCGTAAGGGGCGGCCTCGTTCCGCCTGCTTAAAACTCACGCGCTCTGGGCAAACTCAACGGATTCGTCTTTTCGAGGGCACTCCCGTAGACTGACGCGTCGGCTCTGGTGTACCCGTGTGTCCTCATGCGGCTGCCAGAATCGATCAAGGTAGCCGATTCGAAGGGCGAAGCGTGGCCAAGAAGCAAGGTGCCATCGAGATCGAGGGCACCGTGATCGAGTCCCTCCCGAACGCTATGTTCAAGGTGGAGCTGCAGAACGGTCACAAGGTCCTCGCGCACATCAGCGGGAAGATGCGGATGCACTACATCCGAATCCTCCCCGATGACCGGGTAGTGGTGGAGCTGTCTCCCTACGACCTGACGCGTGGCCGGATCGTCTACCGATACAAGTAGATCTTGCTGGCACCCCTCAGACGGGTGTCCGCACTGACCCGGAGAACCTCATCCCATGAAGGTCAAGCCGAGCGTCAAGAAGATCTGCGACAAGTGCAAGGTGATCCGCCGTCACGGCCGGGTCATGGTCATCTGCGACAACCTGCGCCACAAGCAGCGCCAGGGCTGACGTACGACCGCCTGCCTCTCGCAGTACTTCGCGCGACGCGAGCAACACCGTAATTACGCAGTGTCCGGTCCCGCCCCCGTCAGTCATGACAGGGCAGAGGCCGACACCTCCGGCGGAGGCCGGGGACCCGGCCACAGCCGGCCGGGAAAGACACTGCTGAAGACCTCCGAATCAACAGGAGCCATGAATGGCACGCCTTGCAGGCGTTGACCTCCCGCGCGAAAAGCGCGTCGAGGTCGCCCTCACCTACGTCTTCGGTATCGGGCGCACCCGGTCCAAGGAGACCCTCGCCGCCGTTGGTGTCGACGCGAACGTCCGCGTCCGCGACCTTGCCGAGGAAGACCTCGTCAAGATCCGCGAGTACGTCGACGCCAACCTCAAGACCGAGGGTGACCTCCGTCGCGAGATCGCGGCCGACATCCGCCGCAAGGTCGAGATCGGCTGCTACCAGGGTCTGCGTCACCGCCGCGGCCTCCCGGTGCACGGCCAGCGCACCAGCACGAACGCTCGTACCCGCAAGGGCCCGCGTCGCGCCATCGCCGGTAAGAAGAAGCCGGGCAAGAAGTAGTCCTCAGCCGGACGCTCATCAGCGGTCTTGCGCTGTAGGACCGACCACCTCCCTGTAGGAGTAATAGATGCCCCCCAAGGGTCGTCAGGGCGCTGCCAAGAAGGTGCGCCGCAAGGAAAAGAAGAACGTCGCTCACGGGCACGCCCACATCAAGAGCACGTTCAACAACACCATCGTCTCGATCACGGACCCCTCGGGCAACGTGATCTCCTGGGCCTCCGCCGGCCACGTCGGCTTCAAGGGCTCGCGCAAGTCCACCCCCTTCGCCGCGCAGATGGCCGCCGAGTCGGCCGCCCGCCGCGCGCAGGAGCACGGCATGCGCAAGGTCGACGTCTTCGTCAAGGGTCCCGGCTCCGGCCGTGAGACCGCGATCCGCTCGCTCCAGGCCACCGGCCTGGAGGTGGGCTCGATCCAGGACGTCACCCCCACCCCGCACAACGGCTGCCGCCCGCCGAAGCGTCGTCGCGTCTGACCCTTCGGGGTCGGTGACACGCGTTGTTTTCTGGGGTGCGGGCGGTACGGCTCATTCGGGCTGTGCCGCCCGTACCCTTGCACATAGGGCATCAAATAGTGGGTGCCCATGACAGAAGGATCTCGCCATGCTGATCGCTCAGCGCCCTTCGCTGACCGAAGAAGTCGTTGACGAATACCGCTCGCGGTTCGTCATCGAGCCGCTGGAGCCGGGCTTCGGCTACACGCTCGGGAACTCCCTCCGCCGTACGCTCCTCTCCTCGATCCCCGGTGCCGCTGTCACCAGCATCCGGATCGACGGAGTCCTGCACGAGTTCACCACCGTGCCGGGCGTCAAGGAGGACGTGACCGACCTCATCCTCAACATCAAGCAGCTGGTCGTCTCCTCGGAGCACGACGAGCCCGTCGTGATGTACCTGCGCAAGCAGGGTCCCGGCCTGGTCACCGCCGCCGACATCGCGCCCCCGGCCGGTGTCGAGGTCCACAACCCGGACCTCGTCCTGGCGACGCTGAACGGCAAGGGCAAGCTGGAGATGGAGCTGACCGTCGAGCGCGGTCGCGGCTACGTCTCCGCCGTCCAGAACAAGCAGGTGGGCCAGGAGATCGGCCGGATCCCGGTCGACTCCATCTACTCGCCGGTGCTCAAGGTCACGTACAAGGTCGAGGCGACGCGTGTCGAGCAGCGCACCGACTTCGACAAGCTGATCGTCGACGTCGAGACCAAGCAGGCCATGCGACCGCGCGACGCCATGGCGTCCGCCGGTAAGACGCTGGTCGAGCTGTTCGGTCTCGCGCGCGAGCTGAACATCGACGCCGAGGGCATCGACATGGGCCCCTCGCCCACGGACGCCGCGCTCGCCGCCGATCTCGCCCTGCCGATCGAGGAGCTGGAGCTCACCGTTCGGTCGTACAACTGCCTCAAGCGCGAGGGCATCCACTCCGTGGGTGAGCTCGTGGCGCGTTCCGAGGCCGACCTGCTCGACATCCGTAACTTCGGTGCCAAGTCGATCGACGAGGTCAAGGCGAAGCTGGCCGGCATGGGCCTGGCGCTCAAGGACAGCCCGCCCGGATTCGACCCGACCGCCGCGGCGGACGCCTTCGGCGCCGATGACGACGCGGACGCCGGTTTCGTCGAGACCGAGCAGTACTGATACGCCTCCGGCCGGCGGTTGGGGCGTTGTCCTCAATCGCCGGACGGGCTTGAAGTGAATACTTCCGGAGCGAGAGCTCTGGGTTCCGGCGGGTAATCGCCCGTCCGGGAACTGACATCGGTACCTGACACGGCCGGTGCAGATATGAAGGAGTAACACCATGCCGAAGCCCGCCAAGGGCGCCCGTCTGGGCGGCAGCGCTGCGCACGAGAAGCTGCTTCTCGCGAACCTCGCGAAGTCGCTCTTCGAGCACGGCCGCATCACCACCACCGAGGCGAAGGCCCGCCGCGTGCGTCCCATCGCCGAGCGGTTCATCACCAAGGCGAAGAAGGGCGACATCCACAACCGTCGCCTGGTGCTGGAGTCGATCACGGACAAGAGCGTCGTCCACACGCTCTTCACCGAGATCGCCCCCCGGTACGAGAACCGCCCCGGTGGTTACACCCGTATCACCAAGATCGGCAACCGTCGTGGCGACAACGCCCCGATGGCGGTCATCGAGCTGGTCGAGGCGCTGACCGTGGCGCAGGAGGCCACCGGTGAGGCCGAGGCCGCGACGAAGCGCGCGGTCAAGGAAGACGCCCTCAAGAAGGACGAGGCTCCGGCCGAGACCGTCGAGGACGCCAAGCCCGCGGCCGTCGAGGCCGAGGCGGAGTCCAAGGACGCCTGAGCGCGTTCACGCGACTGACGGACGGGTCCGCTCCCTCATGGGGAGCGGGCCCGTTTTTCTTTGATGCTCGAAGATGCTCGAAGATGCTCGAACTGAGGGGAGTGACCGCGGGTGAGTGCGGACGTTGAGGGCGCTGTGACGGTCGAGGGGCCGGCGGCCGGGCAGGTGCGGGTGCGGCTGGATCTGTCGTACGACGGCAAGGAGTTCTCCGGCTGGGCCAAGCAGAAGACCCGGCGGACCGTACAGGGCGAGATCGAGGACGCGCTGCGTACGGTGACGCGCTCGTCGCGTACGTACGAGCTGACCGTCGCCGGGCGTACCGACGCGGGCGTGCACGCGCGCGGGCAGGTCGCGCATGTGGATCTGCCGGCGGAGGTCTGGGCGGAGCACGCCGAGAGGCTGCTCAGGCGGCTCGCAGGGCGCCTCCCGCACGATGTACGGGTGTGGAGCGTGGCTGAGGCGCCGACGGGCTTCAACGCGCGTTTCTCGGCGATCTGGCGGCGTTACGCGTACCGGGTGACCGATCACCCCGGCGGGGTCGACCCGCTGCTGCGCGGCCATGTGCTCTGGCACGACTGGGAGTTGGACGTCGACGCCATGAACGAGGCGTCGGCCGGGCTGCTCGGCGAGCACGATTTCGCGGCGTACTGCAAGCGGCGCGAGGGGGCGACGACGATCCGTACGCTCCAGCGGCTGGAGTGGGAGCGCGGGGCGGACGGCGTCGTGACCGCCACCGTTCGGGCCGATGCCTTCTGCCACAACATGGTGCGCTCGCTGGTCGGTGCGCTGCTGTTCGTGGGGGACGGGCACCGGCCCGTGGGGTGGCCGGCGAAGGTGCTCGCGGCGGGCGTACGCGACTCTGCGGTGCATGTCGTACGGCCGCACGGGCTGACGCTGGAGGAAGTCGGTTACCCGGCAGACGAGTTGCTCGGTGCGCGCAATCTTCAGGCACGTAACAAGCGGACGCTGGGCGGGATTCCGGTGGACGGTTGCTGCTGAGCGGAACGGATCCTTCGCGGGGTTCCGGGTTCCGGGCTCCGGGTTCCGGGTCTCCGGTCTTCGGGCTCCGGTTTACGGGTCCACGGGTCTGGTGGCCGCCGCCGACGCCTGCGCCTGGCCGCGGGCCAGGATCTGCTGGAACGTGAACTCCGCGACATCGTCACCGGCGGTGAAGACGTCCTTGTCCGCGGTGGTCACGTTCTGGCCGCTGACGAAGCCGCCGACCGTGAAGTACACGTACCTGCCGTAGGAGTTGGCGGTCTTGCGGCAGACCGAAGGGGCCCGGCAGAAGGTGGGGACGCCCGCTCCGGAGAGCGACGCGATCCCGCCCTCGGCCTGCGCCTTGGCCTTGAGGGCCTGCGCCTCCTTCTCGAAGACCGCCACCCCCACGGTCACGGCGACCCCGTCCTTGCGGAAGGTGGCGCGGATGACCTGGTCGCAGCTGTTCGAGGCGAGGATGGAGCCGAGCGCGCCCTGTGCGGCGGCTGCGCAGTTGGTCGTCGTCGTGGTGGCGCCCTTCTGGTAGGAGCGGTCCGCGAGGGTCAACTTGGCGCCGGGGAACAGGGATTCGGCGGTGAGTGGCGCCTGGTCCTTGTCGGCGCTGGAGACGTAGTCCTTCGGATTCGGCGGCGGCGGTGGCGCGACCGAGGAGAAGTTCGGCTCCGGCTCGGCGCTCTCCGAAGGCAGTTCGGCGACCGCGGGCAGTTTGCTCGCCGCGCGGTCCGAGGCGTTGGCGTCCGGGTTGCCCACGGACACGACGCTGGTCGCGACGAGCGCGGCTATCGCGCCGGTCGCGAAGACACCGCCGCCGACGAGCAGCCAGCGCCTGCGGCGGCTGCGCGCGGCGGAGGCGTCGGCGAGCGCGCCCCAGTCCGGGGTGCTCTTGCCGTACCCGTCCTCGCCGTCGTGCCGGTTCACCGAGCCGAACCGGTTGGACGGTCCGAACGGGTCCCGCGCGTACGGCTCTTGTGCCGCGTACGGCTCTCTTGCCGGGTATGGGTCCTGCTGGTTCTGCCGTTCCTGACGGCCTTGTGTGAATGGGTCCTGCGCGAATGGATCTTGAGTGAACGGATCTTGCGCGTACGGTTTCCGCGCATAAGAGTCCGGTGCGTAAGAGTCCTGCGCGTACGGGTCGGCCGCTCCGTAGGGAGCCGGCGTTCCGTGTGGGTCCTGCGATGCGTACGGGTCCTGTGATCCATGCGGGTTCTGTCCCGGTGAACCGGAGTCACCCCAGGAGGCCCCCCCTTGCCCAAAGCTCATGCCGGGAGTTTAAGCCCGGACGCGCGTGCGGTCGCCCCGTGAGCGGAACGGGAATCCGGAAAGTGATTGGGCCGTTGGGACGAATGCACGGACAATGCGGGGCATGGGACATCTAGAGGCCGCGCATTTGGAGTATTACCTCCCCGACGGACGGGTGCTTCTCGGCGATGCGTCGTTCCGCGTCGCGGAGGGCAGCGTCGTCGCGCTCGTCGGAGCCAATGGCGCGGGCAAGACCACACTGCTGCGACTGATCAGCGGGGAGCTCCAGCCGCACGGCGGGACGGTGAACGTCAGTGGCGGGCTCGGTGTGATGTCGCAGTTCGTGGGGTCGGTACGGGACGAGCGCACCGTGCGTGACCTGCTGGTCTCCGTCGCTCAGCCGCGTATCCGCGAGGCCGCCGCCGCCGTCGACGAGGCCGAGCACGCGATCATGACGGTGGACGACGAGGCCGCCCAGATGGCTTACGCGCAGGCGCTGAGCGACTGGGCGGAGGCGCGCGGGTACGAGGCCGAGACGGTCTGGGACATCTGCACCATGGCCGCGCTGGGTGTCCCGTACGACACGGCGCAGTTCCGCGCGCTGCGCACGCTGAGCGGCGGCGAGCAGAAGCGGCTGGTGCTTGAGGCGCTGCTGCGCGGGCCCGACGAGGTACTGCTGCTGGACGAGCCGGACAACTATCTGGACGTACCGGGCAAGCGGTGGCTGGAGGAGCGGCTGCGGGAGACCCGTAAGACCGTGCTCTTCATCTCCCACGACCGGGAGCTGCTGGCGCGGGCCGCCGAGAAGATCGTCAGCGTGGAGCCGGGGCCCGCGGGCTCGGACGTCTGGGTGCACGGCGCCGGGTTCGACACGTACCACGAGGCGCGGCGCGAGCGGTTCGCCCGGTTCGAGGAGCTGAAGCGGCGCTGGGAGGAGAAGCACGCGCAGCTCAAGCGGCTGGTGGTCAATCTGCGGCAGGCCGCCTCGGTCAGCCACGAGATGGCGTCCCGGTACTCGGCGGCGCAGACGCGGCTGCGGAAGTTCGAGGAGGCGGGCCCGCCGCCTGAGCCGCCGCGCGAGCAGGAGATCACCATGCGGCTGCGTGGCGGCCGTACCGGCGTACGGGCGGTGACCTGCGAGAACCTGGAGCTGACCGGGCTGATGAAGCCCTTCTCGCTGGAGATCTTCTACGGCGAGCGGGTGGCGGTCCTCGGCTCGAACGGCTCCGGCAAGTCGCACTTCCTGCGGCTGCTGGCGGGGGAGGACGTACGGCACACCGGGACGTGGAAGCTGGGCGCGCGGGTGGTGCCCGGCCACTTCGCGCAGACCCACGCCCACCCCGAGCTGCTGGGGCGCGCGCTGGTCGACATCCTGTGGACGGAGCACGCGAAGGACCGGGGCGGCGCGATGAGCGTGCTGCGGCGGTACGAGCTGGAGCGCCAGGGCGACCAGCCGTTCGAGCGGCTCTCGGGCGGGCAGCAGGCGCGCTTCCAGATCCTGCTGCTTGAGCTGCGCGGGACGACGGCGCTGCTGCTGGACGAGCCGACGGACAACCTGGACCTGGAGTCGGCGGAGGCGCTCCAGGAGGGCCTTGAGGCGTACGAGGGGACGGTGCTGGCGGTGACGCACGACCGGTGGTTCGCTCGTACGTTCGATCGGTATCTGGTCTTCGGGTCGGACGGGGTCGTACGGGAGACGTCGGAGCCGGTGTGGGACGAGCGGCGGGTGGAGCGGGCGCGGTAAGCGGGCGGGGTGAGCAGGGGCGGTAAGTGGGCGCGGTTCGCGGTGGCGCGGGCTTCCCTTCCGGGGGTCGTTTCGTCGCCCCGGGACCTCGTTTTGACCCGTACGGGGGCACGACGGTATTCTTCTGGTTCGTTATGCGTATTGGCTTGGTCGTTCTCACGCGAGGGGCCCTTACGCCGGTCCACCGGGCCGATGGACAGCGGTAGGTACACGGGTTGCGTCCCCGGCGTACCACCAGGGCTGTCGTGATCGACCGGGTGGCCTTGTCAGGACTCCACTCTCTGAAGAAGCGAAGGCATACGACCGTGCGTACGTACAGCCCCAAGCCCGGCGATGTGACGCGCCAGTGGCACATCATCGACGCGCAGGACATCGTCCTGGGCCGTCTGGCGACCACCGCCGCCAACCTTCTGCGCGGTAAGCACAAGGCGATCTACGCGCCCCACGTCGACACCGGTGACTTCGTCATCATCGTCAACGCGGACAAGGTGCACCTGTCCGGCAACAAGAAGACCCAGAAGATGGCGTACCGCCACTCCGGTTACCCGGGTGGTCTGCGCTCCGTCCGTTACGACGAGCTGCTCGCCAAGAACCCCGAGAAGGCCGTCGAAAAGGCCATCAAGGGCATGATCCCCAAGAACACCCTGGGCCGTCAGATGCTTTCGAAGCTGAAGGTCTACTCGGGCGACCAGCACCCGCACGCTGCCCAGCAGCCGGTGCCGTTCGAGATCACCCAGGTCGCGCAGTAATTCCGGCCACCCCCAAAGACGAAAAGAAATCTGAGGAGCATCGTGGCCGAGACCACTGTTGAGACCCCCGTCGAAGGCGCTGAGGTCGAGGAGACCTTTGACGCCGTGACGACCTTCGAGTCGGAGGTGCCCGTCGAGGGCGAGTACACCTCCGAGTCGCTGGCGGGCCGCTTCGGCGACCCGCAGCCGGCCGCCGGCCTGGGCCGCCGCAAGAACGCCATCGCCCGCGTCCGGATCGTCCCGGGCACCGGCAAGTGGAAGATCAACGGTCGCACCCTTGAGGACTACTTCCCCAACAAGGTGCACCAGCAGGCTGTCAACGAGCCCTTCAAGGTGCTTGAGCTCGACAACCGCTACGACGTCGTCGCCCGCATCTCGGGTGGTGGCGTCTCCGGCCAGGCCGGCGCGCTGCGTCTCGGTGTGGCCCGCTCGCTGAACGAGGCGGACGTGGACAACAACCGCGCCACGCTGAAGAAGGCCGGCTTCCTGAGCCGCGACGACCGTGCGGTCGAGCGCAAGAAGGCCGGTCTCAAGAAGGCCCGCAAGGCGCCGCAGTACAGCAAGCGTTAATCGCTCACGGGTCCGAACGTCGCCCGCGCGTCCGCGAGACTCGCACGTCACTCGCACGTCACGACTGTTTCAGGCCCGGCCTTACGGCATTCGAACGCCCCGGCGGCACTCCGTGCTGCCGGGGCATTCGTTTTCCTGCTTATGCGGGCGTATAACAGGATCACAGGCTCATCGGACACTTAGTCAGTTTGGCGAGCGAGCCTCCTGCGTCGACATGTGTTGGCATCCGTCGACTCGTGTTGGCATAAGTTCGCATGGGTTTGCATTTTCGGAGCATTTTCGGAGTTTCGCGCGCGGGCGGGTAGCGGCCCGCGCGTTTCTCGGAGGGAGAGCTGTGGGACGACTCTTCGGCACGGACGGCGTGCGCGGTGTCGCCAATGCCGATCTGACGGCTGAGCTGGCGCTCGGGCTGTCGGTGGCGGCGGCGCATGTGCTCGGCGAAGTGGGGACGTTCGAGGGGCATCGGCCCACGGCGGTGGTCGGGCGCGATCCGCGCGCGTCCGGCGAGTTCCTGGAGGCCGCGGTCGTGGCGGGCCTCGCGAGCGCGGGCGTGGACGTCCTGCGCGTCGGTGTGCTGCCCACCCCCGCGGTGGCGTATCTCACCGGTGTGCTGGGCGCCGACCTCGGCGTGATGCTCTCCGCGAGCCACAACGCCATGCCCGACAACGGCATCAAGTTCTTCGCGCGCGGCGGCCACAAGCTCGCCGACGATCTTGAGGACCGGATCGAGAAGACCTACGACGAACACCGCACCGGCGAGCCGTGGGCGCGGCCGACCGGCGGGGGCGTCGGCCGGATCCGTACGTACGACGAGGGCTTCGACCAGTACGTCGCGCATCTGATCGCCGTACTGCCGAACCGGCTCGACGGCCTCAAGGTCGTCCTCGACGAGGCGCACGGCGCGGCGGCCCGGGTCTCCCCGGAGGCGTTCGCGCGCGCGGGCGCCGAAGTCATCACGATCGGCGCCGAGCCGGACGGCCTGAACATCAACGACGGCTGCGGCTCCACCCACCTCGGGCTGCTCAAGGCCGCGGTCGTCGAGCACGGCGCGGACTTCGGCATCGCCCACGACGGCGACGCGGACCGCTGCCTCGCCGTGGACGGCACGGGCGCGGAGGTCGACGGCGACCAGATCCTCGCGGTGCTCGCGCTGGCGATGCGCGAGGCGGGCACGCTGCGCGGCGACGCGGTGGTCGGGACGGTCATGTCCAACCTCGGCTTCAAGATGGCGATGGAGCGCGAGGGCATCCACCTGGTGGAGACCGCGGTGGGCGACCGGTACGTCCTGGAGTCCATGAAGGAGCACGGCTACGCCCTCGGCGGCGAGCAGTCGGGCCACGTCATCGTCCTCGACCACGCCACCACCGGCGACGGCACGCTGACCGGCCTGATGCTGGCGGCCCGCGTCGCCGCGACCGGCCGCACGCTGGCCGACCTGGCCGGCATCATGGACCGGCTGCCGCAGGTCCTCGTCAACGTCCCCGACGTCGACAAGTCGCGGGTCAAGACCTCGGCCGAGCTGGCCACGGCGGTCTCGGAGGCCGAACGCGACCTGGGCACCACGGGCCGCGTCCTGCTCCGCCCCTCGGGCACGGAGCCGCTCGTACGGGTCATGGTCGAGGCCGCGGACATCGACCAGGCGCGCGCGGTGGCGGGTCGGCTGGCGGACGCGGTGAAGGTGGCGCTGGGCTGAGGCCCGGCCCCGCGTACGTCACGTACGCGGGTACTTCACGTACTTCACGTACTTGACGTACGCGGGATGGCGGAGCAGTCTTGAGGGAAACCGCGAGGAGGCCCCGCCATGTCAGCAGTGCATTACGAGAGCTACACCGAGGCGCGTACACACCTCAAGGAACTGCTTGACGCGGCAGGCGAGGGCCGGGTGGCCACAGTACGGCGCGACACCGGCCGTGCCGCTGTGGTGGACGTGGAACGGCTTCGCCACTATCTGTCACTGGTCTGCCCGTCGAAAGCGGAAGCTGTCGCCGAATCCGGAGGCTGGTCGATCTTCCTGCCGGGGCTCCCCGTCTCGGCGGACGGAGCGACCTTCGACGAGGCCGTACAGGAAATGGTCGACGCGCTGCGCGAGTATGCCGAGGACTGGCAGGACCGGCTCCGCACCGCTCCCAATCATCAGGACGGCTGGGGCCTTGTGCAGCTGGTCGCGCTGAGCGATGACCAGCAGCTGGCCGACTGGCTGGTCGGAGCGGGCCGGTGAATCAGTCGGTGAATCAGTCGGTGAGTCGGCCACGGCCGGACCGCGAGCGGCACGAGCGGTTCTGCCGCATCGAGCAGTGGGAGCGGGTCCGGGACGCGCGCGGACGCACTGGCACGCATCACGTCACCTACGAGCTGACGCTGTATGACGGCCGGATCCTGCGCACGCGGATTTCCCATCCGGTGGACCGCACGGTCTACGGTGCCGCGATCTGGGGACACATCCTCCGTGACCAACTCGACGTGTCCGAAGGCGAATTCTGGGATTGCGTGGTCGACGGCCTGCTGCCCGACCGGGGAGTCCCGCCCGTACCCAAGGAATCGCTCCCCGCGGACCTGGTGTATTTGCTGATTCACCGAGTCGGTCTGGCGGAGGCGACGGTGGCCGGGCTGGCCAAGGAAGAAGCGGTGGCCCGGCTCCATCAGTACTGGACGGAAGGCACCTGAGTCGGGTGGGCCTGGCGGTATCCCGTTGGAGGGTGTCACTAATGCCACTGGGAGGGGCGTCGGCGGCTGAATAGCGTCGTGGAGCGACACCGCTGTGACCGTCGACGGCGACACCCTGATCGGCGCGTCCGAGGCCGGGCGCCTCCCGGCCTCGAAGGTCACCGGCCGGGGCCGTTCCGGCCGGTGACCCCGTAGGCCAGGGATATGAGGAGGACGGCGGTCGTCAGGCTGGTCAGCACGGCCTCCAGCAGGAGCGTGCGGCGATTGGGGAGGCCGCGGTGGGGTGGCCGCCGGCGCCGGCGCGGGTGTGGGTGTGGGCGTCGGCCGATCACGTCGTACCGTCCGCGTGTGGTGTGCGGTGAGGCCCCGCGCAGTCGGGTGCGCAGACCCAGAGGCGGAAGAGCCGGCCGAGGTGGTGCACCTCGCCGAGTACGCGGCCGTCCATGCCGAGGCGGCGGGCGCAGCGGACGCAGTCGATGGCCATCTGCTGGCGAGGTGTGAGCCGGGTCAGGGGCGGGTGGGCCAAGGGTAGGTGGGTCACGGCTCACGGTCTTCGTGGCGCACTCGGCCCACACCAGCTTCCCCCAGCGCCTGAGGTCCGTACCCCACCGGTCCGCGAGGGCCTGGACGACGGCGAGGCCGCGTCCGTCCTCGGCGTCGTCGGGTGCGGTGCGGGGGGAGGGCTGCGTGCGGGAGTTGTCCGCTACGGCGACCCGTACGCGGTCGTGCTCGGGGTGCGAGACGACCACCCGGACCAGTCGACTGCCGCTGTGCTCAACGGAGTTGGCCAGCAGCTCCGACACGAGCAGCGTCGCGCTGTCCACGAGGCCGGGCAGCTCCCACGCGGTGCAGGCGGCGCTCACCAGGAGCCGCGCCCGGCGGGCCGACTCCGGCGCGCAGGGCAGCGTCTGGGTGTAGGCGGGCCGGCCGGTGGGGGAGGGGAGGGCGCCGTGCGCCTCCAGCGCGCTCAGTATGAACGGGCGGTGAGTGGAGGGGCGGTTGGAGCGTGCGGGGTCGGCCGGGTGGTGGAGGGGCATGGGGAACTCCAGCGGCTTTTCTGGGTTTTGGGCGCAGATCACCCGTAAGCGGTAACTTCAGCGATCGCTACCGTCGGTGACTGGGTGGTCGCTCAGCCAGATTGGGACGCGTTGTGCCTGCTTAGCAAGCCGAAGTGGGAATCCCCGATGGATTGGTATATGTGATCGAAGGGGCTAGCGACTCTCCGGAGGCCACTCGCGCTGCCAGACTCGACACAAGCACCGCAGCGCGGCAGGCTCTACCACTACGGAGGCACGCTCGTGGCAGCACCGACAGGACCAACGGTCCGGCGTATGCAACTCGGCTGGGAACTCAAAGAGTTGCGGGACAAGGCCGGTTTCACCCTTGCCCAGGCAACCGATGGGTTGACGTTTTCCTCGTCCAAGCTCCATCGCGTGGAGAACGGACTGACCGGTCTGCCGAAGGTCCAGGACTTGAAGGACCTGCTCGACCGCTACGGCGTGGTGGACGAGGAAGACGTGGCCTTCCTGGTGGACGTACACCGGGACTCGCTCAACCGGGGCTGGTGGTCCGTCTATCGCAGCGTTATGCCGTCCGGTATGAGCATGTTCATCGGGCTGGAGAGCGGCGCGCGTAGTGTCCGTGCCTGGCAACCGGACCTCGTCTACGGACTGCTCCAGACTGAGCGCTACGCGCGGGAGATGTTCCAGACGGCCAAGTCCGTCGAAGAGACGAACACCGAGTTCGTGGAGCGCCACACTCAGATCCGCATGCAGCGGAAAGAGGTGTTGACGCGCAAGCACGGTCCGTTGGAACTGTGGGCCATCTTGGACGAGGGTGCTCTGCGCCGAGTCATCGGCGGAGCGGATGTGATGCGGGAGCAGTACGAGGAGATTGTCGAACTCTCTCGCCTGGACAGCGTGACGGTTCAGATCCTGCCGTCGAACATCCCGACCTACCGCTGTAGCTACAACTTTGCGCTGCTGGACTTCGGCGCTCCGTTGCCCGCGGTGGTCCAATCCGACGCGGCTGATGGCTCGCGCCTCGGTGACAAGGACACGGAGATCTGGGGCTTCACCCGCAGATTCGACGCCCTGCGGGCCGGTGCTCTCGCCCCCGGTGAGACAGTGGCGTTCCTGCAACGACTATCACGAGAGATCTGACCCTCATGAATCAGCGAGCCACACCCCAACTCGTCTTCGAGGCAGCCTGGTTCAAGTCTTCGTACAGCTCGGAGAACGGTACCAACTGCCTGGAGGTGGCCGACCTCGCCGCCACCGGCCAGGTCGGCATCCGCGACTCCAAGCGCAAGACCGGCCCCGCCCTCGTCGTCCCGGCCGCCGCGTGGGCCGCGTTCGTCGGTGGCGTACGGCTTGAGGGCCCAACCACCGCGTAGCGGTGTGGAGGTGGGGCTGTCGGACCCCCGTGCCATTGTTCGTGGCATGACCTCGGCCAAGGACTCAGACGATTTCGTGGGCGCCACGGATGCCGTTGACGCCTTGTTGCGGCAGTGCGTGGATCACATCAACCGCAATCGCGAGACGTGCGCGCTCAAACCGGAATGGTTCGCCTACGTAGGGGAGTTGGCGCTGGAGGGAGAGGTCACCTGGTTCGGGATGGGGCGCGGCGGCTGGTATCACGGTGGACTGCCCGCAGAACTGAGCAAGGCCCCGGTCTACGCGGGCTTCTACTGGCGGCGGGAGGACGGTAAGCCTCCGGTGGCGCGGGTCGGCATCGTCGTTGTGCCGTTGGCGGACCCCGCCCGTGTCGCGGCGGCTGTTTGGGGCGACGGATACAACGGCTACGAACCGGCCCCGCTGGACGGATACGCGGTCTTGTGCAGCGCCCCGTTCGATCCGAAGCGGGCCGGCGTGGAAGGCGCTGCGGCCCATCTCCGCAAGGCCAAGTCCGTTATCGCGGTGGGCGACGGTGAGGGGCGCCGAGCCAACTATGCCGAGATCGTCACCGATCCGGACCGCGGCGGCAACGCCCTGTTCTTTCCTGTCGAGGGGGAGGAGAGGGACGGCTACTCAGCGGTGGAGCCGGACGGAACCGTTGTCTGTCTCGCCTTCATCGACTACGACTACGACTTCGATTAGGGAGTGAGGGAGTGGCTGATATGCCGCGTGGTGTGCGGCTGGCCGCCCATGGCGCCGTGTTTACGGGCCTTGACCAGGAGGACGTGGACTTCCTGGTGGAGATCCACCGTGACTCGCTCAACCGGGGTGGGGGTGGGTGGTGGGTGGCGCGGGTTGTTGGGTATGGGGCCGCCCCTCCTGCTGTGAGTGTCGCGTCTCCGGGACAGGTGTAAAGGGCGCTCCTGCGTCGCGTCGGCTGCGCCGATTTCGCTTCGCTCACCCTTGACTCCTGTCCCGGAGTCGCAAGTGCGGCTTATCGGGAGGGGCGGCCGGGTGGGAGGGGGTTGCCCGGGGGACCGGCCGGGCTGCCGCTCGGTTCGGGGTCCTCGGGCGGGTGGGCCCTGCGGGGCTGCGCGGCAGAGGAGAGGGGCGGTCCGACACCGGCTCGGCGGCCAACGGTCCGTTGCCGGTTGCGACACATGCCCCGCTGGTGACCGTGGAGTGGGGGCAGGGTCTGCTGGGACTCGTGTGGCGTGGGCTCCCGGAGGCGGTCTTTGCCTCCAGAAGGGCGTCTAACGCACCTGAGGACACATGTGCCGTCCGGAGAGACTCCCAATCGCCCGCCAAATCACCCCATATGGGACAGATCGGCGGGTGGTGGAGTGCTTGATCCCGACGACTGCGACGCTGTAGCCGTCTGCCGTGCCCGAAGTGGCTCCAACGTCGCACTCCCCGCCCCGGGCACCGCCCGGAGACCCCGGACCGGCCCCAAGACCCCGACCGGACAGCAGGCACCGCCCACCTCCCGGGCACCACAACGCAACGGTGACCAGCGGGGCATGGGTGCCGGCCAACCGGCGGCCGTCAGCCGCCGAGACGAGCCCGGCAGCCCCATGCCACTGCCGCGCAGCCCCGCAGGGTCCACCGGGCCGCCGGACCCTGAGCCGACCGGTAGTACCGGGCACCCCTTGGGCCCCCTCCCCCCGGCCGCCCCCCCTCATCCGCACACGCGCCGGAAGGGGAGGTGTCAAGGGTGTAGCGAAGCGTAATCGGCGCAGCCGACGCGACGTAGGAGCGCCCTTTACACCTCCCCTGGAGGCGCGACACTGGCAAAAGGAGGGGGCGGCCCCACGCTGCGCCACCTCGCTGGCTCTGCTAGCGGCTCTGCTAGCGGCTCTGCTAGCGGCTCCCGCCGGGTGAGACGGACGTGTTCTGGAACAACTATGGGGAGGGATCTGGCGTATGAGTCACCACACTGCACCTGAAGTAGCCTCCGAGCAGGCATGGTTCAAGTCCTCGTACGACCGGTCCCGCCCTCGTCGTCCCCGCTGTCGCCTGGACCGCGTTCGTTGCGTCCTCCACATGGCGTACGGGTTGAGGTACGGGTTGAGGTGCCCGTTCGACGGGGGCGTTGTCGGTGATGGCGTCTGCCGCGCGAGGCCGACGGCCAGGAGGCGCTCATCGCTCCCAGACCACCGCGGTGACATCGGTCTTCAGTCGGCGATCCGAGAAGAGCAGGCTGCCCCCGCCGCCGCGGTTCTGAGGACTGTCCACCGGCAGCTGGATCAGGCCGCTGCCCACCCCGCTGCTGTGAGTCGTCGCGCCAACCGCCTTGACCTCACGGCCCTTGTTGATCATCGTGGTGTCGTAACCGGCATTGCCGGCCGCCAGAATGTTCGTGCTCGCGACGGCCGGAACGCTCAGTGCGCCTGTACCGGCAGCCGCCGTGGCGGTCAGCACCAACAGACGGCGGGCAACGCGCTTCGTGGACATCAATCATCCTTCCGGCCGGGACGCCGAGTGCGTCCGTGACACCCCTAACGGTCTAATGCCTCCAAAGGCACGCAGGAGCGGCGCGCGGCTTGCCGCCCATGGTGCCGTGTCTGCGGGTACGAGCGCGCCTTCGTGCGCATCGGACGGTTCGAGCCGGCCTCCCAGGTCTGTTCGTGCCGCGACCGGGACATCAACGCGGAAGTCAAACGTGAGTCCGCTTGCTCTTCACGGTGCTCGCCGTAAAGAGCATTCCTGAGCAGAACAAGAAGATCGCGGCGCCAGCAGCGGTCACGGATTCATATGGCTGCGCCGGCCACATCCACGGGTAGGGGCGTCCGCCCGGGCCTGTCCCGATCAAGCCGCACACGACGGGGATCGCGGCCACGGCCACCGCACCGTACTGGGCGTTGCTGACGTATTGGACGAGCAGGCCGACGCCCAGGTAACCGATCAGGTTGCGGGCCACGGCGAAGCTCAGGGGGAAGTCCAGAAGGGCGGCCTCGGCGAAGGCGACGGCCAATGCGGCGACGCCGGTGATGGCGACCGCTCCACTTGTCCAGTAGCGCATCTCACGAACG
This sequence comes from Streptomyces sp. NPDC093109, assembly GCF_040701725.1. Taxonomy (NCBI): domain Bacteria; kingdom Bacillati; phylum Actinomycetota; class Actinomycetes; order Kitasatosporales; family Streptomycetaceae; genus Streptomyces; species Streptomyces sp. NPDC093109. The sequence continues at coordinate 276,078 of NZ_JBFBEZ010000002.1, forward strand.
GCGGTTGCGTGTGCTTGCCATGGAGTTCGGTTCAGTCCGTAGAGGAGGACGCAGGCGGGGAAGACGGGGAGTACGAGCGGAACGGGGATGCTGCCGGATGCGCCGCTGAACAGCGAGAGGGTGGGAATGGACGAGGTCGCGAGCAGCGGGCAGCAGATGAAGCAGGCCGCCAGAGTCGCGGCCCAGGCGGCGGTCGCGTGAGCGCGTAGCCACCAGATCACCGTTTCTCCTTGCCGGCCTGCGCGAATGCCGAAGGTGACAGTTCGGGTTTCACCGAGCAGTCCCGTACGGAACGCATATTGCGGTCGAGCCATGCCTGCTGCGAGGCGGCGGGCATCTTGCGTACTTCCTGGGCGAGACTGATGGCCTCGGCGGGCCAGGCCAATGAGTCGGGCGTGACTCCTGCTGTCAGGACCAGCCATGGGTAGATGACGGAGGCGGCCTCATCGCCCGGGTATTCCGCGTAGGGCTGCTCCGCGCAGGAAGGAATGTCCAGGCGAAGCGCACTGCCGGCCGTCGCGGCAAGCACGTCGTTGCGTTCGGGGACGACTACTGAGAACTCGATCTTCTTTGCCGGCGTCACACCGATGGCGCGTAGGTTGTTGTCGGCTTCAGCGGTCCAGCGTCGGAAGTCATCTGCTGCGGGGCGTTGTTCTGGCCACAGGCAAATCTCGGGCTTACTGCCTGTGCAGTGAAGCAGTGCGCGGTCTCGCGGCTGTACTCCGTTGAACTCAAGTGGCATTGCGGCCGTCACTGCCACCGTGAGCCCGGTGAAGAAGGCAATCAGCGACAGGAGCAGGCGGCTTCCGGGCCGCAGCGTCGTACTGGTGATCAGGACTGCCACGATGATGCCGGCGGAGAATGCGACGGTGGCGGCCAGGCTCCTCGGTGAAGGAACCTGATCGATGCTGCAACACTCCGTCATACCCTGGATGTTGAGGTGCCGCAGCCAGGCGGGGTCGCTTATTGCCGCCGGCCAGAAACCCCAGAAGTAGCCGACGATGAGCATGAGGGCCGGGCCCAGCAGCCGGGGTACCCGGAGCCCCGCGAGCCAGCCGAGTGCGATGTGAGCGAGGATCACGACGTATGCGGTGCCGAGCACGGTCACGTCTGGCCCGCCTGGCACGTCGAGCAGCCCGGCCGGTGCGAACACCAGAAGCGAGGCGAGGACGCCGAGCAGGCCCAATAGGGCAATCGGCGCCAGGTGTTCGCAGGCGATCCGCAGCTCGCTGCGAGCCGGGGCCCAGGTGGAGATGGCCGCCTGCCTCAACCTGGCTGACTCCCACGCGGCACTGGCGCCACACACCGCATTGATGACGCCGAGTACGACTGTTGACTGGGCTGTCACCGATTCCCAGTAGTTGATAACCGCACCGGTGTTGCCGGAGCCGAAGAAGAACAGCCCGAAGATGAGAAGGACACCAGCCCACACAGCGGGGCTGGTACGGAGAAGGGTCCCTGGACGCATGGTCAGACCTCTCCTCGTACGAGGCCGCGATACGCGGTCTCCGCACGGCGCTCCGGCGCGACTGAGTCCGGTGCGAGCGAGAAGAACTCCTGTGTGGTGCCCTGGAAGACGGGGGAGCCACGGTCGAACACCACGACGGTTCCGTAGATGTCGGCCAAGTCCTCCGTCTGGTGTGTGGAGACCACGAAGTGGACCATCTCGGAGAGTCCTCCCACGAGTTCGCGGAAGACTCCCCGCTGTACGGGGTCGAGTCCTGCGGTGGGTTCGTCGAGCAGGACCACTTCTGCTTCGTGGACGAGGGTCTGGGCGATCCCGAGGCGGCGTAGCTGGCCGCCGGAGAGTTCATGGCTTCGGCGTTCGGCCAGATCTGCGAGCCGGACCCGGTCGAGCGCGAGGGAGGACCGGTCCCATGCCTCGCGCTTCGAAAGGCCCTTGAGCCAGCCGGCATATGCTGCTTGTTCCCTGACGGTCAGCCCAGGTACGGGCTGGATGTTCTGTGGCAGCCAGCCGATGGAGCGGCGATAGCACTTGCGATCAGCGCGCAGAGAGCTGTCGAACCGGCCGAATGTCACCCTGCCTGCGGCAGGCTGGAGAATAGAGGCGCCGAGCGACAGCAGGGTCGACTTCCCGGCCCCATTCGGTCCCAGCAGCACGGTGCACCCGGCTGGGAAATCCATGCTGAGTGAATCGAGGACGGGTGCGTGTGCTCGGTACCCGAAGGTGCAGTCTATGTAGCGAAGAGGCACGGGATTTCCGTTGGGAGTGGCGAACAGGCGGTGGAGTGCGTGCCGCGCCCGGCCGCCGAACGGGGCTGTCGGGCGCGGCATATTGGCGAGCCTGGCTCAGTACGTGACGGTAACCGAATTGACGTTGAGGTGCAGACCACTGTCCGAACCATTTATTCTTGAAAGGTTGAAGTAGTAGCTGCCGCTTCCCTGACGGCCGAAGTTCGATGTGTTGCAGGTGTTGTCGTGCCTGTCGAGAACAGGGTCGGGCAAATTTTCGCGCTTGCGCTTCAACTGAAGCGTCGCAGACCTGAAGCTGGTCGAGCTGGTGCTGCATCCCGAGAATTTCACCGTCGTGGCAGTGGAATCGAGGTTTTTGTCTGTCCAGTGTCTGGACTCCTTTCCGGTGAGCCACCTGGAGATGGTTGTGTTGAAACTGCCTTCCGCGTGGGCTGCTTCGGCTCCGAGCATTGCAGCTACTACGGCGGCCGTGGCCACCGTGGCAACGTTTCGAACTTGCGCATATGTGCCTCCTTGGGTGTGGCGGGCACTTCTTGGTGATCCACCCTGCCCCGGAAGTGATCGCGGCCCCTTGTCTCCAACACGCTTTTGGCATGGGCAAGATCGCGATGGGTGTGTGTGACTGTAAGAGGACGTGAAAACGCAAAGCAAGGGCAAAATTTTGCCGTGGCTGAAATCTAACTAAAGGACTACCGAGCCACTTGATGCCCCGCAGGGCTCTCCACGGCAACGGCTGGGTCGATTGCTTGCTTCGGCGCCCTGAGTAACTTCGTGAGCGGGCGGCCTTTGCTGCCCAGTCTTGGCCACGGTGCGGATTGCTGACGACCTCTGGCCGCTCCGGGGGCATCCGGCGGCTGCCACTGTGCCGCCACCGTGTTGGCTATGCTCGGGCTCCAGGCGCAAGACCGGCCCCGTGCTCATTTCTCCCGTCGCCGCACGGGCCGCGTTCATCGGCGGCGTACAGGGCGAGGTCCATTGAGCGCGACGGCAGGGCCCGAAACGGGCCCCGAGAGGGCCGTAGCGTCGGAGTGCTGGGGATCTTGCCCGTGACCGGGGCCGACATGCCGCGTGGTGCGCGCCTTGCCGCCCATGGCGCCGTGTCTGCGGCTCTGGGGTTGTTCAGTGACCGGGCGTTGGGCGCGCTCGTGGCGGGTGCCCAGCCCCTGGGTGCCGGAATTGGCGGGACGTCGGCGCTGGTGGAGGTTGCGGGGGCGCCGGTTTTTGTGAAGCGGGTGCCTCTGACCGACTGGGAGCGGCGGCCGGAGCATGTGCGGTCCACGGCGAATCTGTTCGGGCTGCCGGTCGTGTGTCAGTACGGCATTGGTGGGCCCGGGTTCGGGGTGTGGCGGGAGCTGGCCGTGCACACCATGACGACGGACTGGGTCCTCGCGGGCGCGTACGAGGGCTTCCCGCTCATGTATCACTGGCGGGTGCTGCCGGATGGGGTGCCCGTACCCCTGCCGCCGGAACTGGCCGATGTGGACCGTACCGTCGCCTTCTGGGGAGGCGGTGCGGCGGTGCGGCGCCGGATCGAGGGGCTGCGGGACGCGTCGGCCAGTGTTGTGCTGTTTCTGGAGTACATCCCGCGGAACCTGCACCAGTGGCTGGGTGAGCAGGTGGACGCCGGGGGCGAGGCCGCCGACCGGGCCTGCGCCCTGGTGGAGCGGGAGTTGGAGGCCGGCATCTCGTTCATGAACGGGCGCGGGCTGCTGCACTTCGACGCGCACTTCGAGAACATCCTGACCGACGGCCGGCGCCTCTTCTTCACGGACTTCGGGCTTGCCGTCTCGTCCGGTTTTGAGTTGTCGGGTGAGGAAGCCGACTTCTTTGAGCGGCACCTGACCTACGACCGCGACTACGCCGACTCGTATCTGGTCCACTGGCTGGCCGCCCACCTGTACGGATGCCGGGGCGAGGAGCGTGCCGCGCTCTTCCGCGCCTGGGCCGGGGGTGAGCGGCCCACCGGGATTCCGGCGGTGGCCGCCGCGATTCTCGCGCGGGACGCGCCGCTCGCCGTGGTGGTGTCGGAGTTCCTCGGCGCGCTGCGGGGGGTGAGCCGGGCTACTCCGTACCCGCTGGAGGAGATCCGCCGGGTCAGGGGGGTCCGGGGGGGCCGGGGGATCCCGGGGATCCCGGGGACGGGCTGACGGGGGGAGCGCTCAGCTCGGTACGTTCATACGTTCATGCGCTGTGTGCCGATGACCGACAGCAGCCGCAGCGCCTCCTCGGACGGGGAGCCGGGGGTGGCGGTGTAGATCACGACGCGCTGGTCGCGGTCGGTGATCTGGAGGACGTCGCAGTTGACGGTGACCGTGCCGACCATCGGATGGCGGAACGTCTTGCACAGCGTGGGTGCCGACGCCACGTCGTGGGAGGACCAGAGGCGGGCGAACTCCTCGCTGTCGGCCAGGAGTTCCCGTACCAGAGCCGTCACCTCGGGGTCGTCCGGGTAGCGGGCGGCGGTGGCGCGCAGGTCCCGGGCCGCCGAGCGGGCGAACTCCGTCGGGTCCGAGAGCCCGTACAGGGGCCCGCCCTCGGGGTGCGGTCCGAGGAAGACGCGGCGGGTGAAGTTGCGGTCGCGGCGCGGCAGCGCGGAGAAGTCCTCCATGAGGGCGGCGGCCAGGTCGTTCCAGGCGATCACCTCGCCCGCCGCGGACATCACCATGGCCGCCGCCTGGGGGAGCCGGTTCACGAGGTCGAGGATGGACTGCCGTACGTCGCGGGAGGGGCCGGACGGCGGGCCCGGCGGGGCGCCGGCCAGGTGGTGGAGGTGGTCGCGTTCGGCGTCCGACAGACGCAGGGCGCGGGCCAGCCCGGTCAGCACCTCGCGTGACGGGCGCGGGGCGCGGGCCTGCTCCAGCCGCGTGTAGTACTCCGTCGAGATGTACGCCAGCTGCGCCACCTCCTCGCGGCGCAGCCCCGGCGTGCGGCGGCGCGGCCCGGCGGGCAGCCCCGCCTCGGCGGGGGTGATCCGTTCGCGCCTGCTGCGCAGGAAACCGGCGAGTTCTTGTCTGTCCACGCTCTCCAGTGTGCGCGGGGCCGCCGCGCATCATCCAGGTACAGCCGATGCCTGGATAGCCCCCGCCACCGGGCGCACGGTGGAGGCATGGACACCACACGGATCAGCGAAACCAACGGAATCAGCGAAACCAACGGAATCAACGAAACCTCCGTTTCCACGACCGCTCATGCGATTCCGCGGCTGCTGGAGGGCAAGGTCGCCTTCATCACCGGTGCCGGACGTGGCATCGGCGCCGCCGCTGCCCGGCTGTTCGCCAGGGAGGGGGCGCGGGTGATGCTCGCGGCGAGGACGGAGGCGCAGCTGAAGGCGGTCACCGAGGAGGTCCGGGCGGCGGGCGGCACCGCGGAGTACGTGGTGTGTGACCTGGCGGACGCGGCGAGTGTGCGGGCTGCCGTGGACCGTGTCGTGGAGGTGTACGGGCGCCTTGACGTGGCCTTCAACAACGGCGCGGCCATGGTGCGGCCCGGTCCTGTGGACGAGGTGACCGAGGAGGAGTTCGACGCGGTCTACGCTGTCAACCTCAGGGGCGCCTGGCTCGCCATGTCCGCCGAGGTCGCCGCCATCCGGGCCACCGCCGGGACGGGGGCCATCGTCAACAACTCCAGCGTCGGCAGCCTGCGGGGCAACCCCGCGCTGCCCTCGTACGGCGCGATGAAGCGCGCGGTCAACAGCCTGACCGAGTCGGCCGCCGTCACGTACGGCCCGGAAGGCATCCGCGTCAACGCCATCGCACCCGGCGGCACGCTGACCGACATGATCAGCGCGTGGGAGGCGGCCACCCCCGGCGTCGTCGACCAGATCAGCGCGCACACCCCGCTGCGCCGGGCCGCCGCGCCCGAGGAGATCGCCGAGTCGGCGGCCTGGCTGCTGAGCGACCGCGCGTCCTATGTGACCGGCGTGATCCTCGCGGTCGACGGCGGCCTTCGGGCGTGACGCTGCGTGATACACGTGACGCTGCCCGGCACAGCGGAGCGGAACGGATCAGCCGGGCGTCGTGCAGGGACTGGATGTAGGTCATGGCCTGCTGGTAGGCGAGGGTCTCGGCCTTGTTCTCGTCGCTGGCCTCGACCTCGCGCTCGCCGTCCAACAGGTCGGCCACGTCTCTGGCCTCGACCTGATACCCCTCGATGGTGTTCGAGGCCGCGATGGCGCTGGCCGTCAGGGCCTTGCGCAGGTCGCGGGTCCGCTTCGCGGGGGGCTGCCGCACGGTGTGCCGCAGCTCGTCGCGCATGGCGTTGACCTGGTCCAGGACCTGGATGTCGATGGGCTCTGGGCGGGGCGTTCGATACAGCATGAGGGTGTCAGAGCTTGCGCAGCGACAGGCGCTGGACCTTGTGGTCCGGGCCCTTGCGGAGGACCAGGGTGGCGCGGCCCCGGGTGGGGGCCACGTTTTCCAGAAGGTTGGGCCTGTTGATCGTCTGCCAGGTGGTGCGGGCGTAGTCGAGGGCCTCCTCCTCGGAGACCTGGGTGTACTTCCTGAAGTACGAGGACGGGTCCTGGAACGCCGTCTCGCGGAGCTTGCGGAAGCGGTTCAGGTACCAGGTCTCGATGTCCTCCGGCCGCGCGTCCACGTACACGCTGAAGTCGAAGTAGTCGGCCAGCGCCACGCGCGTTCTGCCGTCCTTGCCTGGCAGGGCCGGCTGGAGGACGTTCAGGCCCTCGACGATCAGGATGTCGGGACGCCGTACGGTCAGCCGTTCGCCCGGGACGATGTCGTAGATCAGGTGCGAGTAGACCGGCGCCGTCACCTCGTCCTTGCCCGCCTTGATGTCGGCGACGAACCTCGTCAGGGCGCGCCGGTCGAACGACTCGGGGAAGCCCTTGCGGTGCATGAGGTCGCGGGCGACCAGCTCCTTCATCGGCAGCAGGAAGCCGTCCGTGGTGACCAGCTCGACCCTCGGGTGCTCCGGCCAGCGCGCCAGCAACGCCTGGAGGAGGCGCGCGACGGTGGACTTGCCCACGGCCACGCTGCCCGCCACCCCTATGACGAACGGCGTGCCGCGCTGCGCGCCGTGGCCGTTGCCCGCGTCTCCCAGGAAGGTGTTGAGCGCGCCGCGCAGGCCGGCCGTCGCCTGTACGTAGAGGTTGAGCAGCCGGGAGAGCGGGAGGTAGATGTCCCGTACCTCGTCCAGGTCGATGACATCACCGAGCCCCCGCAGCCGCTCGACCTCCTCGGCGGTCAGCGGCAGCGGGGTCTTCTCGCGCAGGGCGCTCCACTCGGCGCGGGAGAGGTCCACGTACGGGGTCGACGGCTGGGCCGGGCCTTGGTCGCCGCCGCCACCACGGCGGCGGGGGGTGGTGGCGGTGGCGTTCGGCGGCGGAGTGATCACCGAGCCATTGTCCGGGGTCGTGGCTGATTGTTGCTGGTGTGTTGCGTCACCCTGCCCGGGGTGTCACTGCGGCCCGGGGTTTCACCGCGCCCGGGGTGTACCGCAGCTGCCGGCGTTTTGCCGCCCGCTCACTGCTGTCGCTTCTGGTCCTGGTCCTGGTCCTGCTTCTTCTTCGCCTTGCGCAGCACATGGATGGCGGCCAGCGGAATCAGCGGGAACACCCAGAACACCACGATGGAGCCGAACTCGGGGCTCTCGGCGTCCAGCTCGTCCGCCGTGCCGACCAGCGCGACCAGCGTCATGATCGCCGCGAAGAATCCGAAGGTCACCATGAGGATCCGCCGGCACCACTTGCGGAAGGCCGGTTCCGGCGCCGACGCGGCCACCGCCGCGTTCACCAGGGACGGGTCCGGCCGTGGGATGCGCTCCTCGTCGCGCGGCGGCATCGGGACCACCCGCGCGCGCGGCACCGCCGCGTCGATCGCCGCGATGCGGTCCGGGGTCAGCCCCGCGTAGAGGGTCGGTTCCACCGTCGTACGGAAGCCGTCGAGGCCGGTGAGGTGGCGGGCGCCGTCCGGGAACGCGACCATCGCGGCGCACGCGTCGTAGCGCACCGTGACCGTACCGTCCGGGACCGTCAGGCTGATGCCCTCGGGCGCCACGGTCAGGACGGTGTCCGGGTCCTCGTGCGCCGGGTGCCGCGTGCCGTTCGGCAGGGCGGGGCCCGTGGAGTGATGGGGCGCCTCGGCGAAGCCCGCCCACGCGGCCTCCCGGCCCGGCACCTGGAGCAGCGCGGTGGAGTACAGCTCGCGGGCCACCTCGTGCAGATCCTCGACGGTGACGGCCGCCAGCTCGGCCCGGTGCTCCTCGACGGACCGGTTCGGGTAGCCGATCAGCAGGTTCAGCGCGTACGCCGGGAGGCGGGCGGCCTCGGAGTCGGGCGTGTCGTACCTCTTCTGGAACGTGGCGCGTACGGCGTCGAGTTCCGACTGCTCGATCCGGCCGAGCCGCAGCCGCGCGAAGACGTCCACGAAGCCGCCGACCACGGCGTCCTGCTTCTGCGCGAGCGCGTCCGCGACGGCGGTGATGGTGGCGTGGCCGTTGTCGCGCGGGGTGTAGTCGGCCCCGGCCGCGTACGAGTAGCCGCCCTTCTGCCGCAGGTCCGCGAAGAGCGCCCGGCCGAGGACCTCGGCGAAGACGGCGCCGGCGACCGAGCGGCGTACGACGCCGTCCATGACGACCACGCCGTTCTCCCCGACGATGTGGGCGGGCGTGCGCGGGAGCGCGGAGGTCGCGGCGGGCAGGGGGCGTACGCCGGTGCCGGTGGGGAGCGTCAGGGACAGGCCGGGCGGGACCTCGGTCCCGGAGATCCACAGAACGGCGTTGTCGCACGTGAAGCGCGTACGGGCCCAGTCGCGGACCGCGTCGGCCGTCAGATGCCAGCTGCCCAGCTCGGCCGTGCTCGACAGGCCGTAGCCCTGCGCGCCGTAACGCCACAGCGGCAGCTGCCGGTTGGGGCCGCGGCTGCGGCCCGCCGCCTCGGTGCGCAGGATCTCGCGCTCGGTCTCCAGCCGCTCCATGGGGAGATCGCGCAGGGCCGCGCACACCCCGTTGAGATACGTGACGACCTCCTCCGCCGTGCCGTCGACCACGAAGAGGGTGTACGTGGCGGCGGTGGCGCCGTTGTAGTGCAGGTCGGACACGCCGTGGCGGTGCAGGGCGAGATGCTCGACGAGGTGGGTGATGCCGTGGGTGGCGTGCGTCTCGTCGGCGGTGCCCACGCGGAAGACCAGGCCGGCCTTGATGGTGGCGGTGGCGGTGGCGGTGGGGGTGGGGGTGGCGGTGGGGGTGTCTGTGGTGTCTGTGGTGTCTGGCGTGCCCGGGGTGTTCTTGCTCGGCGCTGTTGCCAGGACCGTGCGGATGCCGTCCACCTCGGTCACCTGGAAGCCGGGGGTCGCCGTCGCCGTCGTGGCTGCCGTCGTGGCCGTGGCAGTGGCCGTGGTCGTGGCTGCCGTCGTGCTCTGCGTCATCGGTCTGCTCAGCCCTTCGCCAGCGCGGTCGCGCGGTGCTTGAGGAATGCGGCCTGCTTGTCGCCCAGGTACTCCCACGGATGCGACGTGGCGCCGCTGCCCATCGCCCGGAAGTGCGGCGCCGCCTCCGTGTGGTGTCCGCCGAGCGAGAGCGTCGCCGCGAAGTAGCCGTGGCAGCTCAGCGCGTGGGCGCCGGGCCGGAAGTCCGGGTGCAGTACGGAGCCGGCCGCGGCGGCGACCAGCTCGTCCCGTACCGCGGGATCCTGGAGCCGGCCGGGACCGCCCGCGTGGCCCTGCTCCGCCCAGCGCTCCAGGTGGGCCTCGGCGATCAGGGTCCCCGTATATCCGCCGGGCGGCGCGGCGGCCACGCACGCGCGCGTGAAGTCGTCCACGGCCTCCCAGCTGCCGCCCCACTTGGGACAGAGCTTCTGGAGCAGCGCGGACTGGGCGGCGTAGAGGTGCGGGTGGTGCTCGGTCAGCCGGTCGTAGCGGCGGCGGCTCTCGCTCTGGCCGAGTTCAAGACCCATGGCGGTGGAGAGCCGTACGCACCAGGCGAGCGCGTAGTCCGGATACTCGGCGCACACCTCGATCAGGAGCCGCTCGGCACGCCGCAGGTGGTCGTGGAGCTGTTCGAACTGCCAGGCGGAGACCTGCGTGGCGCGGTGGTCGCTGCGGATCTCCCAGCCGGCGATCACATAGCGCTCCGCGAGCAGCGTCCTGACCAGGGGGTCACCTGGCTCCTCGGCCTCGGCCGACTCCAGGTAGCGCTCGGCCCCGGCCGTCGTGCCGACGAGGGAGGCGGCGAAGGACCGGTCGTCCTCGGTGGTGAGGGCGGCGAAGAACGCCTTGGTCGCCGGCCAGTCGCCGGACTCGGCGGCGGTACGGAGCGGTGCCAGCCAGGGCATCGTGACGTACGGGTTGAACTCGGGCGGATCCTCCGGGGAGAGGTGTGACGAGGCTGGGGTTGGGGTTGGGGTGGGGGCAGGGGTTGGGGCAGGGGTTGGGCGCATTGTGGTCAACGGTCCTCGGGTGGTGACGTACGAGACGGGGACGGGGGGGGTGAGCAGGACGCGTCAACTGGTGGGGTGCGGTGGCGCGCGGAGGTGTGTGCGATCGCTGTGTGCGATCGCTGTGTGCGCGAGCTGTGTGTGGGGTGAACGCGCAGGTTAACAGCACCCACTGACACTCCGGCAGGTGGATTCCGGTGCTGCCCGGTCGGTCGCCACAACCGGTCGCCAGAGTCGGTCGCCACAGTCGGTCGCCACGGTCGTGTGGTCCCCGGACCCCGGCGTTGCTTCTGCGACGATTCGTCATGAATGTGACGTAAATACGGCATTAGCGGCTGGAAGGGGAGCTTCATGTGCGGAATCGTGGGTTACGTCGGCGGGCAGTCGGCGCTCGACGTCGTCGTCGCCGGGCTCAAGCGGCTGGAGTACCGGGGGTACGACTCGGCCGGGGTGGCCGTGCTCGCCGATGGCGGGCTCGCCTCGGCACGGAAGGCGGGCAAGCTCGTCAACCTGGAGAAGGTGCTGGTCGAACGGCCGCTGCCGAGCGGCCCCGCCGGGATCGGACACACCCGGTGGGCCACCCACGGCGGCCCGACCGACGCCAACGCCCACCCCCACCTGGACAACTCCGGGCGCGTGGCCGTCGTCCACAACGGCATCATCGAGAACTTCGCCGCGCTCCGCGCCGAGCTGGCCGGCCGGGGCCACCACCTCGGCTCGGAGACCGACACCGAAGCCGTCTCGCACCTCCTCGCCGAGGCGTTCTCCGCGTGCGGCGACCTCGCGGAGTCGATGCGGCAGGTCTGCCGGCGGCTGGAGGGCGCCTTCACGCTCGTCGCCGTCCACGCCGACGAACCCGATGTCGTCGTGGGCGCGCGCCGCAACTCGCCGCTGGTCGTGGGGGTCGGGGACGGCGAGGCGTTCCTCGCCTCCGACGTCGCCGCGTTCATCGCCCACACCCGCTCGGCGATCGAGCTCGGCCAGGACCAGGTGGTCGAGCTGCGCCGGGGCGGGAAGGGGGGCCGGGAGGGGGGCCGGGAAGCGGGGCGGGAAGCGGGGCGGGAAGCGGGACGGGTCGTGGTCAGCGTTACGGACTTCTCCGGTGCGCCCGCCGAAGTCCGCTCGTACCACGTCGACTGGGACGCCTCCGCCGCCGAGAAGGGCGGCTACGCCTCCTTCATGCTCAAGGAGATCGCCGAACAGCCCAAGGCCGTCGCCGACACCCTCCTCGGCCGCGTCGACGCCGAGGGCGCGCTCACCCTCGACGAGGTGCGGATCCCCGACGCCGTGCTGCGCGAGGCCGACAAGGTCGTCATCATCGCCTGCGGCACCGCCTTCCACGCCGGGCTGATCGCCAAGTACGCCATCGAGCACTGGACCCGGCTGCCCTGCGAGGTGGAGCTGGCCAGCGAGTTCCGCTACCGCGACCCGATCCTCGACCCGCGCACGCTCGTCGTCGCCATCTCGCAGTCCGGCGAGACCATGGACACGCTGATGGCGCTGCGGCACGCGCGCGAGCAGGGCGCCAGGGTGCTCGCCATCTGCAACACGAACGGCTCGACCATTCCGCGCGAGTCCGACGCCGTCCTCTACACCCACGCGGGCCCCGAGGTCGCCGTCGCGTCCACCAAGGCGTTCCTCACCCAGCTCGTCGCCTGCTACCTCGTCGCGCTCTACCTGGCGCAGCGGCGCGACGCGAAGTGGGGCGACGAGATCGGCGACGTCGTACGCGACCTCGCGCGCGTGCCCGACGCCATCGAACGCGTCCTGGCGGACATGGAGCCCGTACGGGACCTCGCGCGCTCCCTGAAGGAGAAGGCGACCGTGCTCTTCCTCGGGCGGCACGTCGGGTATCCGGTCGCGCTGGAAGGCGCCCTGAAGCTGAAGGAACTGGCGTACATGCACGCCGAGGGGTTCGCGGCGGGCGAGCTGAAGCACGGACCGATCGCGCTCGTCGAGGACGACCTGCCGGTGGTCGTCGTCGTACCGTCGCCGCGCGGGCGCTCGGTGCTGCACGGCAAGATCGTGTCCAACATCCAGGAGATCCGGGCCAGGGGCGCGCGCACGATCGTGATCGCGGAGGAGGGGGACGAGGAGGTGGCACCGTACGCCGATCATCTGATCCGGATTCCGGTGGTTCCGACGCTGCTTCAGCCGCTGGTCGCTACGGTGCCGTTGCAGGTCTTCGCGTGCGAGCTGGCGACGGCGCGGGGCAACGAGGTGGACCAGCCCCGGAACCTGGCCAAGTCCGTGACAGTGGAGTGAGGTTCACATACATGATCATTGGGGTGGGCATCGATGTCGCTGCCATCGACCGGTTCGCGGCGTCCCTGGAGCGGACCCCGCTCCTCGCCGGCCGGCTCTTCTCGGAGAGCGAGCTGCTCCTGCCGAGCGGCGAGCGGCGCGGGGTCGCCTCCCTGGCGGCGCGGTTCGCCGCCAAGGAAGCCGTCGCGAAGGCGCTCGGCGCGCCCCCCGGGCTGCACTGGACCGACGCCGAGGTGTGGCAGGAGGGCAGCGGACAGCCCCGGCTGCGGGTGCGCGGGACGGTGGCAGCGCGCGCGGCCGAGCTGGGTGTGCGGAGCTGGCATGTCTCGCTCAGCCATGACGCGGGGGTGGCGTCGGCGGTCGTGATCGCGGAGGGTTGATTGATCATGGGCCGGTCGGCGGAGGTGGGCTGGTCGGTGGGGGTGCGCCGGTCGGCCGAGGTGGGCCGGTCGGTGGGGGTGGGCCGGTCGGCGGTGGTGGGTTGTTCGGTGGCGGTGGGCCGGTCGGTGGGGGTGGGCCGGTCGGCGGTGGTGGGTTGTTCGGTGGCGGTGGGCCGGTCGGTGGGGGTGGGCCGGTCAGTGTCTGTGGGTTGTTCGGTGGAGGTGGGTTGAGGCAATGCGTACCGCTCATACGGTCGAGGCCGTCAGGAACGCCGAGCGGGAGCTGATGGCCCGGCTCCCCGAAGGCGCGCTCATGCAGCGCGCCGCGGCCGGTCTCGCGGCGGCCTGTGCGGGGCTGCTCCGCGATGCGCGCGGCGGGGTGTACGGGTCCCGCGTCGTCCTCCTCGTCGGCAGCGGCGACAACGGCGGTGACGCGCTGTACGCCGGCGCGCGGCTGGCCCGCCGGGGCGCCGGCGTGTGCGCCGTACTGCTCGTACCCGGCCGTACGCACCAGGGCGGCCTCGGCGCGCTCCTCGGCGCGGGCGGGCGCGTCGCCGACGACCCCTTCGACGTACTGGCCGCCGCCGATCTCGTCCTCGACGGCATCACCGGCATCGGCGGGCGCGGCGGGCTGCGGCCCGACGCCGTACCGGTGGTACGGGCCGCGCGCGGCGGGAGCGCGATGGTCGTGGCCGTCGATCTGCCCAGCGGGGTGGAGGCCGACAGCGGTGAGGTGGGCGGCGCCGTGGGCGGCGAGGCGGTGCGCGCCGACGCGACCGTGACGTTCGGTACGTACAAGCCCGGCCTGCTCATCGACCCCGCGCGGGAACGGGCCGGCGCGCTGCGGCTCGTGGACATCGGGCTTGGGCCCTACCTGCCGTCCGTGCCCGCGCTGGAGGCGCTCCAGCACGCGGATGTCGCGCGGCTGCTGCCCGTGCCGACCGGCGAGAGCGACAAGTACCGGCGCGGGGTCGTCGGCGTCGTCGCCGGCTCCGCGCGCTACCCCGGCGCCGCCGTCCTCGCCGTCGCGGGCGCGCTGCGGGGCGGCGCGGGGGCGGTGCGGTACGTCGGGCCCGGCGTCGACGCGGTGCTGGCGCGCTACCCCGAGACGCTCGTGCACGAGGGCCCGCCGTCAGCGGCGGGCCGGGTCCAGTCCTGGGTCGTCGGCCCCGGCCTGGGCGACGGTTCCTGGGCGTCGGCGGCCGTCGCGGACGTCCTGGCCTCGGACGTACCGGTCCTGGTCGACGCGGACGGGCTGCGGCTGCTGGACGTCGAGACGCTCAGGGGCCGGGCGGCGCGGGCCGCCACGGCGACCACCCTGCTCACCCCGCACGCCGGGGAGGCGGCGGCGCTGCTCGGCATCCCCCGCGAGGACGTCGAGGCGGGCCGCCTCGCCGCCGTACGGGAACTGGCGGCGCGGTACGGCGCGACGGTGCTGCTGAAGGGCTCCACGACGCTGGTCGCGGACCCGGACGCGGGCATTCCCGTACGCGTGAACCCCACCGGCACGCCCTGGCTTGCCACGGCGGGCAGCGGCGACGTCCTGTCCGGCCTCGCCGGATCCCTGCTGGCCACGGGCCTGCCGCCGCGCGACGCGGGGTCGGTGGGCGCGTATCTGCACGGCCTGGCGGCGCGGCTGGCGGCGGCGGGGGCGGCGCGGGGGGCGGCGGGTGTGGCGCCGGGGGCGGGGACTGCGCCGGGGGCGGCGCCGGTGGCCCATGGAGCGCCTGTGGTGGCGGACGATGTCGCGGAGTGGCTGCCGGAGGCGTGGCGGAATGTGGTGGGGTGACGTGATGGGGGAGCGGGGCCGTCGCACCCGTTCTGGCGGTCGCGCGTTCGGGTCGAGCGTTCCGGAGGGGGTGTCATGACCGCTGAAACGATCACGGCAGAGCAGTACGAGTCCTGGTCCGCGGAACAGTGCTCGGGAATCGAGATCGTGGACGGCATGATCGCCGAGCGCCCCAGAGCGTCCAAGCGGCACAACCGCCTCGCCCGCATTCTGGCGAACGCCCTGGAGGCCGCCGCCGGACCCGACTGGAACGCCGACACGGACTTCGACGTCCGGCTCCAGGACGTACCGCTCACCAATCGCCGTCCGGATGTCGTCGTGTACCGCGCGGACACGATCGACATCACGCCGACCCGCCCCGAACATGTACTGCTCGTCGTCGAGGTCGTCTCGCCGGGCTCGGAGACCACCGACCGCGTCGTGAAGGTGGACCAGTACGCGCGGGCCGGGATCGCCTTCTACTGGCGGATCGAGCAGGCCGCGAACGGTGCGCCGTTGCTGTACACGTACGTGCTCGACCCCGCGAGCAGGACCTACCGGGACGGAGACGTGTTCACCGGCGTGGTCAAGGTCGCCGCTCCGTTTCCGGTGGAGATCGATCTCGGCCGGATCTGACCGGTCGCTGACCGGGGCCGTCGCGCGCTCGCCGTCGCGCTCGCCGCGAGCGCACCGCGATCGCACCGTGAACGTACCTCCCGGGCGGTGAGCTGAGACACTGGCCACGATGACCGGAATGACGCAGACCTCGACCGCCGCCCCGCGGGCCCGTGCCGAAGTCGATCTTGCTGCCCTGCGGGGCAATGTGCGCGCCCTGCGGGCCCGGGTCGGGGGCGGGACGGCGCTGATGGCCGTCGTGAAGTCCGACGCCTACGGGCACGGCATGGTGCCCGTCGCCCGTGCCGCCCGTGCCGCCGGGGCCGGCTGGCTGGGGACCGCCACGCCGCACGAGGCGCTCGCGCTGCGGGCCGCCGGGGTCGACGGGCGGGTGATGTGCTGGCTGTGGACGCCCGGGGACCCCTGGCGCGAGGGCATCGAGGCCGACCTCGACATCGCCGTCAGCGGCATGTGGGCGCTGCGCGAGGTGACCGCCGCCGCGCGGGAGGCGGGGCGGCCCGCCCGTATCCAGCTCAAGGCCGACACCGGCCTCGGCCGCAACGGCTGCCAGCCCGCCGACTGGCCGGAACTCGTCGGCGCCGCGCTCGCCGCGCAGGCCGCAGGGCTGGTCGACGTCACCGGCCTCTGGTCGCACTTCGCCTGCGCCGACGAGCCAGGACACCCCTCCATCGCGGGCCAGTTGGACGTCTTCCAGGAAATGCTCGCGTACGCCGAGAAGGAAGGCGTCACGCCCGAGGTGCGGCACATCGCCAACTCCCCGGCCACACTGACCCTGCCCGAGTCGCACTTCGACCTCGTCCGCACCGGCATCGCCCTGTACGGCCTCTCGCCCAGCCCCGAGATCGGCGTCCCCGCCGACTTCGGGCTGCGGCCCGTCATGACGCTCGCCGCCTCCGTCGCGCTGGTGAAGGGCGTTCCCGCGGGGCACGGGGTCAGTTACGGGCACCGCTACGTCACGCGGGAGGAGACCCACCTCGGGCTCATCCCGCTCGGTTACGCCGACGGCATCCCCCGCCACGCCTCCGGGCGCGGGCCCGTGCTCGTCGGCGGGGTACGGCGGCGGGTGGCCGGGACGGTGGCCATGGACCAGTTCGTCGTGGACCTCGGCGCCGACACGCCCGAGCCGGGCGCGGAGGCCATCCTCTTCGGGCCCGGCGACCGGGGCGAACCGACCGCCGAGGACTGGGCGCGGGCCGCCGACACCATCGCGTACGAGATCGTCACGCGGATCGGGGGCCGTGTTCCTCGGGTTTATGTGGACCGTGATGATGCGGACGGCGAGGACACGCGGTGAGTGAGGGTGGTGCGGTGACGGGTGCCGTGGGTGCCGTGGGTGCCGTGGACGCGGCCGACGCCGTGGCCAGTTGGCGCCGGGCCGGGGTCGCCGGTGTCGCCGTCGGCGTGATCGCCGGCGCCGCCGCCGCCGGAGTCGCCATCGAGCGGCTGACCGTCGGCCGCTCCACACGCCGCCGCGCCCGGCTCGCGCTCGACGCCACCGGACCGTACGGCGCCCTGCGCGGCACCCCCGGCACGGCCGCCGCCGACGACGGAACGCAGCTGTACTACGAGGTCGACGACATCGCCCCCGAGACCGGCACCGGCGCCGGCTCGGCCCCGCGCCGCCGGCGGCTCTTCGGCCGCAAGGCGCCCGCGCCCGTCACCGTCGTGTTCAGCCACGGCTACTGCCTCAACCAGGACTCCTGGCACTTCCAGCGCGCCGCGCTGCGCGGTCTCGTCCGTACCGTCCACTGGGACCAGCGCAGCCACGGCCGCTCCGAGCGGGGCGTCTCCCAGTCGGTCTCCCAGGCAGGACCCGACGCGGTGCCGGTCACCATCGACCGGCTCGGCCGCGACCTGAAGGCCGTCATCGACGCCGCCGCGCCCGAGGGGCCGCTCGTGCTCGTCGGGCACTCCATGGGCGGGATGACGATGATGGCCCTCGCCGACCAGTACCCCGAGCTGGTACGCGACCGGGTCGTCGGCGCTGCCTTCGTCGGTACGTCGAGCGGCCGGCTCGCCGAGGTCAGCTACGGGCTGCCGGCCGCGGGCGTCAACGCCGTACGCCGCATACTCCCCGGAGTTCTCCGGGCGCTCGGCTCGCAGGCGGAGCTGGTCGAACGCGGGCGGCGGATGACCGCCGACCTCTTCGCCGGGCTGATCAAGCGGTACTCGTTCAGCTCGAAGGACGTGGACCCCGCCGTCGTACGGTTCGCCGAGCGGCTCATCGAGTCCACCCCCATCGATGTCGTCGCGGAGTTCTACCCCGCCTTCACCGCCCACGACAAGGTGCGGGCGCTCGCCGTCTTCAGGGACGTGCCGACGCTCGTACTGGCCGGTGAGAGCGACCTCGTGACGCCCAGCTCGCACAGCGAGACCATCGCGGATCTGCTCCCGGACGCGGAGCTGGTGATCGTGCCGGACGCCGGGCATCTGGTGATGATGGAGCACCCCGAGGCCGTCACGGACCGGCTCGCGGACCTGCTCGTACGCGTCGGAGCTGTGGCGGCGGGGGCGGCGGGGACAGCTGGGGCGGCTGGGACACGGGGGACGGAGGCTGGACCGTCTAACGTTGGCACGCATGGAAGCACCGCACCGCCGGGCGACTGACGCCCCCGCCGGCCCTGCCAGCCCTGCCGGCCCCCCTGTTGTTCATCTCATCGAGTCACCCGACGCCATGCGTGACCTGGGGCGCTCCCTCGCCGCCCTGCTGCGCCCCGGCGATCTGGTGATGCTCACCGGCGAACTCGGCGCCGGCAAGACCACGTTGACGCGCGGCCTCGGCGAGGGGCTCGGCGTCCGGGGCGCCGTGACCTCGCCCACGTTCGTCATCGCCCGCGTCCATCCGTCGCTGGTGGGCGGCCCGGCGCTGGTCCATGTGGACGCGTACCGGCTCGGCGGGGGACTGGACGAGATGGAGGATCTCGACCTGGACGTCTCGCTGCCGGACTCGGTGGTGGTCGTGGAGTGGGGCGACGGCAAGGTCGAGGAGCTGTCGGACGATCGGCTGCATGTGGTGATCGAGCGTGGTGTCGGGGGCGCCGCTGTCGACACGTCCGCTGTCGATACGTCCGCTGTCGGGGGTGACGACGATCGGCGCACCGTGCGTTTCACCGGGTACGGGACCCGCTGGGCGGCGGACCGGTCGCGCCTGGAGGCGCTTGCGGGATGAGCGCGGGGCGGGGTGTTCCGTACGTTCCGACAAGACGTCGGCAAAATGTTGCGCGTGCCGTGCCGCGCATGGTCACATGGTTACAGAGACGTGGTTAGGTCTACCTAACCATGCCTGCCCCCGGAGCCACAGGAGGCATCCATGCCGGCCCCCGAGCGTGACGTCAGTCCCCAGCCGCAGCGGCAGCCGCAGCCCCAGCCGCAGCCGTCGTCGTCGTATCTGTTCCGGACGCTGTCGCCGTCGTCCGTACCGATGAAGGACCTGCTCGCGTCCTGTGCGGCGGCCAGAGCCGTGTCCACGCCGCCGCCTCCGCCGAAGGCCGCCGCCCCCGTCGCGGACGTCGCGGACGAGGTCGGAAAAGCCGCCTGAGCTGTGGTGTGCGGCGTTACGGGACTACGACGACCCTCGTTCCCACCGTGGCGAACCGCCACATCGCGTTCCCGTCCGCCCGCTTCATCCGGACCCCGCCCGTCTTCAGCGACGGGTCAGGAACCGCCGTCTTCCCGTCCACCGCCGAGCTGAAGCCGATCACGACCTCTTCGACGCTCGTGAACCGGACCACGTGCTCGATCCGTACGCCGTCCGAGCCCGTCACCGAGCCGGAGCGCGAGGAGACGGTGTACGAGCCGGCCGCCGGGCTGACCGTGCTCGGCACGACCGCGAAGGTACGTTCCTGCCTGCCGCCCTCGGCGACCAGCCAGACGCGCCGCTCACCGAGCGCGTACACGACCCGCTCGCCGGTGCCCGAGTCGGCGGGCAGCGCGCGCGGGTTCTTGCGCTGATGGGCGGGGGCCCCGGCGGAGGCGGAGGCGGCGGAGCTGGGTGAGCCGCCGGGTTTGCCGGTGGCAGCGCCGGGTACGTTCGCCGACGCCTGGATGGCGAGGAAGCCGACCGCGCCGATCGCCGCGGCGGTGAGCGCGGCCACGATTCCGGAGCTTCTCCTGGACACCTTTGATCCGCCTCTCGTGCGTGGGACCCCGTGGGGGACCGTAGCAGCAGGCGTCCCGCGACCCCGGGCGGCGACCCGGGGCGGCGTGCCACCGGTCCGGGAGCCGTAGGCTGTTTGCGTGCTTCTGCTCGCCGTTGATACCGCCACGCCCGCCGTCACCGTCGCTCTCCACGACGGCAGCTCCGTCCTGGCCACGGAGAGTCAGGTCGACGCGCGCCGCCATGGGGAGCTGCTGCTGCCCGCCGTCGACCGTGTCCTCGGCGCGGCGGGGGTGAAACTGGACGCCGTCACGGACGTGATCGTGGGGGTGGGCCCGGGACCGTACACCGGCCTGCGGGTCGGGCTCGTCACGGCGCTGACCTTCGGGTCGGTGCTCGGGGTGCCGGTACGGGGGCTGTGCACTCTGGACGGTCTCGCGTACGCGGCCAGCATTGGTGGCGGTGGCGGTGGCGGTGCCGGTGGCGGTGCCGGGATCGACGGGCCTTTTGTCGTTGCCACCGACGCGCGGCGCAAAGAGGTCTACTGGGCGCGGTACGCGGCCGACGGCCGTACGCGGCTCACCGACCCCGCCGTCGACCGGCCCGCCGACATCGCGGAACAGTTGGCCGGACTGCCGGTCGTCGGAGCCGGCGGGCTGCTCTACCCCGACGCCTTCCCGGACGCCCGGGGGCCCGAGCACCAGTCGGCGGCGGCGCTCGCGGCGTTGGCTGCCGAGAAGCTTGCCGAGGCCGGGAAGCTTGCCGAGGCCGGGAAGACGGCCGAGTTCGGGAAATCGGCCGAGGCCGGAGCCGGGAAATCGGCCGAGGGGGAGAGCTACGGGTTTCTGCCGCCGGTGCCGCTGTATCTGCGCCGTCCCGACGCGCAGGTGCCCAAGAACTACAAGGTGGTCACCCCCAAGTGACCACCGTGCTGCGTGAGATGCGCTGGTGGGACATCGATCCCGTCCTCGCGCTGGAGCGCGAGCTGTTCCCGGAGGACGCCTGGTCGGCCGGCATGTTCTGGTCGGAGCTGGCCCACGCGCGCGGCCCGCGCGCGACCCGGCGTTACGTGGTGGCCGAGACGCCCGACGGGCGGATCGCCGGATACGCCGGGCTCGCCGCGGCCGGCGGGCTCGGTGACGTACAGACCATCGCCACCGCCCGCGACCAGTGGGGCAGCGGCCTCGGCTCCCGGCTGCTCACCGACCTCCTCCAGCACGCCACCGCCTTCGAGTGCGAAGAGGTGCTGCTCGAAGTGCGGGTGGACAACACCCGGGCGCAGAAGCTGTACACGCGGTTCGGCTTCGAGCCCATCGGCTTCCGGCGCGGCTACTACCAGCCCGGCAATGTCGACGCGCTCGTCATGCGGCTCATAGTGAAGAACGACCAGGACGCCCCGGCGGGCCAGAACGACCAAGACGCCTCGGCGGGTCAAGACGGCCCAGTGGGCCAAGACGCTCCCGCAGGCCAAGAAGCCCCCGCAGGGCAAGAAGCTTCCTCAAGGACTGACACCCATGGCTGACGAACCCCTCGTCCTCGGTATCGAGACCTCCTGCGACGAGACCGGCGTCGGCATCGTGCGCGGGACGACCCTCCTCGCCGACGCCATCGCGTCGAGCGTCGACGAGCACGCGCGCTTCGGCGGTGTGGTGCCGGAGGTCGCGTCCCGGGCGCATCTGGAGGCGATGGTTCCGACGATCGAGCGCGCGCTGAAGGAGGCGGGCGTCTCGGCGCGGGACCTGGACGGGATCGCGGTCACGGCGGGCCCCGGGCTGGCCGGCGCGCTGCTGGTGGGCGTCTCGGCGGCCAAGGCGTACGCGTACGCCCTGGGCAAGCCGCTGTACGGGGTGAACCACCTCGCCTCCCATATCTGTGTCGACCAGCTCGAACACGGCCCGCTGCCCGAGCCGACGATGGCGCTGCTGGTCAGCGGCGGGCACTCGTCGCTGCTGCTCGCACCGGACATCACGTCCGACGTACGGCCCATGGGCGCGACGATCGACGACGCGGCGGGCGAGGCGTTCGACAAGATCGCCCGCGTACTGCATCTGGGCTTCCCCGGCGGGCCGGTGATCGACCGGCTGGCGCGCGAGGGCGACCCGCGCGCGATCGCGTTCCCGCGCGGACTGACCGGGCCGCGCGACGCCCCGTACGACTTCTCCTTCTCCGGCCTCAAGACGTCGGTGGCCCGCTGGATCGAGGCGAAGCGGGCGGCGGGCGAGGAGGTGCCCGTACGGGATGTGGCGGCGTCGTTCCAGGAGGCGGTCGTCGACGTGCTGACGCGAAAGGCGGTGCGCGCCTGCAAGGACGAGGGCGTGGACCACCTGATGATCGGCGGCGGCGTCGCGGCGAACTCCCGGCTGCGCGCGCTGGCGGCGGAGCGCTGCGAGCGGGCCGGCATCCGGCTGCGCGTGCCGCGCCCGGGGCTGTGCACGGACAACGGCGCGATGGTGGCGGCGCTGGGCGCGGAGATGGTGGCGCGGGGGCGTGCGGCGTCGGACTGGGAGCTGTCGGCGGACTCGTCGCTGCCGGTTACGGACCCGCATGTGCCGGGGCGCGAGCATGGGCATGGGCATGGGCACGATCATGTGCACGAGCTGGCGAAGGACAACCTGTACTCATGAGTGAGACTGCGGTCACGGCAACTGTCGCGCTCATGTGGGAGGCCAAGGCCGCCCCCGGCCGGGACGCGGACCTGCTGGCCTGGGCCCGGACCCGTACGCACGAGCTGACGCCCGCACCACTGCGCCACGAACTGCTGCGCGCGCCGGGGGACCGCGTGCTGGTCATCACGTGGTGGCCGGGTGGATACGACGCGACCGTCCCCGAACTCCCGCATCCAGAGGGCGAGTTGGTGGCCCGGCCGGTGCACCGCTGGCGCTTCGAGTCGGTTGAGGCGGCCGAGGCCTCTCACTAGGCGCGCGAGGTCAGCCCTTCAGGAGTACGGCGGTGTCGAGCGCCGGGTAGGGGGCCGGCAGCGGCAGCGGCCGACCCAGCTCGACCTCCACCTTGGTGGCGTAGTGCGCGGTGGCGGGATCGTCGCCCGGGACCGGGTCGGAGAAGGCGTACGCCTTGGCCTCCTGTCGGTGGATGAGCACGTAGACGGGGACGCCTGCGGCAGCGTAGCTGCGGTACTTGGGGCCCGAGTCGATGTCGTGGTTGCTGAAGGTGACTTCGCCGGTGAGGGCGAGCAGGTCGATCGGATACCAGCCCTTGTGCGTCGTGCGGTACGCCTCGTCCCTATCGGTCGGACGGCGGTGCATCACGTAGAAGTCCGGGATGACGAGGGCGTGGGAGTGGTTGTCCCCCAGCCAGGAGCGGAAGCCGTTGCCGAGACCGGTCGAACGGATGCCGGCGGCGTGCAACTGGAAACTCAGCTCCGTGGCACTGCTGTTGTGGCTGTCGTCCGGTCGCGGTGGCACGACCACCATCCCTTCGACGTATTCGGGCCGAATCGGCGTTTCCGACGCTTCTTCGATCGCGATCAGCAGATCGACGGGCTCCTGGCTTGGCTCGACGTTCATCGCCCACCCTCCATGTCGCTGTTGCTCAAGCAGACCGATGCTGGAGCGGACACGCACATGCCCGTGGCACTTTTATGGAAATTACCCCGAACGGGCGTCAGTGGCGGCTGCTGCCCGGGACGACCAGGCCGGATTCGTAGGCCAGGATCACCGCCTGGGTGCGGTTCTGGGCGTCGAGCTTGGTGAGCAGGTTGCTGACGTGGGTTTTTACGGTCTCCAGGCTGACCGTGAGGTGGGCCGCGATCGCCGGGTTGGAGAGGCCGGTGGCGATCAGGCGGAGGATCTCCGTTTCGCGGGCAGTCAGGGGGGCCGGGAGGAGAGGTGCGGTCGGGTGGGGGCGGGCGGTGACCACTCTGCGTACGGCGTCGGGGAAGAGGAGGCAGTCCCCGGTGGCGACCAGCCGGACGGCGTGGGCGATCTGCTGGACCGGGGCGCGTTTGAGGAGGAAGCCGTCAGCGCCCGCGCGCAGGGCGTCGTAGACGTAGGCGTCGCTCTCGAAGGTCGTGATCACCAGGACCTTCGGGAGGAGCTGGGCGGTCTGCTGCTGCTCGGCCTTCAGGCGGCTCGTGGCCTCGATTCCGTCCATCACCGGCATCCGTACGTCCATCAGCACCACATCGGGGCGCGTCCGCCGGATCAGGGGGAGCGCTTCGGCGCCGTTCGCGGCCTCGCCGACTACCTCCAGATCGGGCTGGGCGGAGAGGAGGGCGCGCAGTCCGGTGCGGGTGAGTTCCTCGTCGTCGGCTATGAGTACGGTTACGGGTGTTACGGGTGTTACGGGTGTTACGGGTGTTACGGGTGTTACGGGTGTTACGGGCGTCGCGGGCTTCACCGTGCCGACCGTAGTGGCAGGGCGGCCGTCAGGGTCCAGCGGCCGTCGGCGGTCGGGCCCGCGTGGAACTCGCCTTCCAGGAGTCGTACGCGTTCGGACATGCCCGTCAGGCCGTGGCCGTGGCTGTGACGGGGGTGGGGTTCTGTTGTTTTGTTCGCCAGTTCCAGGCTCAGGCGGTCGCCGTCTTCCGTCGTCGTGACGGTCACGCTCACGGTGACCGAGACCGGTGTTCCGGCGCCGTGCCGCAGGGCGTTGGTCAGGCCCTCCTGGACGATGCGGTACGCCTCGCGGGAGACGGCGGCCGGTACGCGCGTCAGCGCGTCGGCGGCGGGTAGGTCGGCGCGTACATCCGTACCGGTTTGCCGAACCCGGGCCAGCAGTGCGGGGAGGTCCGTGAGCGTGGGTGGGGCGGGGGTTGTGGTGCTTGCGGTGCTGGGCGCCTCGCGCAGTACGCCCAGTACGTGGTCCAGATCGTCCAGCGCGCTGCGCGACGACTCCTCGATGCTGGTCAGCGCCCGGCGCGCCCGGGCCGGGTCCGTGGTCATCAGCTCGCTCGCCACGGCCGCCTGGATGGTGGACGCGGTGAGGGTGTGCCCGATCGAGTCGTGCAGCTCCCGTGCCAGCCGGTTACGGTGGGCCAGCTCGCGCGTCCGGGCCTCGGCGGCGGCCAGCCGCTCGGCCGGGCTCTGGCCGAGGAGCGCGGGCGCGAGCGCCCGCAGGACGGCCGCGCCGCTCGCGCAGATCTGCGCCGCCACCGCGATCCCGGCGACCGCCGCGAGTACCACCCATGCCCCTGGCCAGCCCGGCCGTACAACCACGTCGCCGCCGAAGAACTGGACCCGGTCACCGCCGGCCGCCCAGGCCCCGCCCGTCACCGCCACCGCCAGGAGGACGAGTCCGGCCGTGGTCAGCACCAGCCAGCCGACGGTGACATGGGCGAGGAGCCAGGCCGAGGTACGCCACCGGTTCGGCCAGGGGGAGCCCGCCTCCCGCGTGGCCGGCGCGGTCGGCGCGGGGAGGGACGTACGGAGGAACCTGTTCGCCAGGCTCACGCACCATCCCCGTACCGGCCCCGGGAAACCACCCACCGCCAGCAGCACCGCCAGTACGGCGCCGAAGCCCGCCCAGCGGAGGCCCAGGCCCGCGATCAGCGCTGCGGTGAGCGGGGGCAGGCTCAGGGCCGCGCCGAGGGCGGCGTACGTGACGCCGTACGTGATGCCGTACACCGAGTTCCGTATCAGGTTCTGTTTCTGCACGGGCGTCAGTGTGTCCCGCGCCGGCCGGTCACCGCTTCCCTCTTGAGAGCCAGATTCCTCAGGTCCGAGATCCCTCCCCGCCGCGATGTGCGGCTGTGCCGCCTGCGGCGACCATTGCCGCCGTACGCGAATTACGCGAGAGGGAGAGGCGCGAAATGGTGGGGAATTCCGGTGGGTCTGTGTCTGTTTCTGTGCGGGGTCGCGGGCTATGGGTGTTTCTGCTTATCGCTTTCGGTGGGTCCTGGCTGTGCATGTTCGGCGCCGGATTCCTGGGAATGTCGCTTGTCAATCCGCTGGTCCAGCTGTCGTTCGCGTTTCTGCCGGCGATCGCCGCGGTAGTCGTACGCCGCTGGGTCACCCGCGAGGGGTTCGCGGACGCCGGGCTGGCCCTGCGGCTGCGGCATGCTTGGCCGTACTACCTGATGGCATGGCTGACACCGCTGCTGATCGCCGCCGGGGCCCTGGCCTTCGCGGCGGTGGCCGGGCTGTGGCGCCCGGATCTGTCTCCGTTGGACGGACTGGTCCCCGGCCTGCCCGGCTGGGCGGGTGTGCTGCTGCTGATGTGCGTCGTACCGCTGCTCACGCCGCTGTACTGGGGTGAGGAATTCGGCTGGACCAGCTATCTCCGGCCGCGGGTGTATCCGGGGCGGATGGTTCCGTCCGTGCTGGTTACGGGGGTTGTCTGGGCGGTGTGGCACTATCCGCTGGCGTTCCTCGGCTATATCGAATTCGGGAATGTGCTGCTCGGACTGGCGGTCTGGACGGTTTCCTTTCTGTTCCAGGAGATCCTTCTCTGCTGGCTCTATCTGCGCAGCGGCACCATCTGGACCGCCTCTCTGGCCCACGCGGGCAACAACATGGTGCTGTCCCTCCTGCTGTCCGTGGTGGTCGGGGACGGCGGTGGCGGTGGTGACGGTGGTGGTGTCGGTGGCGGTGGCTCCAGCCGGTTCGACACCACCACCCTCACCTGGCTCCCGGTCATCCCCATGGCCCTGCTCTGCCTTGTCTGCGTCCGGTTCTGGAACGCGCGCGGAAAAGATCTTCGGGAAAAGTCTCCGGCGTGTGTCGATGCGGGCGTCTCCCGTTCGACGTAAGGGTGAGAGCGGGAAAGAGTCCCACTCCGTCCGGCACGTTCGGCACGTCCAGTACATCCGGCACGTCCGGCGCATTCGGAACTATCTGAGGAGTCACCATGCCGCGCTACCTGTCCATGGTCCGTATCGAGGAGTCCGCCATCCCCGAGGGCGGCCCCAGCCCCGAGCTGATGCAGCGCATGGGGGCGCTGCTGGAGGAGATCACCAAGGCGGGGGCGATGCTCGACACCGCCGGGCTGACGCCCACCTCGGACGGGGTGCGGGTCAGCCGGCGGGACGGGAAGACCACCGTCACCGACGGGCCGTTCACCGAGACCAAGGAGGTCATCGGGGGGTACGCGCTGCTCCAGGCGAAGGACAAGGAAGAGGCGGTCTACTGGGCGCAGCGCTTCGTGGACGTGCACGAGGACGAGATGCCCGTGACCCTTGAGGTCCGGCAGATTGCCGAGTAGGTCGAGTAGGTCGAGTAGGTCGAGTAGGTCGAGTAGGTCGAGCGGGTCGCGTGGGGTGGGTGGGGTGGGTGGCGCGGGTTGTTGGGTAGGTGGGCCGCCCCTCCGGCTGTGAGTTTCGCGTCTCCGTGACAGGTGTAAAGGGCGCTCCTGCGTCGCGTCGGCTGCGCCGATTTCGCTTCGCTCACCCTTGACACCTGTCCCGGAGACGCAAGTGCGGCTTATCGGGAGGGGCGGCCGGGTGGGAGGGGGGTTTACCCGGGGGGTTTGCCGCGATTGCGGTCGGTTCGGGTCTGGCGGGCCGGTGGGCCGGTGGGCCCCGCGGGGCCCACGCGGTGGTTGCACGGCCTGCGGGGCCCGCGCGGTGGTTGCACGGCCTGCGGGGCCCGCGCGGCGGTTGCACGGTCTGCGGCGCCCCGCGCGGCGGTGGTGTGGGGTGGCGCGGCGTCGGCTCCGTGGCTGGGTGTCTGCTTCCTGGTCGCCATTGTGTCCCGTTTGAGGTGATTTGGTGGGCAGTTTGGGGGCGTCTCCGGCGGCTCTTGTGTCCTGAGGTGCATAAGACGCTCTCCAGATGCTCTCCAGGGGTGCGATGTGCCCGGTGGGAGCCTGCTTGTCGCCACATGTGTCCCAGTGGTCTCCCTCTTGCCTGCGCCACGCGACGGCCGGGCAGGGTGCCGGTGTGTGTTCTGTGCTCTGATGGGTTTCCGTGAGCGCTGAGCATGCTGGACGGGATGGGCAGGCGGAACGGGCTGAACGGGCGGGCCGCGCGCTTGACGCGGTGTTCAGGGTGGAGTCGGCGAGGATTATCGCCGTGGTCGCCCGCATCGTGCGCGATGTCGGCATCGCTGAGGAGATCGCGCAGGACGCGCTGGTCGCGGCGGTGGAGCGGTGGCCGGAGTCGGGTGTTCCGGAGAAGCCGGGGGCCTGGCTCATGGCCACCGCCAAGCACCGCGCCATCGACCTCGTCCGCCGCCGCGAGACCTACGCGCGCAAGCTCGCCGAGGTCGGGCGGGAGCTGGCGGACGCCGAACCGGGCGTAGACGTGCGGGTTGTGGAGGAGCTGGCCGAGTCCGATCCCATCGACGACGACCTCCTGCGCCTCATCTTCACCGCCTGCCACCCCGTCCTCTCCACCGAAGCCCGCATCGCCCTCACCCTCCGGCTGCTCTGCGGGCTCACCACCGGCGAGATCGCCCGCGCCTTCCTCACCTCCGAGGCGACCGTCGCCCAGCGTGTGGTGCGCGCCAAGCGGAGCCTCGCCGCGGCGGGCGTCGGCTTCGAGGTGCCGTACGGTCCCGAGCGGGCCGCGCGCCTCGCCTCCGTACTGGAGGTCGTGTACCTCGTCTTCAACGAGGGGTACTCCGCCACCGCCGGTGACGACTGGCTCCGCCCCGCCCTCTGCGAGGACGCCCTCCGGCTGGCCAGGCAGCTCGCCGCGCTCATGCCCGACGAGCCCGAAGTCCACGCCCTAGCCGCGCTGCTGGAGCTCCAGGCGTCCCGTACGGCGGCCCGTACCGGACCCGACGGTGCGCCCGTGCTCCTCGCCGACCAGAACCGGGCCCGCTGGGACCAGCTCCTCATCCGCCGCGGCTTCACCGCCCTCACCCGCGCGGGCGACTTCAAGGAGGAGCCGGGGCCGTACGCGCTCCAGGCCGCCATCGCCGCCTGCCATGCGCGTGCGGCGACGTACGGGGAGACCGACTGGGCCGCCATCGCCACCCTCTACGGCCGGCTCGCCGCGCTCACGCCCTCCCCGGTCGTGGAGCTGAACCGCGCCGTCGCCGTCTCCATGGCCGACGGCCCCGCCGCCGCGCTCGCGCTCGTGGACGCCCTCGCCGCCGGATCCGCGCTCCGCTCGTACCACCTGCTTCCGAGCGTCCGCGGTGATCTCCTGGAGAAGTTGGGGCGTACGGCCGAGGCGCGCGCGGAGTTCGAGCGCGCGGCCGGGCTCACCCGCAACGCGCGCGAACGCGACCTGCTCCGGCGGCGCGCCGAGCGGGTCGGCCGGGGGGAGAGGAGTGGCGGGGAGAGGGGTAGCGGGGAGAGGGAGTAGCGGGGAGGAGTAGGTGGGGTGCGGGGTGGGCAACTTATCGAGCACGCCGGACGCGGTCGTATGTCTACGCGCGTTCGCGCATACGGAACGGAGCCGACCCCGTGATTCACCTGCGCCCCTACAGCCACAGCGACCTCCCGCGCATCCGTCGTATCCTCCTCGACCTCCACGCGGGCATCCCCGAGTACGCACCGGACGATCCCTTCGTCCAGCGCTTCCCCTGGTTCGTCGACCACTGGGGCGGCCGGCCCGGGTTCACCTGCGTGATCGGGTACGACGGGAACGGCGGCGAGCCCGTCGGGTTCGCCTACGGCGCCCCGCTGGAGACGGGCCGCGAGTGGTGGCGCGGCCATCTCGACCCCGCCCCCGAGCGGTCCCGTACCTACGCCGTCTCCGAGCTGATGCTGCGGCCCAAGTGGCGCAAGACCGGGGCCTCGGACGCGCTCCACCAGGCCCTGCTGGCGGAGCGCGACGAAGACCTGGCGGTCCTGCTCGTCGACAGCGGGCACCCCAAGGTGCGCGAACGGTACGAGGGGTGGGGGTACCGGCGGGTCGGCACCCAGCGGCCGGCCGTGGACGCGCCGGTCTGTGACGTCATGGTCAAGGCATTGCGCGGTAGCGCTTGGACCGGTCGGTCTTAGGCCTTTATGTGTGCCGCCGCCCACTTGTTCGCGACGTCCTCCGGGTCCTTCTTGTCCTTGTCGACCTGGCGGTTCAGCTCGGTCAGGTCCTTCGTCGAGAGCGCGTTGCCCAGCCGCGCCAGGGCCTTCCGTACCGTGGAGTCGGCCTTGCGGTCGGCGATCAGGGGGACGATGTGCTGGCCGGGGATCAGGTTCTTCGGGTCCGTGAGGACCACCCAGCCCTCGGAGACTATGTCGGTGTCCGTGGTGAAGAGGTTGGCGACATCCACATCGCCCTTCTTCAGCGCGCCCTTCACCAGCGGACCCGACGAGTCCAGCGACTTGAACTCCTTGAACTCGACGCCGTACTCGTCCTTCAGCCCGATCACCCCCACGACCCGCTTCTTCACCTCCGGCGCCGCGCCGATGATCAGCTTGCCGTTCTGCTTCCGCAGGTCGGCCAGGGAGGTGAGACCGTACTTGTCGGCGGTCGCGCGGGTCACGACGAACGCGTCCGAGTCCTCGGCGCTGCCGTACGGGAGGACCTGGAGGCCCGCCGGGAGGGCGATGGTGAGCGCGTTCTGCATCTCGCCCTCCTCCGTGGCGGTGGCCTTCGGGGAGAGATAGTGGAGCAACGCGCCCTGGTACTCGGGGAGAAGGTCGATGTCGCCGCCCTTGAGCGCCGGGATGAGGATCTCGCGCGTACCGAGGTTGGGCCGGACCTTCGTCTTCACGCCGGCTGACTTCAGCACGGCGGCGTACAGATAGCCGAGGATCTGGTTCTCGGTGAAGTTGGCGGTGCCGATGGTGATGCCGTCCGCGCTGGAGCCGCCGCCACCACCTCCGCTGCCTCCCTGGCCGTCCAGGGAGGTGATGCCGCCGCCGCACGCGGCGAGTACGGGGACGGAGGCGGCGGCGAACAGGCCGCCGAGCACGGCCCGTCGGCGGGGCATGGACGAGGAGGAGGGGGTGGGGGAGGAGGGGGTGGAGGAGGCGGTGGGCGAGGGGGAGGGGGAGGTCATGGGTTTTCTTCCCTTTCTTTACGGGCGGGCCGTGCGGTGGCGGAAGAGCACGCGTTGGAGTCCTGACAGCGCCAGATCCAGGCCGACCGCGACGACCGCGACCAGCACCGCCCCGCCCAGGACCTGCACCAGATCGCGCTGGGCCAGCCCGTCGAACACGTACCGGCCGAGGCCGCCGAAGCTGACGTACGCGGCGATGGTCGCCGTCGCCACCACCTGGATCAGCGCGAGCCGCAGCCCGGTCATGATCAGCGGGAGCGCCAGCGGGACCTCGACGCGGAGGAGCACCTGATGGCCGCGCATGCCCTGGCCGCGCGCCGCGTCCTTCACCTCCGGATCGACGGCGGTCATCCCTGCGTACGTGTTGGTCACGATGGACGGCACGGCGAGCGCGACCAGTGCCACGTACACCGGCGTCATCGACAGACCACTCGCGAGGAACACCAGGACGACCAGACCGACGGTCGGCAGGGCCCGGCCGAACGAGGCGAGATTGATCGCCACGAACGCGCCTCGGCCCGTATGCCCGATGAGCAGTCCTACGGGCAGCGCGATGACGGCGGCGATCACCGTCGCGAGCAGTGAGTACTGGAGGTGTTCGGCCAGGCGGTGGCCGATGCCGTCGGAGCCCGACCACTGCTCGCCGGCTACCAGCCAGGAGCCCAGGTTCTTGAAGAGTTCGAACATGGCCTAGGCCCTTCCGCCGGCTGAGTGGCGCTGTTTCCTGGTCCAGGGGGTGAGGACGTACTGCACGGTCACCAGCAGCGCGTCCGCGACCAGCGCCAGCAGCAGCGTCAGCACGATGCCGGCCACCACGGGCGTCGGGAAGTTGCGCTGGAAACCGTCGGTGAAGAGCTGGCCGAGCCCGCCGTCACCGATGTACGTCGCCACGCTGACCAGCGAGATCGACATGACGGTCGCGATCCGCACCCCCGCCATGATCACCGGCAGCGCCAGCGGCAGTTCTACGGTCAGCAGCGTCCGCAGCGGGCGCGTGCCCATGGCGACGGCCGCCTCGCGGGCCCTGGTGGGGACCGCGTCGAGGCCCTCGACCGTGTTCCGCAGCAGCACGACGATCGTGTAGATCGTCAGCCCGATCACGGTCGTGGTCCTGGTCAGGCCCGAGACGGGCAGCAGCAGGACGAAGACCGCGATGGACGGGATCGTGAACAGGACGTTCGACACCCCGAGGAGGAACCCGCGCAGCGGACGCACCCGGTGGGCCAGGACGGCCAGCGGGAGAGAGATGAGCAGGCCGAAGAAGACGGCGCTCAGGGCGGCCTGGAGGTGGTTGAGGGTCAGGGAGGCGAGATCGCCCGTGTGACCGGAGATCCAGGACCAGTCGATGGTCATATCGACTCCCCGCCGTCACGGACCTGGAGGTGCCTGCGGCCCGCGTGCTCGTGGATCGCGTCCCGCGAGGTCACGCCCTTCAGCACGCCGTCGGCGTCGATCCTGGCTATCAGGCCGGTGGGTGTCGGGGAGGCGATCGACTCGTTGAGCGCCGCGAGGAGGGAGTCCGTGTCGCGGAGGGGGCGGATCGGGAGCAGAGGGGCGGTGGCCGGCGTCTCTGTTTCGCGCCAGCCGAGTGGCTCGCCCTTCGCGTTGACGACCAGGTGCGCCTCCGGGCCTGGCGCCGGCTCGTCCTCCCGTACCGTTGTTGTCGGTGCTACCGGGACGGTGGCGAGGGTCATCAGCGACAGCAGTTTCAGCTCGCGCTCCTCGCCCAGGAACCCCGCCACGAAGTCGTCCGCCGGGCGGGCCAGCAGCTCGGCGGGCGGGGCACACTGGACGAGATGGCCGCCCGTGCGGAAGACGGCGATACGGTCCCCGAGCCGGACCGCCTCGTCGATGTCGTGCGTGACGAAGACGATGGTCTTGTTCAGCTCCTGCTGGAGCCGGAGCAGCTCGTCCTGGAGCTGGATCCTGACGACCGGGTCGACCGCCCCGAACGGCTCGTCCATCAGCAGCACCGCCGGATCACCCGCCAGGGCGCGCGCCACCCCGACGCGCTGCTGCTGGCCGCCGGAGAGCTGGTGCGGGTAGCGCTTGCCGGCCTCCGCCGTCAGCCCGACCGTCTCCAGCAGCTCCGAGGCCCGCGCGCGGGCCTTCTTGCGGCCCCAGCCGAGCAGCAGCGGCACGGTCGCGATGTTGTCGAGGACCGTACGGTGGGGGAAGAGGCCCGACTGCTGGATCACGTATCCGATGCCGCGCCGCAGCTCGGCCGCGTCCTGCTCGCGGATGTCCTTGCCGGCCAGCCGGATGGTGCCCGAGGACGGCTCCACCATGCGGTTGACCATGCGCAGCGTGGTCGTCTTCCCGCAGCCGGAGGAGCCTACGAGGACGGTGATCCCGCCCTCCGGCATCTCCAGCGTCAGATCATGGACCGCCGTCGTTCCGTTCGGGAAGCGTTTGTGCACCGTGTCGAACTTGATCATCTGTTGTCCCTTGCCGAGTCTGCTCGGGTCTGCCCGCGTCCCTTGCCTGGCTGCATATAGTCATGCAGAGTTCTCGTTGACTGAATAGATTGTCAATGCCCCGAGGTAAATCACTGGTTACGGATGTGCGTAGCGGCAGTGATCGCAGGGCGCGGCGAGACGGAAGAGGTGTGGTATGACCAGGACCGAGAGTGACGGCGCTGTGACGCCGTCCGCACCTGCCGCCGCTGTCGTCACCGCGCCCTCGCCCCCCGCCATCGTCGTGCTCGACGGCCGGAGCCTCCCCGTCGCCGATGTCGTCCGCCTCGCCTCCGGCGCCGCTCGTCCCGTACCCGGGACCGACGCGATGAAGCGTGTCGAGCTGAGCTGGCACGTCGCGCGCGAGCTGGCCGCCTCCGGCCGGGTGTACGGGCGGTCCACCGGCGTCGGCGCCAACCGCGGCGAGAGCGTGCCCAGCGAGGCAGCCGCCGACCACGGGCTGCGCCTGCTGCGCAGCCACGCCGGCGCCATCGGCGACGCCCTGCCCGCCCGCGAGGTCCGCGCCATGCTCGCCGTACGGACGAACCAGCTGCTCGCGGGCGGTGCCGGACTCAGGCCGACCGTCATCACGGCCCTCTGCGACGCGCTGGAAGCCGGCGCGTACCCGGTCGTGAACGCGTTCGGCTCAGTCGGTACGGGCGACATCGCGGC
This sequence comes from Streptomyces sp. NPDC093109, assembly GCF_040701725.1. Classification (NCBI taxonomy): domain Bacteria; kingdom Bacillati; phylum Actinomycetota; class Actinomycetes; order Kitasatosporales; family Streptomycetaceae; genus Streptomyces; species Streptomyces sp. NPDC093109. The sequence goes on from NZ_JBFBEZ010000002.1 coordinate 309,804, forward strand.
CCTCGCGCAGATGGGCCTCGCCCTCGTCGGCGAGCACCCCTGGCAGGGCGGGCGCGCCCCCGAGGCACAGCCGCTCGACAACAACGACGCCCTCGCCCTGATCAGCAGCAACGCCCTGACGCTCGGGCAGGCCGCGCTCGCCCTGCACGAGCTGCGCCGCCTCCTGGACGCCACCGAGCTGGTCGCCGCGCTCTCGCTGCTGGCCGTCGACGGCTCGTACGAGGCGTACGCCGAGCCCGTGCACGCCGCGCGCCCGCACGTCGGCTCGTACGCAGTCGCCGCCCGGATGCGCCGGTTCCTCGGCGCCGACGAACGGCCGGGGCCGCCGCTCGGCCGCATCCAGGACCCGTACGGTTTCCGCTGCGTGCCGCAGATCCACGGCCCCGCGCGGGACGCCGCCGACGCGCTGGAGGCCGCCCTCGCCGTCGAGATCAACGCCGCCGCCGAGAACCCGCTGATCTTCCCGGGCACGGACGCCGACCCGATCCCCGCCGCGTACCACCACGGCGGCTTCTATCTCGCCCAGATAGCCCTCGCGCTCGACCACTTCAGGCTCTCGCTCGTCCAGACCGCCCGGCTCTCCACCTCCCGGCTCTCCGCCCTGAACGAACCGGCCTTCACCCGGCTGCGCCCGTTCCTCGCGGACGCCGAGCCCGCGAGCTCCGGCGTGATGATCCTGGAGTACGCGGCCGGCGCGGCCCTCGGCGATCTGCGCGCCTACGCGGCCCCGGCCTCGCTCGGCCACGCGGTACTGTCCCGGGGCGTGGAGGAACAGGCCAGCTTCGCGTCGCTCGCCGCACGTCAGACGCTGCGGGTGGCGGGCGCGTACCGTCTGGTCGTCGGCTGCGAACTCGTCGCCGCCGTACGGGCGTTGCGGCTGCGCGGGCTGAGCCCGGACGCCGGGCTTCCGGTCGGCCGGGCGCTGGAGCTGGCCGGGTCCGTACTCGAAGAGGCGGTCGCGGACCGGCCGTTGACCGATGATGTGACGGCAGCCGCCGCGCTGCTCGACCGGTTCGCGGACGTCGCGGGCGACGGCGACGGGTACGGCGGCGCGCCCGGCGCCTACCTGCCCTCAACCGAACCGACAAGGGGGATCGCATGAGCGACAGCCCTGCCGCCCGACTCCAGCAGCTCTTCGAGGGCCACCGCCTCACGCCCACCCAGCGGCGCATCGCGCACAGCATGGTCCGGCGGGCGGCCGACGCGCCGTTCCTGTCGAGCGTCGAACTGGCCGAACTCGCCGGCGTCAGCCAGCCGTCCGTCACCCGCTTCGCGGTCGCGCTCGGCTTCGACGGCTACCCGGCGCTGCGCAGACATCTGCGGGAGGTCGCGCCGGGCAACGTGATCGGGCCTGCCGAGACGGACCGGGGCGCCTCGTACAACGAGTACCAGCAGGCCGTCCACGGCGAGATCGAGAACCTGCGCCAGCTCGCCGAACTCCTCGCCGACCCGGCCCCCGTCGAACGCGCCGGCCGCCTGCTGGCCGCCTCCCGCCCGCTCCCGGTCCTCGGCCTGCGCGCCGCCTCCTCGCAGGCGCGCGGCTTCGCGTACTTCGCCGCCAAGGTCCATCCCGACGTCCGGCTCCTGGACGAGGGCGGCACGCTGCTCGCCGACCGTATCGACACGGCCCGCCACGCGGGCGCGAGCGCGCTGCTCTGCTTCGCGCTGCCGCGCCACCCCAAGGAGGTCGTGGACGCGCTGGCGTACGCCAGGTCCACCGGCCTGACGGTCGTGACGATCGCCGACTCCGCCTTCGCCCCCGTCGCCCGCCACAGCGACCTGCTGATCCCGGCGGCGGTCGGCACGGGCCTCGCCTTCGACACGGTGTGCGCGCCGATGCTGCTGGGGCGGGTGCTGCTGGAGGCGATGTGCGACGGGCTGCCGGACGCGCAGGCGCGGCTGGAGGAGTTCGACGCGCGGGCGAGCGTGCGGGGGCTGTTCGTGGAGTGAGGGTGTCAGGGCGTATCAGGGCGTACGGGGGTGCCGCTCAGCCGCGCCAGATGGCGAAGGCGAGCGAGCCGCCGATGGCCAGGACGGCGATGACGTAACCGAGCTGCTGGGCGCCAGGGCTCACGTGGGCCCGCCCGGACGTCCGAGGCGGGCCTTCAACCGTGAGCTGAGCAGGGGCGATCCGATGGCGTCGAGGGATATCCAGCGTGCGTGGCCCAGGTGGGTCAGGGTGCGCAGCACCATGCCGGTGCGGACGCGGAAGAGGTAACGGAACCCGTACCGCGTGCGGGTGGGCGTGGGCGGTTCGGCTCCTTCGGACGCGATACGCGACGTATCGACCAGCACCGGGCTCTCCGTACCGGCCACCGGCCACAGGTCATGGACGCCGGTCGATTCCTGAAGCACCCGCGCGGCGGTGTCCCGGAGGGAGCGATCCGCGTGCTCGGGGTCGCCCTCGGCGAATCCCCAGATGGCTTCCGGTCTGTTGGCGTCGCCGCGACGGAGGGCGAGCGCCAGCCCGCGCTCGTTCACGAGAACGGCCCCGGCGCTGATCACCGGGCAGCGGCTGTGGTGGGTGCAGCGGCCGGCGTGCTCGTGGTCGAGCATCGAGTCGAAGAGCGGAATGAGGGCGGGGGTTTCGTCGGGGTGGGCGACGAGGTAGGTGTTCAGCTCTTTGAAGATGGCGCGTGCGTCGACGGACACGGGTCAACTCCGTTGTGGGGTAGGGGTGGAGGCACTCGCATGACGCACCGGATGTCCTTGCCGGTCGCGGTGAGCACGGTCTCCCAGTGCTCGGTCAGCGCGTCGATCAGGACGAGCCCCCGGCCGTCCTCGGCGGTGCCGGGTGCCTTGTGTGCCTTCCGTCGGGACGGCGCGACCATCACGGGGTCACTGACCGTGATGAGGAGAAGGCCCGGTTCGGGGCCCGGTTCGGCGGGTCTGACGAGCAGGTCGCACCGCCCGCCGGCGTGCTGGTGAACGTTCGTCAGCAGCTCCGTGACGACGAGAACGGCGTCGTCACGTACGGCCGCGTACCCCCATGCGTCCAGCCGTTCCAGCAGGTCACGCCGGATACGGCCCAACTCGGCTGGCCGCACGGTGAGGCTGAGCCGCAGCTCCCGTTCGATCCCGGCCACGCTCGCCATGGCTCCTCCTGGGCTGCTGCCGGTGGGGGCAGCGCGGTGGACGACGGCGAGTCACCGGGTCGGTGCGCCGTGTTACGGGCTGATGGTGTGCGAAGGAGGATTGCTAAGGCAAGTATTCCTAGGCGGCTTAACTCTTGAGAGTGAATGATGCCTGCGGAGGCTTGTATCTGGCTGTGAGAGCGCCACCATGAGGGCATGGCCCAGAGCGATATGCCCACGATGCGTAGCAGGCGGCTCGGCAACGAGCTGAAGCGACTCCGTGTGGAGAGGGGGTACAAGGTCCAGGACATCGCCGACAAGTTGCAGTGCGGTCAGCCGAAGATCTCGCAGATCGAGAACGGCAAGCGGGGCATAAGGCCGCTGGATCTGACGGTCCTGCTGGAGTTCTACGGGGTCGAGGACGAGGCGTACATCGCGAGCGTCAAGCGGCTCTCCCGGGAGATCCACAAGGTGGACTGGTGGAGCGGCCAAGGCCCGCTGTTGTACGAGGAGTTGAAGGACTACCTGACGCTGGAGTCCGACTCCGCGCTGGTGCGTGAGTATGGCCCGGCGGTCATCCCGGGGCTGCTCCAGTCCGAGTCGTACATGCGGCAGATCTTCGAGGCGCGTACGCCGGTGGCGATGATCGACGCGCTGGTCGAGACGCGGATGAAGCGACAGGAACTCCTTGACTCCCAACTGGAATTCCGGCTGCGCGCGATCATCGAGGCGTCTGTACTCCACCGGATCGGCAGGTCGCCGGCCGTGGCGCGAGAACAGCTCGGGCACCTGCTGGAGATGGGGGACCGGCCGAACGTCAACATCCAGATCCTGCCCCTCGATGCTGCGATTCCGGCCGAGCAGTACGCACCGTTCACGCTCTTCTCGCTCAGCGGTGAACCGTCCATCGACGTCACATGGTTGGAGCATGTCACCGGTGGTACGTTGTTGGAACAGCGGACGGACGTTCAGATGTACACGCGTGTATGGGACGAGTTCACCGCAGCGGCTCTCTCGCCGTCCGCCTCAGAGAAGTACATTCGTGATCTCCTCTAGGACAGTGGGCAGTGACCTCCGACGAGTTCGACGGTGCGGTCTGGCGCAAGAGCACATACAGCGGCAGCAACAACGGGTGCGTGGAGCACGGCCGGTTGCGCTCCGGCCGTCAGGCCGTTCGTGACACCAAGGATCGCGAGCGTGGGGCCGTTGTCTTCGCGGCGGCGTCCTGGCGGACGTTCGTGGACGCCGTGCGACGGTAGGGCCGTCTCGGTGGCGACCGTTGTTGATCCGAACCTCAAGTCTCTTGTATGATCATGGTGTTACTTCGGTTCAGCGAAACGAAGTCTCGCGTCTGTGGTCCAAGGAAAGACGCCCACCTGCCGGTGGGAAATGTAGGTGCAAGGCCTGCCGGGCGCTCCATGTGCGAAGGGGCCCTTCCTCGTCAGAGGGAGGGCCCCTTCGCGTTGCCCCGGGGCCGGGGTTGGGCATCATGGAACACCACCGGCGCGCGACCACCCGCACCGTGGACATTCCGGATCTGCGGACCCTGAGCCGGGACGAGATCACAGGCCGTGCGTCCGTATCCTGCGCGGCGCGCTCGAACCGTACGCCTCCTGACGAAAGAAACTGGTCGTGCGGGAGAACCTGCGGGGGGTGCTGATCGTCTTATCGCCCGGAGTTGGGCAACCACCTGGATCCTCTTCAACTCTGCTTGCACGCACGTGGGTTGTGAGTTTCGTGCGCCGTGGGTCCCGGTGGTTGTCGTTTTCTGAGGATGTGTCCGAGGGGGACGCACGCGCCTCGGGAGTCCTGTTCGGGTCAGTGCTTACACAGTTGGGGAAGTGTTGCGTACTCACAGAAGGAGAGCGGGTGCGGCCATGGTGGCCGCCCTGCTGACGGCCGGGCTCATATCGGGTGCCACCGTGAATACCGCCACCGCGTCGGGGACCGGCGATGCCGAGGTACTCGGAGTGAAGGGGCGGCAGGCGGAGGCCGGCGGCTCCGTCACCCTGATCACCGGTGACCAGGTCCTGATGGACAGCAAGGGCCGGGTGACGCGTGTGCAGCCCGGCAAGGGCCGCGAGGGCACGCGGATGAACATCAGGACCGTCGGGGACGAGGTGTACGTCCTGCCGGCGGACGCCGCTCCGCTGGTGGTCCAGGGGAAGCTGGACCGGCGGCTGTTCAATGTGACGGGGCTGCGGAAGGCCGGGTACGACGACGAGCGGCGGGCCTCGCTCCCGCTGATCGTGTCGTACGAGAAGAACGCGGGCCGGAAGGCGGAGGCCAGGACAGCCATCGCCGAGGCGGACGTCTCGGTGCGCCGCGCTCTGCCGTCCGTCGGTGGCGAGGCGGTCACCGTGCCCAAGGAGGAGGCGTCCGAGGCCTGGGACGCGCTGACCGAGCCCACCGACGCGCCGAACGAGGCCCGTGAGACCGCCCCCGGTATCGAGCGGGTGTGGCTGGACGGGAAGCGCAAGGCGCTGCTGGACAAGAGCGTGGCGCAGATCGGCGCGCCGACGGCCTGGCAGGCCGGTTACGCCGGTGTGGGCGTGAAGGTCGCCGTCCTGGACACCGGGGTCGACCAGACGCACCCCGACCTCAAGGGTGTCTCGATCGCCCGGAAGGACTTCTCGGGCTCGGGCAACACCGTCGACCACGTCGGCCACGGTACGCATGTCGCGTCGATCATCGCGGGTTCGGGTGCCAAGTCCGGTTGGAAGTACCTCGGGGTCGCGCCCGGCGCGAAGATCCTCGACGCCAAGGTCCTCAACGACAACGGTGAGGGCGAGGACTCCGGCATCATCGCGGGCATGCAGTGGGCCGTCGACCAGGGCGCGAAGATAGCCAACCTGAGCCTCGGTGGCGAGGACACCCCGGGGACCGACCCGCTGGAGGCGGCGGTCAAGAAGCTGTCGGCCGAGAACGACATCCTCTTCGTCATCGCCGCCGGCAACGAGGGTCCGGACGCGAACACGGTCGGCTCTCCCGGCAGCTCCACCTCCGCGCTCACGGTGGGTGCGGTGGACAGCAAGGACCGGATCGCCGACTTCTCCAGCGTGGGCCCGACGACCAACGGGGCGCTGAAGCCGGACATCACCGCGCCCGGCGTGGACATCGTCGCCGCGAAGGCCGCCCAGGGCTTCATCGGTGACCCGGCGGCCGACGGCTACGTCGCCATGTCCGGTACGTCGATGGCGACCCCGCATGTCGCGGGCGCCGCTGCTCTCCTCGCCCAGCAGCACCCCGACTGGACCGGCCAGCGCATCAAGCAGGCGCTGGTCTCCTCGGCCAAGCCCAGCGCGGGACTGGGTGCGAACCAGCAGGGGACGGGCCGTGCCGATCTGACGAAGGCGATCACCCAGACCGTCGTCAGCGAGCAGACCGGAGTGAACTTCGGCACCCATCCGTGGCCGCACACCTACGCCCTGCCCGTCACCAAGGAGATCACGTACAGCAACAGCGGGACGGTGCCCGTCACGCTCGATCTGTCGCTGGAGGTGGCCGGTCCGGCCGGCAAGACGGTCCCGGACGGCTTCTTCGTCCTCGGCGCCACCAAGGTCACCGTCCCCGCCGGCGGCAGCACGAAGGCCGCCCTCAAGGCGAACATCAACATCGGCGGCGTCGACGGCACCTTCACCGGCGCGGTCGTCGCCAAGTCACCCGACGGCGCCCAGACCGTCCGCACGACCTTCGGCGCCGTCCGCGAGGGCGAGGCGCACGACGTCACGCTGAAGTTCATCGACAACAACGGCAAGCCCACCGCGGCGTTGGCCTGGGTGTTCAGCCACGACGGCCGCTTCACCGAGGATGTGATGGCCGGCAACAGCGGTACCGTCAAGATCCGGCTCCCGAAGGGCCCGTACACGCTCAGTACGGGAGTGGAGACCGGCTCGGACTACGCCTGGCTGGTCCAGCCGAAGCTGAACGTCACCGAGGAGACCACCGTCACCTTCGACGCCCGCACGGCGAAGCCGATCAGCATCACCGCGCCGGACTCCTCCGCCAATCTTCTCTACGCGTATGTGAGCTTCGGTGTGAAGGGGGACTGGGTTCGTTCCGGCGGCTGGCTGCTGGACAACTTCAACGGCATGCGCGTCGGCCATGTCGGCCCGCAGGTCCCGACGGCGCTGATGAACGCGCAGGTCGGTGGCCTCTGGCAGAAGGGCAGCACCAGCTACAACCTGCTCTACAACCGCACCGGTTCGTTCTACACCGGGTTCAACCACACGGCCGTTATGAGTGAACTGGCTCTGCTGAACGTCAAGTTCGGCTCCTCCGCCAAGAACCGTACAGGCGCTCTCCTGCCGGCCTGGATCGACAGCACAGGGTCGTCGTCGTACAGCACCGGCCTGATGACCGACTCGTTCGCCCTGCCCACCACGGCCAAGACCTATTTCACCGCGCCCAAATACCTGACCTGGGACCTCGGGGCCTACCAGGACGGCGACGACGGCTTGGGCGTAAGTCTGGAGGCTGGTGACCCCAGGACCTTCGAGGCGGGGAAGACGTACGCGGAGACCTTCAATGTCGGTGTGTTCAGCCCGAAGGAGTCTTACTGGAACAGCAGGCGGCTCGGCAACGACTTGCAGTTCTGCATGAACGAGTTCACCGACGGGGTCGGCCACCGCGGCGACTCGGGGGTCGCCAAGCAGCGCACCATGGTCACGGTCGACGGCAAGACCGTCTTCGACGAGCAGGCCGGGACGTGCGGGACGCTCGAAAGCCTTCCCGCCGGGTCCGCCACGTACCGGATAAGCACGGACGCAACGCGATCCACGTCGCTCGCGGGTGTCACGAGCCGGCTCGTGGCGGCTTGGACGTTCACCTCGAAGCAGGTCACGGGCGGTAAGCCCGAGAGCCTGCCCATCAACATCGTCCGCTTCACGCCGAGTCTGGATCTGACGAGCACCGCGAAGGCCGGCGAGACGGTCACCTTCCCGCTCCATGTCCGGGGCCCGGCGCAGAACAACCTCGGGTCGCTCACCGTCCAGGTCTCCTACGACGGAGGCAAGGTCTGGGCCGACACTCCGGTCACCTACGGCACGGGCACGGACGGTAGACACCACATCACCCTGACCCACCCGAAGACCGCGACCTCGGTCTCCCTCAAGGCGAAGGTCACCGACACGAGCGGCAACGCCTACGACGTGACGATCGAGAAGGCATACCTGCTCAACTAGCCGGTGCTGTGGCCGGAAGGTTCACCAGCCCCACGGCAGACCTTCCGGTCACAGCGCTCGTTGCCTTCCCAGGGCTCTCCGGGCTCTCAGAGAACGTTCAGAGAGCGTTATTATCCTTCGCCACGAACGGCTCCGGACGGTGACTTCTAGGAGGCAGACAGTGGGGCGCGGCGGACAGTCCTTGGCGCGGGTCGCGGTGGTCGTACGGGCGGGGGCCGTGCCCCTGTGGTGGTTGGGGGTGGTGGCCGCCGGGGTCGGGTTCCTGATCCCGGGGCTGACCGGGCGGCGGATCGGCGGGTATGCCGGGGCCGCGCTGTTCCTGGTGTGCGCGGCCGTGGTCGTGCTGGTGCGGCGGCGGCGTTACGCGGGGTGGGCGGACGCCGCCTCGCGGGCCGGGAAGTTCGACATCCTCCAGGACCGCGCCGTAACCCTGCGGAACTGGCGGCGGGCGCACCGGTGGTGGCTGCTGGGCGCGTTCCTGGTGGCCGCGGCCTTCTCGTTCGTCCTGCCCATCGCCGGCGGGCTCGTTCTCGCGGGCGTCGGCGCCGGGCTGTGGGCCAAGGCGCTGTGGCTGGGGGCGCGGGAGCGCCGGGACGACGCGCTGCTGTGGGTACGTACCGACTGGGCCGGCGCCGGACGGCCGGTCGGCAAGCGGGTGAAGGGCTACCGGACCACCGGAATCGCGGCCGGCGACGCCGCACCCGGCGGGGCGCGGCGTCGCCGTTGAGCGGGCTGGAGGTCTGTCAGACCTCCAGGTTCGCCTCTATCTTCATCAGCTGGTGGCGGGCCATCGCCAGGTTCGCGCGGGCCTTGTCGAGCGCCAGGTAGAGGAAGAGGCCGCTGTTTCCACGGCCCTTGAGGAGGCGGATCAGGTGGTACTGGCCGCCGAGCGTGATGAGGATGTCCTCGATCTCGTCCTTCAGGCCGAGCAGTTCCATGGTGCGGACCTTCGCCCGGACCACGTCGGTGTTGCCGGCCGCCGCGACCGTCAGGTCGAGGTCCTTGCTGCCGCCGACCGTGCCGAGGGCCATTCCGCTGGCGTAGTCGACGAGGGCTGCCCCAATGGCGCCCTCGATGGATGTGACGGCTTCCTTGAGAGCGGCTTCGGTGTTGGCCATGGATCGTCGCACTTCCTTCTGTGAGTTTGATCTGATCTGTTGGGTGAGGTGGGTGTCTTCGGGGTGGGGCCTTCCGCGTCAGGCGTTCTCCAGGCGCTCCAGGGCGCCGTCCACCAGCTCGCCGATCCTGGCGCTTGACCGGCGGGCCTCCAGATGCAGCCGGCCCACATTGGTCCGGGGCTCCGCCAGGAGCGTCAGGACCGCCGAGGAGCCCGCCGCGTAGGTCGCCACGTAGCCCAGTTCGCCCCGGATCAGCAGTTCGCGGAAGCCGCCCTGGCCCGTGGCGTCCGTCAGGCGCATGGCGACGCCCAGGGCGGCGGCGGTGAGGGCCGCGACGCCTTCGGGTTCCACGTCGGCCGTGTCCTGGGCGAGGACCAGGCCGTCCGTGCTGGCCGCCAGTGCCCCCGTGAGCTGGGGGAGGCGGGCCCGTAGGCGTCTGATCTCACCCAGTACGTCGGCTTCTGCGCTCATCAGCTGTCTCCTCTCGGCACGCGCCCGCAGAGCACGCCTCATGACCATGACGGGGTGGCACGGACCGGGCGGCGGTGGATGGAGCGGGGGATCACAGGCTTGCCTCCAGGGCGTCGCGGAGCCGGCGTAACAGCGTGATGTCCGGGTCGCCGGAGACCGTCGCCACCCACGGCGGAAGCGTCGCGGGCGCGGGCGGCACCGGGTCGTCGGGCGTCTCGACCAGCCCGGCGGCGGCCAGCCGCCGGACGTCGAGAAGGGTGTGGAACGCCGGCCGGCCCAGCGCCCAGGCGATGGCCACCGGGGTGCGTACGCCGTCGGCCAGCGCCAGCAGCGCGCGCTGCCTGCGGGTGACGGACTGGCCGGGCGCCGGCTCGCGCGCCACCACGGGCGCGGAGTCGACGGCCGCGTAGGGCCATACGTGGTCGAGGAGTTCGCGCCGTCGTACCGTCTCGCGCTCGACGGCCGTCGCGGATACGGGCCGTACGGGACCCATCCAGTGCGCCACCCCGTACCGGAACCGGGTGGGTCCGCTGCCGGGGGCCAGGGCGAAGAACGCGGCGTCGAACAGGGCGCCCAGGTGGGCGATTTCCAGCTCTCCGTCGTGCAGCCGGCCGCTGTCCACGAGGTATCTGCCGACCTCGCGGCGGGTGCCGGCGCGGTCGACGGCTTCCTCCCAGCCGCCGCGAGGTAACCGCCCGCCTGCCGTGAGCAGGACGTCCATGCCCGGTGCGACGGGGCTCTCGGCGTGGACGACGCGGCCGTCGGCGAGATAGAGCGTGCCCTGGTCGCGCAGCAGGGCGCCGGTGGCGCGCTCGCCCGCGAGCCGGACGAGCATCGGGGAGACGGCCGACTGGATATGGGTCCCCGGCGGCAGGGCGGGGGCCGGCGGTATGTGGGGGAGGGGGGACTGCGCGGTCATCCCAGAACCAGCCGTTCGGCGAGTCGCCTGAGGCGGATGCGGGCGAGGGCGAGGTTGCCGGATTCCCGGTCGAGCCAGAGGTGCAGGAAGACGCTGCTGTCGAACGTCGTCTCCACGAAGCTGAGGATGTGATAGCCGGTGCGGGTGGTGACGATGAGGTCCTCGACCGGCGGGCCCTTCTCGTTCCCGGGGGTTCTGGGAGTTCCGGGGGTGCCGGGGGGCCCGGCGGAGGGTGGCGCGGAGGCGGGCCGCGCGACGGGGGGTGGCGGGGGACCGGCGGGGGACGGTGGCGGGACGGGGCCTAAGCCGGGGGGCAGCGCCCTGGCCGTGGCCATCGGTCCCGCGGGCAGCGCCAGCGCCGGTCGCGCCGGTCTCGTGGGTCTCTCCACCGGCGCGAACGCCGAGTACTCGGCCGCCGCTCTGGCTATCTCGGCCGTCTCGGCGGCGGTAGCCTCATGGTCTCCGTTGGGCGACTCGCCCGCTGTGCCGAGCGCGAGGCCGCTGGTCCAGTCGACAATCGCCGCTCCGCGCGCGCCTGGCAGGCTCATGGCCTCTTCCAGGCATGCATCGATTCCGGGCACGCGGATTCCCCTCCCCAGGCCGGGCGTGCGGTCGCACTGTCGTATGGCGGTAACCGTGAGATTACGCAACGTTCGGGAGCGGGGTGGGCGTTCTGGCATTTTCCATCGGAACATGCTCGAACGTCCGGCCGAGGGTGGCGCGATTTCGGTGGACCACGCCTGCGGGGCGGCGGGGCGGCCGGATCAGTCGGCGAGCAGCGCGTCCGGGGTCGCGCCGCCCGACTCGGCGACGATCTCCGCGAGCGTCTGCGGAGCCCGTACGGTCGCGAACCGCACCCCGCCGCCGGGGGCCACCGTGAACCCGTAAACCCCCGGCCGGGCCAGGCTGTTGTAGCCGTAATGGGCGGTGAAGCAGTAGGCGCCGGTGTCCAGGGCGGCGACGAGATCCCCCTGCTCCAGCAGCGGCAGCGGCCGGTTCTCGGCCAGCAGGTCGCCCGCGAAGCAGGCCGGGCCGGCGATGTCCTGGGCCACGGCGGGCCCGCCCTTGGGCCGGCCCGCCCGGTCGTACGCGGCGACGCGCAGCGGCCAGGACTCCGGGGCGTAGACGGTACGGGTGACGAGCTGCACGCCCGCGTGGGTGACCGCGATGGGGCGGGATCCGGCGGACTTCGCGTACTCGACCCGGGTGAGAACCGTGCCGTGCCGGGCGAGCAGGGAACGGCCGAATTCCGTCACCAGACCGTAGCGGCCGTCCAGCAGTCCGGGGACGGTCTCCTTCAGCAGCCGGGCGTACTGCGCGTACGTCGGCGTCTCCTCGTCGGAGGCGAAGTTGACCGGGAGGCCCCCGCCGATGTCGAGCGTGTCGACCTGCCGGCGGCCGGCCGCCGCGTTGATCTCCTCGGCCAGCTCGTACAGCTCCCGCACACCCCGTGTCATGAGGGCCGTCGGGACGCCCTGCGAACCGGAGTGGGTGTGCAGCCGGGTCAGCCAGGGCCGGTCGAGGAAGGCCCTGACCACCCAGGCACGGGCGCCCTCGTCGCGCAGCGCCACGCCGAACTTGGACGTGGCCGTGGCGGTGGCCGTCGCGCCGATCGAGCCGCCGCCGGTCTGCGGATTGATCCGCAGCCCGACGGGGGACGCGGGCGCGGCGGCCCGGTCCGCGTCCCCGGCGGCGCTCACCAGGGCGTCGATCCGGTCCAGCTCCTGCGGGTTGTCCGCGTTGACGGCGATCCCCAGCGCCAGCGCCTCGCGCAGCTCGGCCGGCGTCTTGGCGGGCGAGTCGAGGACGATCCGGTCCGCCCGTACCCCCGCCGCCCGCGCCAGGGCCAGCTCCCCGGGGCTCGCGACCTCCGCGCCGATCCCGGCCGCGTCCAGCAGCCGCAGTACGGGCACGAGCGGCGCGGCCTTCACGGCGAAGGCGTGCAGGAGGGCCGTCCCCGGGGCGGTGACCTCGGTGAACGCGGCCTTCAGCGCGGCGGCCGAGGCGCGGATTCCGGCCACGTCGAGCAGTGCGCAGACCGCCTCGCCCCCGTCGAGCAGGCCCTGCTCGGCCGCGGCCCGTACGGCACGGTCACGGCGGGTTGCCACGGTGTCCGTGCCGCTGTCGCTGTCGGTGATGTGCTTGCCGGGAGACATGTCCGCCAGCCAATCACCCGCCGGACCGCCCCGCAGCTGTTGACTATAAGTATTCATCCGTTCAGGATGTGAATAGATTGACTACTTCGGAGGAGGCCACGCCATGTCAGGACCCCGCCCCGTACGGGCACAGCGCGGTACGGAACTGAGCGCCCTGGGATGGCAGCAGGAGGCCGCTCTGCGCATGCTCCAGAACAACCTCGATCCCGAGGTCGCCGAACACCCCGACAAGCTCGTCGTCTACGGCGGCACCGGCAAGGCCGCCCGCGACTGGCGCTCCTTCGACGCCATGGTCCGTACGCTGCGCACCCTCAAGCAGGACGAGACGATGCTCGTCCAGTCCGGCCGGCCCGTCGGCGTCATGCAGACCCACGAGTGGGCGCCGCGCGTGCTGCTCGCCAACTCCAACCTGGTCGGCGACTGGGCGAACTGGGAGGAGTTCCGGCGGCTGGAGTCCCTCGGGCTCACCATGTACGGGCAGATGACGGCCGGGTCATGGATCTACATCGGCACCCAGGGCATCCTCCAGGGCACCTACGAGACCTTCGCCGCCGTGGCCGCCAAGCGCTTCGGCGGCACTCTCGCCGGGACGATCACCCTCACCGCCGGACTCGGCGGCATGGGCGGCGCCCAGCCGCTGGCCGTGACCATGAACGACGGCGTCGCGATCTGCATCGACTGCGACCCCCGCGCCATCGAGCGCCGGATCGAGCACCGCTTCCTCGACGTGAAGGCCGACAACCTGGCCCACGCCCTCCAGCTCGCCACCGAGGCCAGGGACGCCCGCCGCCCGCTCTCCATCGGACTGCTCGGCAACGCGGCCGAACTGCTGCCCCGGATGCTCGCCGAGGGCGCCCCCGTCGACATCGTCACCGACCAGACCTCCGCCCACGACCCGCTGGCCTATCTGCCGCTCGGCGTCGACTTCGACGACATGGCCGCGTACGCCGCCGAGAAGCCCGCAGACTTCACCGTGCGCGCCCGCGAGTCGATGGCCCGGCACGTCGAGGCCATGGTCGGCTTCCAGGACGCGGGCGCCGAGGTCTTCGACTACGGCAACTCCATCCGGGGCGAGGCCCAACTCGCCGGATACGACCGCGCCTTCGCCTTCCCTGGCTTCGTCCCCGCCTATATCCGCCCCCTCTTCTGCGAGGGCAAGGGCCCGTTCCGCTGGGCGGCCCTCTCCGGCGAGGCGTCGGACATCCACAAGACCGACAAGGCGATCCTCGAACTCTTCCCCGAGGGCGACTCCGCCCAGAACGAGTCCCTCCACCGCTGGATCAGGATGGCCGGCGAGCGCGTCCACTTCCAGGGGCTGCCCGCCCGGATCTGCTGGCTCGGCTACGGCGAGCGCGACCGCGCCGGCGAGCGCTTCAACGACATGGTCGCCTCCGGAGAACTCGCCGCCCCCCTCGTCATCGGCCGCGACCACCTCGACTGCGGCTCGGTCGCCTCCCCGTACCGCGAGACCGAGGCCATGCTCGACGGCTCCGACGCCATCGCCGACTGGCCCCTCCTCAACGCCATGGTCAATGTCGCCTCCGGCGCCTCCTGGGTCTCCATCCACCACGGCGGCGGCGTCGGCATGGGCCGCTCCATCCACGCCGGCCAGGTCTCCGTCGCGGACGGCACGAAGCTCGCGGGCGAGAAGATCCGCCGCGTCCTGACGAACGACCCCGGCATGGGCGTCATCCGCCATGTCGACGCCGGCTACGACATCGCCGAGACCGTCGCCGACGAGCGCGACGTCCGCATCCCCATGCGGGAGGACGTGTGAGCGTGCCCCTCGCCCCCGGGCCGACGGCCGCGCCCCCCTCCTTCCAGGAGATGTGGCGCGACCTCGCCCCCCTCGGCCGTGACTCCGTCACCGGCGGCTACCGCCGCTACGCCTGGACCGCCGCCGACACCGACTGCCGCGCCTGGTTCCAGGCGCAGGCCGAGACGCGCGGACTGACGTACGAGGTCGACCGCAACGGCAACCAGTGGGCCTGGCTCGGCGACCCGCTCGCCGGGGACGCCGTCGTCACCGGCTCGCACCTCGACTCCGTACCCGACGGCGGCGCCTTCGACGGCCCCCTCGGCGTCGTCTCCTCCTTCGCCGCCCTCGACGAACTGCGCCGCAGGGGGACCCGGTTCGGCCGGCCCCTCGCCATCGCCAACTTCGGCGACGAGGAGGGCGCCCGCTTCGGCGTCGCCTGCGTCGGCTCCCGGCTCGCCGCCGGACAGCTCACCCCCGCCCGCGCCCACGAGCTGCACGACGGCGACGGCATCCCGCTGCCCAAGGCCATGGAGGCCGCAGGACACGACCCGTCCGCCATCGGCCCCGACCCCGAACGCCTGGCCAGGATCGGCGCGTTCGTCGAACTCCACGTCGAGCAGGGCCGCGCCCTCGACCTGTCCGGAGACCCCGTCGGCATCGCCTCCGCGATCTGGCCCCACGGCCGCTGGCGCTTCGACTTCCACGGCGAGGCCAACCACGCGGGCACCACCCGCCTCGCCGACCGCCGCGACCCGATGCTCACCTTCGCCGAGACCGTCCTCGCCGCCCGCCGCGAAGCGGCACTCGCCGGAGCGCTCGCCACCTTCGGCAAGGTCTCCGTCGAGCCCAACGGCGTCAACGCCATCCCCTCCCTCGTCCGGGGCTGGCTCGACTCGCGGGCCGCCGACGAAGCCACCCTGGACGCCGTCGTCACCGCCGTCGAGAACGCTGCCCGCGCCGACGCGGACCGCGCCGGGATCGACCTGCGCGTCGTACGGGAGTCCTTCAGCCCGATCGTCGAGTTCGGGCACGCCCTGCGCGACGAGATCGGCGGGATCCTCGGCCGGCCGCCCGTCCTGGGCACCGGCGCGGGACACGACGCCGGGGTCCTCTCCGGCACCGTCCCCACCGCCATGCTCTTCGTCCGCAACCCGACCGGCGTCTCCCACTCCCCGGCCGAATCCGCAACCGAGGACGACTGCGTGGCCGGAGTCCGCGCGCTCGCCGACGTACTGGAAGGACTCGTGCGCCCATGACGCAGACGGCAGTGGCCCGTACCGTCTACTGGCTCGAACACGCCTGGCTCGCCGGAGCTCCGGCACCGGCCGCCCCGCCGGCGCAGGAGGGTTCTCCGGCACAGGAGGGTTCTCCAGCGCAGGAGGGCCCCCGGGCCGAGTCCCGCGTCGCGTCCGGTGTCGCGTCCGGCGTCGTCCTCTCCGTCGCCGACGGCCGCATTACCGACATCCGCACCGGCGTCGCCACCCCGCCCCCCGGCGCCACCGCGCTGCGCGGGCTCACCCTCCCCGGGCTGGCCAACGCCCACTCGCACGCCTTCCACCGCGCCCTGCGCGCCACCGTCCAGGTCGGCTCCGGCACCTTCTGGACCTGGCGAGAGGTCATGTACGGCGTCGCCGACCGGCTCACCCCCGACGCGTACCACGCGCTCGCGCGCGCCGTGTACGCCGAGATGGCGCTCGCCGGCATCACCGCCGTCGGCGAGTTCCACTACCTCCACCACGCGCCCGGCGGCACCCCCTACGCCGACCCCAACGCCATGGGCGAGGCCCTCATCGAGGCCGCCGCCGACGCCGGGATCCGGATCACCCTCCTCGACACCGCCTATCTCTCCTCGGGTTTCGGCGCCGCCCCCGACCGCCACCAGCTGCGCTTCTCCGACGGGACGGCGGACGCCTGGGCCGCACGCTGTTCAGTTGTCAAGGATCGCGACCACGCCAGGATCGGCGCGGCCATTCACTCCGTACGGGCGGTCCCCGCCGACCAGCTGGCCACGGTCGCGCGGTGGGCCCAGGAACGGCGGGCCCCGCTCCATGTGCACCTTTCCGAGCAGACGGCCGAGAACGACGCCTGCCTGAACGCCCACGGCCGAACCCCGACCCAGCTCCTCTCCGACCATGGAGTCCTCGGCCCCGGCACCACCGCCGTCCACAGCACGCACCTCACCGACGAGGACATCGCCCTCCTCGGCGCGGCCCGCACCGGCACCTGCATGTGCCCCACCACAGAACGCGACCTCGCCGACGGCATCGGCCCGGCGGCCCGCCTCCAGAACGCCGGCTCGCCGCTCTCGCTCGGCAGCGACAGCCACGCCGTCATCGACATCCTCGAAGAGGCCCGCGCGCTGGAGCTGAACGAGCGCCTGCGCACCAGGACCCGGGGCCACTGGACGGCCGCCGCGCTGCTGCGCGCCGCCACCGCCGACGGCCACGCGGCGCTCGGCTGGGACCGGGCGGGCCGGATCGCACCGGGCGCGCTCGCGGACCTGACCACCATCGCCCTGGACTCGGTCAGAACAGCGGGACCACGGCCCTCGCTCGGCGCGGAGACCGCCGTATTCGCCGCCTCCGCGGCCGATGTACGCCACACGGTCGTGGGAGGCCGGCAGATCGTCCGCGACGGGGTCCACACCCAGGTGCCGGACGTCCCCGCCGCACTCGCCTCGGCCATCGCGGCCCTGTACGACGACCGCTGACGCCGTCGGCCGTACCCCTTCCGTCCACCCCGCTGACCTCGCCGAAGAGGCCGTACAGGAGCATCCCCGCGATGACGACCACCGCCCTCACCCACATTGCCGGTCTGGTCACCAACGACCCCTCCCTCGGTGACGGAACCCCCATCGGTCTGATCCAGGACGCGACCGTCGTCATCGACGGCGACCGCATCGCCTGGGTCGGTGAATCAAGCAAAGCACCCGCCACTGACAACGCCTTCGACGCGGGCGGCCGGGCCGCCGTCCCCGGCTTCGTCGACTCCCACTCCCACCTGGTCTTCGCGGGCGACCGCACCCAGGAGTTCAACGCCCGCATGTCCGGCCGCCCCTACTCCGCCGGCGGCATCCGCACCACCGTCGCCGCCACCCGCGCAGCGACCGACGCCGAACTGAGCGCCAACGTCGCCCGCTACCTCGCCGAGGCGCTCCGCCAGGGCACCACCACCCAGGAGACCAAGTCGGGCTACGGCCTCACCGTCCACGACGAGGCCCGCGCCCTGCGCATCGCCCGCGAACAGACCGAGGAAACCACCTATCTCGGTGCCCACATCGTCGCGCCCGACCCCGCGTACGCCACCGACCCCGCCGCCTACGTCGCCCTCGTCACCGGCGAGATGCTCGACGCCTGCGCCCCCCACGCCCGCTGGATCGACGTCTTCTGCGAACAGGGCGCCTTCGACGGCGACCAGGCCCGCGCGATCCTCACCGCCGGCCGCGCCAAGGGCCTCCACCCCCGCGTCCACGCCAACCAGCTGTCGTACGGTCCCGGAGTCCAGCTCGCCGTCGAACTCGACGCCGCCTCCGCCGACCACTGCACCCATCTCACCGACGCCGACATCGACGCCCTCGCCCAGGGCCGTACCGTCGCCACCCTGCTCCCCGGCGCCGAGTTCTCCACCCGCGCCGCCTGGCCCGACGCGCGCCGGCTGCTCGACGCGGGCGCGACCGTCGCGCTTTCCACGGACTGCAACCCGGGCTCGTCCTTCACCTCCTCGATGCCCTTCTGCATCGCCCTCGCCGTACGCGACATGGGCATGACCCCGGACGAGGCGGTCTGGTCCGCCACCGCGGGCGGCGCCGCCGCCCTGCGCCGTACGGACATCGGCCGCATCACGCCCGGGGCCCGCGCCGACATCGCCCTCCTCGACGCGCCGAGCCATGTCCACCTCGCGTACCGCCCCGGAGTCCCGCTCGTCTCGGAGGTCTGGCGCGCCGGCACGCGCGTCGTCGTACAGGCGTAGGCGGGACCCGCGCGCCGCGGCTACGCCTTGAGCACCGCCATCTCGTCCACCCTCGGCCGCAACTGCCGTACCACCCGCGTCCGCTCGTACGGCTTCAACCGTCGGCGCATCGTCTCGAAGTGCTCGTCCCCACGCGCCGACGACACGTGCTCGTAGTCCTCCAGGAACAGCGTCCAGCTCGCGCACGCCGCCTCAAGATGCCCCAATTCCAGCTGGCGCTGGGCCAGTACGGCCAGGAAGTGGACGCGCCCCTGCCGCTCGTTCTTCTCCTGCGCCTTCAAGGACTGCTGGAGCGCCGCGATCGAGCCCGGCAGATCCTTGAACTCGTACAGCACGTGCGACACATGGAAGAGGTACGCGCTCCGGTCGTACCCCCCGACTGACTCCCGCCGGCTGTCCGCCTTCGTCAGCGCCGCCTCGGTCTGCCGCAGCCGCGCCATGGCCTGCCGCTTGTCGCCGACCATCGCCGCCGCGTGCGCCTGCTGCCCGGAGAGGAACGCCTGAAGGCGCGGCTCGGCCTTCGGGGACGCCTCGGCGGCCGAGTCGGCCAGCTCCAGCGCGCGCTTGCCGTAACCGAGGTTCGACGCCTGGAGCGACATACCGCGCAGGGTGCGGCAGTACGTGACGTGGTCCTCGGCGGCGCCCGCAAGCTCCAGCGCCCGGAGGTAGTACCGCTGGCCCAGGCCGTGCGCGCGCTCGTACATCGCCATCCACCCGGTCAGATATACGAGATCGGAGGCGGCGGCCAGCATGTCCTTGCGGACGGGTTCCGCGGCCTCGGCCTTCAGCCACGGCATGACCGTATTCACGAGGAACGCAGCAGCCATGGGGCGTGCGTGACCACCACCCAACTCGTCCAGAATGTCTGCTATTCGGTCGGTCATTGTACGTACGGCCTGTACCTGCGGCGCACCGATCCGGACCGTCCGCTTCCCCGGCGCGGCGGTGATCGAGTGGGTGGCCGCATGGGCCAGATCGGGGAACAGCGGTACGACGACGGCGGCCGAGAACAGTCCCGCGGCGATCAGGCTCCGGCGCGAGGGATCCATGTCAGCTCTCCCCATGTCGACCAGTTCTTCGAGGGTGTTGGTGCGAGAAGAGCCAGGTGAGGCGGGTGAGGAGGCCGATCCCGGAGCGCCGGCGGTGGTGGGAGCGGTGGAGAGGCCAGGAGGGTCGGACGAGCCCGAAGCGCTCGGCAGGCCGGCCTCCGCGTGGGTGACGGGCCGCCGCAGCTTCCGTGCGAAGGCCTCCACGATCAGCGGCCTGACCTGCTCTTTCGGTACGGTTCCGGCCACCCAGTGCGAGACGGCCGACTGGTCGTAGTGGAGTTCGAGCCCGGCTTCCGCGCCCATGCGATTGATGATCTGGGCGAACTGTGAGCGGGACCATTTCGCCTGCGTCAGCAGCAGGGCCAGACCGCTGTTGGGCGTGCGTGAATTACTCGCCATGTTCCAACTCCCCCAGTGCGTTCATGGCTTTCATCATTGGACCTGCCTTCCACGGTACTCGCGGAGGGTGATAACGCGGTTCTCTCGTCGCAGAGCTTCAGCGGCTCCAGCGGTTCCAGCACTTCCAGCGGCAGAGAACACGAAGACGGGGGTCAAGGTGACCACAGTGACAGACGACAGAACAGGTGGCACAGGCGAAAACGCGCACACCACGCACACCACGCCGGCCATACACACCGCCCACACCGCCAACGCCACCCACACCGCCAACGCCACGCACACCGCCCGAGCCAGCCACACCGAGTTACCTGTCCGCCCCACAACCCCCGTCCGTCCCACCACCTCCGACGCTCTCAACACGCCGGGAGTTCCTGTTCCTGCCACTCCCAGCGTTTCCGCCACTCCTGGCATTCCCGACCACGACACCATCGGCTTCGACGCCGACCGGGCACTCGCCCCGCACCGGATGATGCCCCCGCCCGCCGAGATCGCCGATCTGACGGTCCGGCTCATCAGCCACGGCGCGCGGCTCGTCGCCGTCGTCGAGGCGATCCCGGAGTCCGAGCACTCCGTACGGGCCAAGGGCGCCCTCAAGGACTGGTACGACCTGACCGACGGCGGCCCCGGCGAGGGCGCCATGGCCAACTGGGTCCACATGCGCGCGATGGCCCGGATGTGCCGCACCTTCATGGACTACCTGCGAGGCCGCACATGAGTCCCGAAGGAAAGCAGCAAGCGTGGTTCGTGGTCGCGGTCTGCACGCTGGGGCTCACCATCGCCCTGGCGGTCGGACTGCGGTTGTAGTGACTGCGGTTGTAGCGACCGTGGTTACGGGAGGGCGACGTTCGCCTCTCTAGCATCACTCGCCCCATCCGTATCACCCCATCCCCGGATCCATCACCAGATGGGCGACTGGCACTGTCCCGCAATGATTTCGACCGGTAACGTCCTGTCGAGCGGGGCGGGGGCCGCGCGGGGGCAGTACGTGGCGCGGTACGGGGACAGGGCAGTGACCGGGGGGTCGAGTTGAGCAAGGTACGCAGTGCCGTGCGCACCCGTGTGTGCGTGGTGGCACCGGGGGAATTGAGCGAAGCGGAAGCCGAGGCCTGGCGCGAGTTACGCGCCAAGTCCGGCGCGCCCGCCAACCCCTTCATGGAACCGGAGTTCACCCGGGCGGTCGGCTCCGTCCGCCCCCGGGCCCGGGTCGCCGTCGTCCAGGACGCCGGCACCGGCGAACCGGTCGGCTTCCTCCCGTACGAGAAGGGACGGCTCGGCCGGGGCCGGGCCATCGGGCTCGGCGTGTCGGACTGCCAGGGCGGGGTGTTCCGCGCGGGCCTCGGGCTGACGGCGCGCGAACTGCTGGCGGGCTGCTCGCTGTCGGCCTGGGAGTTCGACAACCTCGAAGCGGGCCAGGGGCTGTTCGTCCCGTCCGCCGCCGAGGAGCTGGAGTCCCCGGTCATCGACGTCGGGGAGGGGTACGCGGCGTACGAGGCGGCCCTGCGCGTACGGTCGCCCAAGTTCTTCCGGACGACGACCGCGAAGGAACGGAAACTGGGCCGGCAGGCGGGCGAGGTCCGCTTCGTCTTCGACGAACGCGACCCGGCCGCCCTGCGCACCCTCATGGCGTGGAAATCCGCGCAATACCGGCGGACCGGCCGGCGCGACCGGTTCGCGCGGGAGTGGATCAGCGTGCTCGTGCGCCGGCTCGCCGCGACCCGCGCGCCGGAGTGCGCCGGTGTGCTCTCCGTGCTGTACGTCGCCGACCGCCCCGTCGCCGCACACTTCGGGCTGCGCTCGCGCACCGTGCTGTCCTGCTGGTTCCCGGCGTACGACCCGGAGTTCGCCAAGTACTCACCGGGGCTGATCCTGCATCTGCGGATGGCCGAGGCCGCCGCCGGGGCGGGCATCGGCATGCTCGATCTGGGGCGCGGCGCGGCGGAGTACAAGGACGCGCTCAAGACCGGCGGGCTGCGCGTGTACGAGGGCGCGACCGTCCGTCCCGGCGCGCGGGCGGCGCTCCACTGGCTGAGCCGGGAGCCGTCCCGGCGCGCCCACGGCTTCGTACGGAACCGGCCCGGACTGGCCGGATACGCGAAGGCGGCGCTGAGCCGGATGGGCCGGCTGCGGGACAGGTGACGGCGGACAGGTGACGGCGGGCGGCGGGCGGCGGACGGCGGACCGATTGTGCGGACCGATTGTGCCTGCCGCGTCAGACAACGGGGGAGCCGATGGCAGAGAACATACGCGCACCACGTGGACCGAGCCCGCTACCCCGCCCTCAACCCCGCCCCATCGCCGTCGTCCAGCTCGACCTGGACGGCCCCGACGGCGCGGTGCTCTCCCTCGTCCCGGCCCCCGGCGGGCCGCTCCCGGGCGAGGCGGGCGGCGACGTCTACGCGCTCGTACGGCTCCGGGGGCGGCCGGTGGCCACCGTGGTCGGGCGGGTGGCGGCGGGGGAGGACCCGGCCGAGGTGCTGACGGCCGCGTTCCGCGCGCGGAAGGAGTACCGGGGCGGGTACGAGGACGAAAAGCCCCGGCAGGCCGGTCCGGCCCTTGGCACGCCCCGGCTCCCCCGTGCCACCGTCGTTGGTCCGGCCCTTGGCACGCCCCAACTCCCCCGTACCACCGTCGTCGTCGCCACCCGCGAGCGCGCCGGGCAGCTCGCCCGCGCCCTCGACTCGCTCCTCGCGCAGGACCACCCGGACTTCCGCGTCCTGGTCGTCGACAACGCGCCCGTCACCACCGCCACCCGCGATCTCGTACGGTCACCGCGCTACGACGGGCGGGTCGGTTACGTGGTCGAGCCGCGCCCCGGCCTGGCCGTCGCCCACAACCGGGGCATCGCGGAAGCGAGCGTCAGCGATCCTGTCCTCGCCTTCACCG
Source organism: Streptomyces sp. NPDC093109 (assembly GCF_040701725.1). Classification (NCBI taxonomy): domain Bacteria; kingdom Bacillati; phylum Actinomycetota; class Actinomycetes; order Kitasatosporales; family Streptomycetaceae; genus Streptomyces; species Streptomyces sp. NPDC093109. Next base: position 332,784 of record NZ_JBFBEZ010000002.1, read on the forward strand.
ACGACGACGTGATCGCCGATCCGCACTGGCTGACCGCCCTCACCGCGCCCTTCGCCACGGACCCCGGACTCGGGTGTGTCACCGGCCTGATCCTCCCCGCCCGGCTGGCCACCCCGGCGCAGATCCTGCTGGAGAGCCACGGCGGCTTCGCCAAGGGCTTCGCGCCCCGGCTGTACGATCCGGCGCGGCCACCCGCCGACGAGCCGCTGTTCCCGTTCACGGCGGGCAGCTTCGGCTCGGGCGCGAACATGGCGTTCCGCGCGGACGCGCTGCGCGCCGTCGGCGGCTTCGACCCGGCCACCGGCACGGGCACCGCCGCCCGGGGCGGCGACGACCTCTACGCCTTCGTACGGATCCTGACGGCGGGCCACCGGCTGCGCTACACGCCCGAGGCGCTCGTCTGGCACCACCACCGCGAGACCTGGGCCGACCTGCGGAACCAGGCGTACGGATACGGCGCCGGGCTCACCGCGTACCTCACCGCCCTGCTGGTGCGCCGGCCCGTGCTGCTGCCCGCCTTCCTCGCGAAGCTCCCGCGCGCCCTGGCGCACGCCCGCGCGATCACGGCTCACCGGGCGGACGACGGGAGCGGGTCGGCCTCCGACGCCGTGCCCGGCACGCACGGCGGGCAGGGCCACCCCTGGCCGCGCGCGCTCTCCCGGCTGGAGCGCCGGGGGATGCTGTACGGCCCGCTGGGCTACGCCAAGGCGCGCGCACGGATACGCGGCGGCGGCAGAGGCGGCGGCGGAGGCGGCGACGGAGGCGGCGGCGGAGGCAGAGGCAGAGGCGAGGGCAGCGGCGGGGGAAGAGGCACAGGCACGGGCGGGGGCGTCTGACATGACCACCACCACCGACGCCGCCGCCCGCACGCCGATCCCCGTCCTCCTCTACCACGCGGTCATGGCGGACCCGCCCCCCTGGATCGCCGAATTCACCGTCGCGCCGAGCGACTTCGCCGCCCATCTGGACGCGGTCGTCGCCTCCGGCCGGTCGGCCGTCCCGGTCAGCGCCCTCGTACGGCATCTGACGTGCGGCGCGCCGCTGCCGTCCCGGCCCGTCGTCCTCACCTTCGACGACGGCTTCGCCGATCTGCCGGGCCCGACCGCCGAGGCACTCGCCGCCCGCGCGCTGCCCGCCACCGCCTATCTGACCACCGGCGCCATCACCACCGGCCTGACCAGCCTGCTGCCGTACGCCCCGATGATGACGCTCCGGCAGGCGTCGGCGCTGGCGGGGTACGGAGTGGAGGTGGGCGCGCACACGGTCACCCATCCCCAGCTCGACACCGTGCCGCCCGCCGTGCTCCACCGGGAACTCCGCGACGCGAAACGGGTGCTGGAGGACGCGCTCGGGCACGAGGTCGCGCATCTCGCCTATCCCCACGGCTACAACAGCGCCCGCGTGCGCCGGGCCGCCGCGCGCGCCGGGTACGCCTCCGCCGTCGCCGTCCGCCACGCGCTCAGCTCGGACCGGGACGACACGTACCGCATCGCCCGGCTGATCGTGCGCCGCACCCACACCGCCGCCGATGTCGCGTCCTGGATGGCGGGGGAGCCGGCCGAGGGCGAACGGGCGGCCAAAGTGGCGCCCTTCCCGGACTCGCTGCCGACGCTGGGCTGGCGGCTGTACCGGGGGGCGCGCGCCCGCGTGCGCGGCCCCGAGTTCGCCGGATGACGGAACGGAACGGGAACGGTATCGGGAACGGGAACGGTAACGGGCACAGGTCTACGGGAAGAGGGGAGCGCCACGCCGTGCGGCAACGTACGTACGAATACGAAAGTGATACCGGCACCGAACTGGGCACCGGCACCAGCACCGGCACCGCCACCCGCGCCGACGCGCGCCCCATGCCGCCCCCCGCACCCGCACCCGTACCCCCCGCACCCGTACCTCCGGCATCCCCGCCCCCCGCGCCTCCACCCCCGCCCCGACGCCGTCGCCGCCCCGGCGCCGGCCCCTTCGCCTCCGTACCGCTCCTCCTCCTGCTGATCGCGGGGGCCCTCTGGAGCTGGTCCCTGCCCCGGATCGGCTTCCGCGACATCGGTGAGTTCGGCCTCCTCGACCGCTTCCCGATCGCCTTCTACGCCTCCCTCCTCGTCCTCACCGCCGGTTTTCTCCACACCCTCCGCCGCGCCGGCACCGCCCCCCTGTGGCCGCTCGCCTACTGCGTCGCCCTGCTCGTCGCGCTCAAGGCGCCGCCCGCGCTGCTCTACGACGCGGTGCGCTACGCCTGGGCGTCCAAGCACGACGAAGTGATCGCCCGGCTGCTGGCGGAGGGGACCGTGCACCCGCACGCACCGCTCTCCGGCGGCATGGCCGCGTACGACCAGTGGCCCGGCTTCTTCTCCCTCAACGCGGCGCTGATCAGGGCCTTCGGGGTGACGGGCGCGGCCTCTTACATCAACTGGGCGCCGATCGTCTTCGGTCTGCTGATGCTGCCGGTGCTCGTCCTGATCTACCGCACCTTCACCGACGACTGGCGGCTCGTCTGGACGGCGGTGTGGATCTTCCAGCTCGCGAACTGGGTGGGGCAGGACTATCTGGCGCCCCAGGCGTTCGCGTATCTGCTCTTCCTGAGCGTGTTCGCCGTCGTCGTACGGCACTTCGTACGGCCCGGATCCGCCCGGACGCTGCGCACCCGCGACCGGCTCGACCCGGCCGCGACCGCCGTGCCGCCGCCCACAGGCCGGTGGCAGCGCGCGATCTGCGTGGCGATCCTCGCGCCGCTGATCGCGGCCATCAACGCCTCGCACCAGCTGACGCCCGTCATGCTCTGCATGACCCTGATGGCGCTCTGCCTGACCCGCCGCTACCGCAATCTCGGGCTGCTCGCCGTGACCGGCCTGATCATGCTCATCTGGGATCTCACCATGGGCCGCGTCCTCTTCCTGGACACACTGAGTACTCTGCGCGACTCGGCCGGCGACCTGATGAAGAACTCCCGTCCCGGCTTCGCGGGCGAACCGACGGGCGCGGGGCCCGAGTTGGTGGGCGACGCCAACATCCTGATGGTGCTGGTCCTCGGCGGGCTCGCCGGTACGGCCGTACTGCTCCGCCGCCGGCTGGCCCGTAGCGCGCTGCCGCTGCTGCTGGCCGCCGCCGCGCCCGTACCGCTGTTCGCCGTGAACGACTACGGCGGCGAAATGCTCTTCCGCGTCTATCTGTTCGGGCTACCCGGCACGGCCTTCTTCGCCGCCGCCGCACTCGTCCCGGCCGCCGCGGGCACGAACAGGGCGCGCCGCCATGCCCGCCGGGTGACGGTCGTCGCGCTGCCGCTGGCGCTGCTCGCGCTGCTGGCGGGCTTTCTGCCGTCGTACTACGGCAAGGAGGGCATGCAGTACGTGCCCCCGGCCGAGACCGCGTTCGTCAGACGGTCCTACGACCGGGCGCCGGAGGGCGCGCTGATCATGGCGACGACGGGGTCCTTCCCGGGGGCGTACTACCGCTACGACCGTTACGAGCGCTGGTTCTTCACCGAGCAGGAGGTGCCGGAGAACCTGCGGATGCTCAAGGATCCGGCCGGCTATCTCGACGCGGGGGTACCGGACGGGCGTCCGGCGTACGTGCTGCTCACGCCGTCGCAGGAGAAGGCCACGTTCGGCGAGGGGTATCTGCCGGAAGGGGGCTTCGCCCGGATGAGCGCGGCGCTGAAGCGGTCGCCGCACTTCCGGGTGGTGGAGGAGAACCGGAACGGGCTGTTCCTGGAACACGTACCGGATCCGGCCAGCCCATGAGAGATGAGGAGGCCACCGCGGCCATGTATGCAACCGAGGCACAGCCCAAGGCGCCGCTCAGAGCGGCCCTCTCCGCGTCATGGCTGCTCAGAGCCGCCCTCGCGCTCTCCGGCTGGCTCGCGCTCGCCGCCACGGCGCTGCCCGCCGGCTGGCCCGCGCGCTGGATCCCCGTGCTTCTCTTCGTCGCTTTCGGCCCCGGCTGCGCGCTTCTTCTCCCGCTGCCGCACGGGCTGCGGCCCGCCGCCCGGCTGGAGGCGCTGGCGCTGGCCGCGCCGCTGAGCCTGTCGCTCGCGACGCTCGCCGCCACCGCGCTCTACCTGGTGGCGGGCTTCACGGCCACGGTGTTCCTGGCCTCGCTCGCCACCGTAACGACCCTCGCGGCGCCGCTGCCCGCCGTACCGCTGCCCGCCGCGACCCGAGGAGCGGCCGAGCGCCGCACACCGGGCCCCTGAAGGGGCCGATGACGTTGACACGCAAGGAACTCACGTCACGCAAGGAACCCATGACGCGCAAGGAACCCATGACACGCAGGCATACGTACACCGCCGTCATCCTGGCCGCCATAGGGGCGATGATCGTCGGCCTCGGGGTCTGGATCACCCGCGAAGACCGCGCCGACCGGGCGTCCGCCTCCTCCCGGGACCTGCCCGACAACGCCGCCTCCGGCGCCCTGCCCAGCGGCCGGTGCGCCGCGGGCCCGCTGCTGGAGCCGGGCTGCGGGGCCTGGTGGGGCGCGTACGTCCCGTACGCGGAGAACGGCTCGCTCAAGGACGCGGTGTACGCCTTCGAGAAGAAGATCGGCCGGCGGCTCGACCTCGTCTACAACTACCACGACATGTCCAACACCGAGCGCGACGGCGTCCTCCTCACCCCCGACGAGCAGGAGTTGGGGCGCGACCGGATGCTGATGCTGGCCTGGGAGTCCACCGTGTGGACCGAGCCGCACCACGAGAACTGGACCGAGACGCAGCTCGGCTGGCGGGACGTGGCGGCCGGGAAGTTCGACCGGGACATCATCGATCCGCAGGCGAGGCGGCTCAAGGCGTACGGCAAGCGCGTCTTCTTCTCGTTCGACCAGGAGACCGACTTCCGGACGCCGGACGCGGGGACGCCGGAGGAGTTCGTCGCCGCGTACCGCCATATCCACGACCGGTTCGCGCGGCTGGGCGTGGACAACGTGGTGTGGGTGTGGACGGTCTCCGGCTATCTGGGGCACGCGGATCTGATGAAGGCGCTGTATCCGGGCGACGCGTACGTCGACTGGATCGGCATGGACCAGTACAACTACTACCGCTGTCAACGCAGCGCGTCCTGGCTGGACTTCGAGAGCAGCCAGCGGCCGGCGTACGACTGGCTGCGCGCCAACATCTCGGCCGAGAAGCCGATCATGCTGTCCGAGTTCAGTACGGCGCCGGACCCGGAGCGGCCCGACCGGCAGCGCGGCTGGTACGAGGCGATCCCGCAGGTGGCGCCTGACCTGCCGGGGGTAAGGGCGCTGGTGCACTGGAACCGGCCGGTGCCGGGGGAGAACTGCGATCTGACGGTCAACAAGGGCCCGGCGCTGGAGGGTTACCGGAAGGCGGGCGAGGCCCCCTACTTCAATCAGCCGCTGCCGACACGGTGAGGGCGGCTCAGCCGTGCCTGTACGGCGAGCACTGTCACGGCCACAGCGAGCAGGACGAGCGCCACGGGTACGGCGGCGGAGGCGAAGAGCCCCTGCCCCGCCCAGCCGGCCACCACCAGCACCCACACCACGCTCGCGGCGAGACGCCCGTCCGTACCCACCGCCCACAGGGTGACGGCGACGAGGAGGAGAGCGAGCAGCTGGAGCGCGACGGGCAGGGCGCGCAGCACGGCGTCACGGTCGGCCGCGCCGGCGCCCGCACCCACTCCCGCCCCTGCTCCCAGGCCCGCCGCCCGGTCCGCCAGCCACGTCACGGCGTCGGCGACCGGCCCGTGCCAGCGCCCCGACATCGGCTCGGGCCGGATGCCCAGCAGCAGCGGCGCGGAGTGCAGCGCGGCGAACGTGACGAGCGGCCCCAGCACGAGGAGCACCGCCCCCGGCCGTACGAGGGAGACGGCGGCGCAATGGACGACGGTCAGCACGAGGAAGCCGAGCAGGGTCAACGGCGGGAGTACGTCGAGGAGTCGCGCTCCGGTGAGCCGGTCGAGGCCGAGATCCCCGACGCGGACGAGCGGCGCCCAGAAGAGCCCGAGGGAGGTGCCGAAGAGCAGCCAGAGGAAGGTGATGAGGCTGCTCTCGTCGATACGTACGGAGCCGGAGCCGGAGCCGGAACCAGGGGCAGGCGTGGGGGAGGGAACGGCCGCCTCGCGCGCCCAACTCGTCCCGTACCCGTCGCTGACGACAGGCCGGTACGCCCCCACCTCGTACGCCCCCACCCCGTACGCCCCCACCCCGTACGCCCCCGGCCGCAGCGCCCTCCGCAGTCCCGGCGCCGCGACCAGCGCCACCAGCGTCATCGGCAGCAGCATCGCGAGCCCGGCCCCGGCGATTCCCGCCCCGCCGGGCCCGAACAGATACAGCGCGCTGCCGAGCACGAGCACACACATGGCGCCCTGCAACGCGGCGAGCATGCCCGTACGGCCCTGGACCCGCAGCACCCCGATGTACAGCTCGACCACCACCCGGGGCAGCGCGGCGGCGGCCAGCAGCCGGAGCACCGTGGTGCCGTGATGCGCGTAATCCGCGCCGAACGGCGCCAGTACCTGTGGCGCGAACACCACCAGCACCAGTACCACCGGCACGAGCAGCAGCGCCATCCGGCGCAGCGCGCCGCGTACGCCCTCGGCCAGCCGTTCCGGGCTGTGGGAAGCGTGCGCGGTGAGCGAGGAGGCCATGTTGATGGCCATGAACTCCATCGTGCCGCCGACCGTGTAGGCCGTGTAGAAGAACGCGTTGTGCGCGGCGTCGAAGCGGACCGCGACCAGCACCGGCAGCAGATTGATCATCGCCAGGCTGAAGAGCGCCCCGACCGAGTCGCCCGCCAGGAACCGCCCGATCTCCGCCGTCCTGGGCGGCTCGCGGTCGCGGTCGGCGGCGGCCTGGCGCGGGATGAGCCGGCGGAAGACCAGCCAGCCCAGCGGCAGGACGGAGAGGGCGATGGCCGCCGCCCAGGAGACGAAGACGCCGGGGACGGGCAGCGCCGTGGCGAACACGACGAGCAGCACCAGCTTGCCGAGGGAGAAGACGGCGTTGCCGACGGGCACCCAGACCGCCCGGCGCAGCCCGGTCAGCACCCCGTCCTGGAGGGTGAGCAGCGCCCAGGCGACACACGACGCGGTGAAGACGAGCCCCGCCGTCAGCCCGCCGAGCGGCGCGTACGAGGGCCCCCACAGATCGAGCGTCATCAGGAACACGACACACGCGACGCTCACCACCAGCGAACTGACCGCGTACGCCCGCCACACCAGCGGCCCGGTCGCACGCCCGGCGCGCGGGACGTAGCGCACGACCGCGCCGATCATGGTGGTGGCGGTGATCGAGGCGAGCAGCCGCATGGCGGCGATGGCGGCGGAGCCCTGGCCGACGGCCTCCTCGGTGTAGTACCGGGCGGCGACGAGCCAGAAGCCGAGGCCGAGGGCGGCGGAGACGCCGGTGGAGAGCATGAGGGCGTAGGCGTTGCGGAACATGGAGTCGCCGCCGCCGGGCGGCGCGCCGCCGTGCGCCTTCACAGGGGTGGCCGGTCTCGGCCGCCGGACGGTATCAGCCACCGCTGCCGAACCCGGGCGCCGGGGGCCGGGCCGGTCGTACGTCCGCCTCCCGGAGTACGGAGATCACCCGGGCGGCGAGACGCGGATCCACCGGCAGGGCGTGCCGCGCGAACCAGGCGCCGGCGGCGGTACCGGGAGCGGGCGAGGGCGGCGGATCGGTGAAGGCGGCGCCGGCGTACGTGTCGAGAGGAGGATCGTAAAGATAGCCAGTGGTGATGTGCCGCCGCGCGAGGGCGGCGACGGCGGCGTCGCGGTCGGCGACGAGGAGCGGAAAACGGAACAGCGGCTGTACGGGACCGCTGCCCTCCGGCGGGGCCCAGGGCGATCCCAACAGTGCCTCCGTACCGGCCCGATGGGCGTCGAGTGTGGCGTCGAGGGAGGCGAGGAGCCGTTCCGTACGGCGTAATCGGAGCCGTCCGGGCCGTAACCGGTAGTCGTGCATGTCGACCCGCACCCACGAGTGGAACGCGGCAAGACCGGGCGCGCCCGCGACCGCCCGCGCCAGCTCGTCCGCCCTCAGCGGCATCCGGATGCCGTCGCGCTCCTCCTGCCCGAGCAGCCGCAGCGCGGCGCGCGCGGCGGGGACGAGGCGGGTGGCGCGGACGGCGGCCTCGGCGTACGGCCGGACGGCGTAGGCGAGTTCGGCGGAGGGCCGGGGTGGAAGAAGAGCGCGATCCCGCAACAGAACGAGCGCGTCCCGAACCCCGGGGTCCGGCTCCCGCTCCGGATCGCCGAAGGCAAGAAACCCCCCGGTCTTGGCCCCCACATGCTTGGAGAGGCTGAACACGGCGGCATCCCCGAACGCCCCGACCGGCCGCCCCGCCACCGTGGACCCGATGGCGTGGGCGGCGTCCTCGATCAGCGCAATCCCCAACGCGTCGCAGCGGGAGCGGAGTTCGGGGGCTGGATCGGGATTCCCGTACAGATTGGTGGTGATGACGCCGGACAGCCCGCCCCAGACGCTCTCCGGCACGGCGCCGACGTCGATCGACCCGTCGTACGGATTCAACGGCGCCTGTACAGGCCGCAGTCCGGCGGCGAGCACGACGAAGAAGATCACGTCGTCGTTGACCGGCGACATCAGCACCCGTCCGCCGGGCGGACACCAGTGCCGCAGCGCGACATAGAGCCCGAGCCGGCACGACGGCATGTACAGAACGTCCCTGCCGAGGCGCGCACGCATCAGCGACTCCAAAGCCGCGTACGCCGAGCGCTCCCCGGGCAGGCCCTCCCCACGAGCCATTCCGATCCCCCTGTCCCGGCTCAATGTGTCCCATACCGGGCGGGGGGAGTCAACAAGGCGTGGGGCGAGCCGGCAGGCTCAACGAGCCGTGGCCGACCGGTCGAAGCAGCGCTCCAGCTCATCCAGGTTGTAGAAGGAACTGCCCTTCGAGACGGGCCGGCAGCCGGTCTTGAAGGCGGTCTCCTTCTCGTTGTAGAGCATCCGGACGAGGTAGGTGCTGCCCTTCCGGAAGACGTCCCACTGGATGTTCGAGGCCATGGGCGCGACGGAGGAGCCGCGCCACGCGTTGTCCGCGTACGTGTACGGGCGGGACGGCGACGCCGGGCGCTCGCTGCCGGGGAGCTTCATGAGGGCGGCGAGCGGCATGATCTCCTCGGCGTGGGTGAAGCGCAGCACGGCCCCGTACGCGCTGCTGCCGGACTTCTTGGCCTCGACCTGCCGGAAGAGGTCGTCCAGCAGTACGTCCGCCATGCGGTAGGTGATGTCCGAGTCGCTGAAGCCGGGGCCGGCCTCGTAGAAGCTCTCGGCGTCGTCCAGATACCCGAACCAGGAGGCGTCCCGGGCGTCGATGTACCGGTCGAGGTGCCAGTCGCCCTCCGCGCTCATGCTGGGCGCGATGGCGTAGACGCTGTAGACGGCCTCGGCGGCGGCGACCCGGTCGGCGGCGGTCATCCGGTTCACGAAGGAGGCGGAGAACAGCTTGCGCAGCACACCGCGCGCGGCGACGTCGGTCCGCGGCTGCTCCCGGATCTTCTTCAGGGTGGCGGCGAGGCGCTGGTCGTTGTCGAGGTAGTCGCGGTACGCGGCGCCGCCGGCCGACTTGTGGAAGTAGAGCAGGTCCGCGTCCGTACGGGCGGGATCGACCAGCGGCCCCAGCTTCGGATCGGCGGCGACGAGCGCCTTCGTGAACTCCGTTCCGCTGTCGACCGCGCGCCCCTTGCCGGAACTGACGACGTCGATGCGCTCGCCCTTCGCGGGCATCGCCTCGAACAGCGCGGGCAGCCGCTTCCGCAGCCGCGCCGCCGTATCCCGCAACTCCTGCTTCCCGCGCCCGCTCAGCTCCCCGTACCCGACCTTGGCCATGGCGTCCAGCAGCCCCCGCACCTCGGGCCCGAACGACTTCCCGGCCGAGGTCAGCGCACCCGCCTCGCCGCCCTTCGCCAGCAGCGCGAGAACCAGCTCCCCGTCCTCCCCGCCGGTCGCGGCCCGCGACCCGTGCCGCGACACGTTCTCCGTGAACACGGGCACGAACCCGGCGGGCACCCGCTGGTAGGAACGCGCGTCCTGCTGCGGCCGGTAGGGCGTCTTGGTCGCATACGAGGTCTGCTCCCCGGCCCCACCGGCCCGAGCGGTGGCCACCCCGGCCGGCAGCAGCGCGACGAGCGCGAGCGCGATGACAGGGACGGTGGCAGTACGGGTGGCGGTGGCGCGTCGCATGGTCCTCTGGTCCTCATTCAGGTCGGCCGACGGGCGGATACGGATACGGATACGGAGGAAGCCGCTCCACCCTGGCCCGCCGAGATGAACGAGACATGTCCGCCACCCGATCACGCGGGGGCGCGGGGGGTGCCCTTGACTGATCCAACTCCAGAGCGTGAAGGTTGTTCAACGGATTGCGATGTACTGGATGTTGGATGGGAGAGCCGCCATGTCCCTACTGTTCTTCGGCAAGGACCCCGACACGGACGATGACCACTGCCCGTCAGCCTGGGTGGATGATGAGAATGCCGATCTCGTCCTTCAAGGATGGAAGGCGGACGACGCGACCGAGGAGAAGTGCCGGGAGGTCGGCTCGATCCCTCCGACCGAGTCGGTCATTCGTATCCCGGCACGAATGGTGCCGCAGATCAGGAGGGCATGTGATGCCGCAGAAGAGCGAGCAGCCGAGCTTCGCTGAGATCCTCAGGGACACGGACCGCTCGGCGGTGCACCTGGAGATGCGTGATGCCTACGCCGACAACGAGCGCTTCGCGGCCTGGCGCCGCGGGCATCGGACGGACTGGGCCGACCGTACGACGTGGTGGCGCGGGTTCCATGAGGAGATCGCCAGGGCCGTGGCGCGTGGTGTCGTGGTCCGCCGGGCCCGTGTTGTCAGCGAGCCGGTGTCGGAGTACATCCGGTGGGAGCATTACGTATCCCGTGCCAACCTGGGGGCGGGTGAGCGAATCCGCTGGCTGCCCCGGCGCTCCGCTTCGGACCTCGCCCTCCCCGGCAACGACTATTGGCTGTTCGACGACCGCCTGGCACGGATTCACCACTTCGCGGGGGACGGCTCACTCGTCGGTGACGAGATCAGCACCGACCCCGCCACCCTCAAGCTGTTCGCCACCTCATTCGAGGCCGTGTGGGAGCGAGGTATCCCGCACGAGAAGTACAGCATCTGACACGGGTGGCCGGTCCATGTCCTCGTCTCCGTTCTCCGGCGCGCAGGCAGTGCGCGAGTCCGTGTCCGCTCAGCTCAAGGACCTCCGCCTCGACGCGCATCTGACCATGCAGGCGCTGGCTGACCTGTGCGGCTGGAACAAGGCGAAGACCTCACGCATCGAGAGCGCGAAAACCACGCCCTCGGACGCCGACATCAGGGCCTGGTGCATCACCTGCGGTGCTGAGGACCGGGCCGACGACCTGATCGCCTTCTCCCGATCCGCCGACTTGATGTACGTCGAGTGGCGGCGCACGCAGCGGACGGGGTTACGGAGTCTTCAGCAAGCCGGCATCCCGCTGTACGAGCGCACCACACTGATCCGTGCGTACTGCTCCAGGGTCGTGCCCGGACTTCTCCAGACGGAGGATTACGCGCGAGCCCTGCTCACCCTTGTCGCGGACTTCCGTGGCCTTCCCGATGACGTCGACGAGGCAGCGGCGGCGCGGGTGAACCGGTCGCGGATCGTCCGTGACGGGCACCACCGTGTCGTCCTGCTGGTCGAGGAGGACGTTCTCTCGCAGCGCATTGGTACCGATGCCGTGATGGCCGGCCAGCTCGCGTATCTGCTGACCGCCATGTCCTATCCCGCCGTCTCCCTGGGGGTCATCCCGAGTTCGGCGCCCCGCGTCATGTGGGGCGTCGAGACGTTCACGATGTTCGACGACACTCGGGTCCATGTCGAGTTGCTGTCGGCCAAGGTCACTCTCACCGTTCCCGGTGAGGTGCGGCTGTATCAGCGGGCTTTCGCCAGGATCGCTCGGATGGCTGTGTACGGGCCTCGGGCCGGAGCCCTGATCGGTAGGGCGATGGACTCCCTAGGGTGAATGAACTGCAACAGAGTGCAACAACGTGGACCAGTAACTTCCCGGCTCCGTAACGTCATTGACGGACGGGCGGACGACGTGGCTCTCGAAGCCACGCACCGCCGGATCAACTCTCTGACGCACGGAAAGGGACGAGGCGACCATGGGTAAACAGGGCGGAGACCACTCCGGAAAGCCGGACACCTCCGAGAGCGACGGTCACCGTGACAAGCCGCCGGGGCCGACCAAGCCGTACGAGCCCCCGAAGAAGTGATGCCGGATGACGACGCACCAGCAGCTCGTACGCACGCTGCTCCGGCAGGGCGTACTGCCGCCCGAGTGGCATGAGGCCGTGGCCTCGGTGGACCGTGGGCTCTTCATCCCGGAGGTGTTCGAAGGCGGCGACTTCACCTCGGATCCGGAGGGCTGGCTCCGTTCCGTCTACGCGGATGTCCCGGTCGTGACCCAGGTCAACGACGGGAAGCCCACGCCCGAGGGCGGGTTCGGGCTCTTCACGTCCTCCTCCACGATGCCGTCGATCATGCTTGAGATGCTCGCTCTGTTGGATGTGCGCGAGGGCCGGCGTGTGCTGGAGATCGGCACGGGGACCGGCTACCACGCTGCCTGGCTGTCGCACCGGTTGGGCGCGCGGAATGTCACCAGCGTGGAGTTCGACGAGGCGGTCCTGTCCACCGCCGTGAAGAACCTCAACAACTCCGGACACCACCCGACGACGGTCCTGGGCAACGGTCATGACGGACATCCGGCGGGCGCCCCGTACGATCGGATTATCTGCACCTGCACGGTGCGGAACGTGCCGAGAGCGTGGCTGGAGCAGTGCCCCGATGGGCTCATTGTCACCCCGTGGGGCAGCAGTTACTTCAGTGGCTCCTTCCTCACCCTGACAGTGACGGACGGCAGGGCGCGCGGTACGTTCTCGGGCGACCCGGCCTTTATGTGGGACCGTACGGCCCGGCCGGGGGCTGTCCCGCTCGGAGGCATCGGCCGAGGCGAGCCGGGGGCTCCGGGGATGAGGAGTACCACCGACATCCCTCCCCAGAACGTCATCCAGGACGCGCCGGCGTTCTTCACCGGCCTCAGCCTCACCGACGTGCGCTACCGCTGGTGCCAGGCCGACGACGACAGCGGCGAGGCCACACTGCGATTCGTCACTGACGACGGGAGGTCGTGGGCCACGGTCGAGTACGTACCCGACGCGGAAACGTACGAGGTCGAGCAGCACGGCCCCCGACCTCTCTGGGACGAGGTCCGGCACGAGTTCCTGCGCTGGCACGACCTCGGCGCCCCGGACCGCTCCCGCTTCGGTCTGTCGGCCGTCACCGGCACCGGCACCGACGTCGGTGCCGGTGACGATGAGCAACAGGTCTGGCTGGACGACCCGCACCACGTCGTGGCGCGGGCTGGGACTCGGATGAGCCCGCCCGCTGCGTGCCGCCCGACCGCCAGGGACTGATCACGGCGGGTGCGTAATTGCCCGGCCGCTCGGCTGGTCCCGTACGGCTCAGGTGGCGTTGCTGAGCCGATCGCGCTGGATCCGGTGGGCCAGGGAGCGGCGTACGGATGCCGGTGCGGTGGTGGTGACGGTGACGTGCGAGGGAAGGTCGAGGCCACGGCTGATCTCGTCGTACGCGGCCCGGTGGCCGACGGGCAGATCTGCCCGGTGCAGCCGCAGGTCCTCTTCGACCAGACGCCGCAACTCGTCGATGTTCTGGGGCGTGAAGTGCTTCTTGCCCCGGGTGAGGGCATCGACGTAACGGGTGCAGCGGGCCGTTTCGTGAAGGGTCTCGGAGAGTTCCTCGGCGAGTCCCCACAGCCGGCCTTCGAGCCAAGGAGTGTCGTACTGGTCGAGGGAGAGCTTTGTCGGAGGCTGTGGGGCGTCGGTCCTGTGCTTCGCCACCTGCTTGGACACGGCGGGCTGGCCTATGTCGGTGAGCTGGGCGATCCGTGGCTCGACGACGCCGACCGGTTTGTGGCGACTATGTCGGCATTCCTCTGCGGGTGACCGCACCGGGGAAGCTGCGGGCGGCTCTCGCCGCCTTGTGAAGTGCGGCGGCTCACGTACTTTTCAACGCGGCACAGAGCGGACGCGTTCCCGTACGCCGTGTGACTTTTCCCGCCCGCGTCTTGCCTTTTTCTTACGGCGATGGCGCCCCATACTCCGAGGTCGCGGCGGCCGGTCGGGCCAGCACGCCCGCCCGCGCCCCGCCCGCCCGCGCCCCGTCCGCGCACGGCGTATCGCAGTCCACAGCCACAAGGGGGATCCCACCATGACCTCGCAACCGACGAGTACGCCGATCACCGCGGCGTCCGCGGGCACCTGGAAGCTGGGCGACCGGGAAGTCAACCGGCTCGGGCTCGGCGCGATGCGTCTGACGGGCAACGGCATGAGGGGGAATTCCGACGGTGCCCCCATCGACCGCGACCGCGCGACCGCGACCGCGCGGTCGCGGTCCTGCGCCGCGCGGTCGAGCTCGGCGTGAACCACATCGACACCGCCGCGTTCTACTTCTCCCCCCTGCGCTCCGCCAACGAGCTGATCAACCGGGCGCTGGCCCCCTACCCCGACGACCTGGTCATCGTCACGAAGGTCGGGCCGGGACGGAGCCCGTCGGGGGAGTGGCTGGGCACGGCCGCGCCGGAGCAGTTGCGCGGTCAGGTCGAGGAGAACCTGCGCCAGCTCGGCCGCGATCACCTCGACGTCGTCAATCTGCGCAGGACGAACCAGGACTCGATCGCCGAACACTTCGGCGCCCTGGCCGAGTTGCGCGACGCCGGCCTCATCCGCCACCTGGGCATCTCCAACGTGGGCCCGGAGCACCTCGCCGAGGCCCGGGCCGTCGCGCCGGTGGTCTGCGTACAGAATCAGTACGGTCTCGACCACCGACTCGCCGACGAGAACGGGCTGTTGGGCAGCTGCGGCGAGCACGGCATCGCGTTCGTACCGTTCTTCGCGATCGCGGGCGAACAGCGAGAGGCGCGCGCGAACGACACGCACGACGACGAAGTGCTCGCCATCGCGCGCGCCCACGGCGCGACGCCCGCGCAGGTCCGGCTGGCGTGGACGCTGCACCGCGGCCCCCATGTGCTGGCCATCCCGGGCACCGGCGACCCCGACCACCTCACCGAGAACATCGCCGCCGGTGCCCTGCGGCTCTCCGACGACGAACTGGCCCGCCTCCAGCCGCGCCACAGCAGCGAGGCGTGAGCACTCAGAGGCGGGGTACCGCACCCTCCATCGCGACCAACCGATCAACGAAGGGCTCATTGTGCGCAAGCTCGTCTACTTCATCGCCTCCACGCTCGACGGCTTCATCGCCGGTCCCGACGGCTCGGACCCCAGCGGCCCCGGCGGCTTCTGGTCCCCGGCCGAGGACTACATCCAGCACCTCATCGAGGAGTACCCCGAGACCCTGCCGGGCCCGGCCCGGGCCGGGCTCGGTGTCACCGCCGAGGGCGTCCGCTTCGACACCGTCGTCGAAGGCCGCAGGAGCTACGAGGTGGGCCTCGCGGCCGGTGTGACCGACGCCTATCCCCACCTCAAGCATGTGGTTTTCTCCCGGACACTGACGGAGAGTCCGGACCCCGCCGTCGAACTCGTAGCCGGTGAACCAGTCTCGACGGTGAGGGAGTTGAAGCGTGGGAACGGCAAGGACATCTGGCTCGTCGGCGGTGCGGAACTGGCCGGCGCGCTCTACGGGGAGATCGACCGTGTGATCGTGAAACTCAGCCCGCTCACCATCGGCTCCGGTATCCCCCTCTTCGGACGGGCCACCGCCTTCGCGCCCCACGCCTGGGAGTTGACCGACCACACCGTTCTCAAGAGCGGAGCGGCCTTCCTCACGTACGACCGGCGCCGCGCGTGACGTGTGATGCGTGACCTGCGCAGTGTGGCGCAGGTCACGGGAAGGCGGTACCGGGTGCCGGACAGCTTCCTGAGGTGAGCACTCAACTGCGTACCCGGATCAGAGCCGGGGATTCGAGCGCGTACGCCGAGCTGTTCGACAGCTACGCGCGCGCGATCTACAACCACGCCTTCCGGCTGACCGCCGACTGGTCGACCGCCGAGGACGTCATGGCCGCCACGTTCATGGAGGCGTGGAAACTGCGGGACAGAGTGGACCCCGAAGGGGGCTCGCTGCGGCCCTGGCTGCTCGGGATCGCCACCAACACCGCGCGGAATCAGTTTCGTTCCAACCGCCGGTACCGGGCCGCCGCCAACGCCGCCGCCGCGGCCGAACTGGCGGTGCCCGACCACGCCGAAGAGGTGGCCGGACGGGTCGACGACCGCCGGCGTCTCGCGACCGTACTCACCTGCCTCGCGGCGCTGCGCCGGACCGAGCGTGAGGTCATCGCGCTCTGCCTGGGCGAGGGCCTGGACTACGAGGCCGCGGCCGAGGCGCTCGGCATCCCCGTCGGTACGGTCGCCTCCCGGCTGTCCCGGGCCCGCAAGAAGCTGCGCACGCTGGCCGAGGCCGAACTCGCCCGCCCGCTGGACGCCACGTCTGCCGCCAAGCCGGACGCCACGCCCCGGCCGGTGACCGAGCTGTCGCGCCCCGGCCGGGAGACGGCCCGGAAAAAAGTGCGCGGGAAACGGGAAGGCGTCCTCCCCGCCCGACAGATAAGAGGCGATCACAACAACGCGATCCGGCCCGTACAGGAAGGAAACCGATGAACGAGTACACGTCCTCCCGGCAGCATCCGGCGGACAAGGACGAGAGCGCCCAGCTCATGTCCCGTACAGCGCGCGACCTGCCGCCGGGCCGTCACCAGTTCCACAAGGAGCGTCTGATGGCCCAGATCCACGACATGCAGCAGAACGAAGACCGTACGGCGTCCACCGCCACCGCCCCCGCCGCCAGCACCCCCGCCGCCGGCAAGAAGGCCCGGCTGCGGATGCCGCGCCTGGCGATCGCGCTGCCGGTGATGGCCGCGGCCGTGGCGGGCGTGATCGTGGGCGGATCGGTGCTCGACATCGGCGGTGGCGGTGGCGGTACCGCCACCGGGCCGGCCCTGACCACCGACCTCGGCACGGCCAGCGCCGACGGTGTACCCCAGCTGATCGACCAGATCGCGCTCGCCGCCGCCTCCGGGACGACCCACCCGAAGGTGGGGGCCGGCCAGTTCATCTACATCGAGTCCAAGACGGCCAGCACCTTCATCAAGACCGTCGACGACAAGAGCACCCTCGTCAGCGAACCCCTCAGCACCCGGAAGATCTGGATGTCGCCCGACGGCACCAAGGGCTGGCTGATCGACCCCACGGTCAACGACGGTCCCGAGGGGGAGACCCTGAGCCTGCCCGACGAGCAGGGCAACACCCCGAAGGCGGACCTCAACGGTGCGTCGTACGACTACCTGACCAAGCTCACCACCAACCCCGACCAGCTGCTCGCGAAGATCTACAAGGAGACCGAGGGCCAGGGCAACTCCCCCGATCAGCAGGCATTCAGCACGATCGGCGACCTGCTCAACGAGAGCTACCCGCCCGCCGAGCTGTACCCGGCGCTGTTCAAGGCCGCTGCGAAGATCCCCGGGGTGGTCGTCGTGAACAACGCCGTCGACGCGGCGGGCCGGCCCGGTATCGCCGTCGCCCGGCAGGACGAGCTGGGCGGTAACCGCGAGGAGTGGATCTTCGACAAGAAGACCCATGCCTTTCTCGGCGAGCGCAACGTCCAGGTGAAGGAGAGGACGGAAGAGGGCATCGAGATCAAGCCCGGCACCGTCAACTACACCAGCGCCATCATGACGCGCGCCGTGGTCGACGCGATGAAGCAGACCCCGTCCTCGTAGTCCGTGCGGTCCGTGCGGTCCGTGCGGTCCGTGCGGTCCGTGCAGTCCGTGCGGTCCGTGGAGGCCGTCAGGCAGGCCGGGCCATACGGCCCGTCAGAATACGGGCCCGGGCCTGCTGGACCGCTCCCGCCTGGGAGGCGGCGAAGCGCAGCAGGCCCGGGGGAGTCCGGAGGCACAGGGTGTCCGTGACGACGCTGCCGACCTCGTGACGGTCGATGGCAAAGAGGTAGTCCATGCGGACCCGACCGGGACTGCGGACCTCGCCGGAGACCTCGGCGGAGTGCGGGAGGCCGTCCGGGACGGCGACGAGCGTGACGTCGAGGATGTTGTCGTACCGCAGGAAGCCCAGTAACCGGAAGCGCTCCACGGCCGTGTACGTCACAGCCCCGCCGCTGCCACGCACGTCGCGTACGGCGACGAGGAGCGGCGACAGGCCGACGTAGTTCAACGGCTCGGCCAGGTGCGCGAAGACCTCCTTCGGCGGCGCGGCGATCTCAAACGTGTGCGTGAGTACGGTGGACGGCATCCAGGTCCTCCTCGATACGGCGCGGCAATCCTCCCATCGCCGGGGAAGACCCCGGGGTGGTCGCCGTAACGCCGTTCACATCGCACGAATTCCACGCCCGAGGGCACAGCGGCAACTGCGGTGTGGTGTGGTGCGGGTCAGGGCGGCGCTGAGTGGGGGGGTGGGTGGCGCGGGTTGTTGGGAAGGTGGGCCGCCCCTCCAGCTGTGAGTATCGCGACTCCGGAACAGGTGTAAAGGGCGCTCCTGCGTCGCGTCGGCTGCGCCGATTTCGCTTCGCTCACCCTTGACACCTGTCCCGGAGTCGCAAGTGCGGGTGTGGGAGGGGCGGCCGGGGGGTGAGGGGGCCCGAGAGGTCTGCTGTTCTGCCACTCGGCTCAGGGTCCGGCGGCCCGGTGGACCCTGCGGGGCTGCGCGGCAGAGGAGTGGGGCGGCGGGGCTCGTCTCGGCGGCGTGACGGCTGCCGGTTGGCCGGCACTCATGCCCCGCTGGTAACTCCGGGTGGGGGAGGGGCTGGCGGGACGTGTGTGGCGGCAAGTGGGCTCCCGGAGGCGGTCTTTGCATCGAGGAGTGCGTCTAATGCACCTCAGGACACATGTGCAGCCCGGGGAGCCCCTCAACTGCCTTCCAAATCATCACATATGGGACAGATTGGCGGGTGGTGGAGTGCTTGATCCCGACGACGGTGACGCTACGGCCATCTGACGGGCCGGAGGTGGCTCTAACGTCACACTCCCCGCTCCCGGACACCGCCCGAAGACCCCCGGCCCCCGATCGACTCGAGTCCCCGGCCGGACAGCAGCCGCCGCCCAGCTCCCGGGCACCACGACGCAACGGTGACCAGCGGGGCATGAGTAGCAACCGGCAACGGACGGTCGGTCGCCGAGCCGGTGCCGCGTCACCCCATGCAACTGTCGCGCAGCCCCGCAGGGCCCACCGGCCCGCCGGACCCTGAGCCGAGCGGCAGAACAGGCGGACCTCCTGGGCCCCCCTTCCCCCCGGCCGCCCCTCCCGAAAAGCTGCACTTGCGCTGGAGGGTCGGGTGTCAGGGGTGGAGCGCAGCGCAATCGGCGCAGCCGACGCGACGGAGGAGCGCCCTTGATACCCGGCCCGGAAGCGCGAAACTCACAGCAGGAGGGGCGGCCCCGCGCTCCACGCTCGCCGCCGTAGACCACACCTGGCGTCCGCACTGACCCGCAGCCGACGACCGTCAGCGGGCAGACTGTGACGCGCGCTTCGTCCAGGAAGCAGGTTGGCCCCGCACTATCGTTGGCTGATGCGCGCACACCCTGTTGACCGCCCGGCCGATCTCGACGTGGTACGTGAGTCCTATGACCGCGTGGCCGACAACTACGCACACATGGTGGTGACGACGGGAGTCGGCGACATCCGTAGCCATTCATGGCTCAAGGCATCAATCGACGCCTTCGCCGACACCGTGAGCGAGCTCGGGCCTGTCCTCGACGTCGGCTGCGGGCCCGGAACGGTGACCGCCTACCTTGCCGAACGTGGCCTCGACGTGTCCGGGGTCGATCTCTCGCCTCGCATGATTGAGAACGCGCGCCGTCTCCATCCGCAGTGCCGCTTCAGCGTCGCCTCTGCCACCGATCTCGACCTTGCCGAAGCGTCCCTCGGCGGCGTACTCGGGTGGTGGTCGCTGTTCAACCTCCCCCGTGACGTCCTTCCCCAGGTCCTCGCCTCATTCGCGCGCGCTCTGAAGCCGGGCGGTCACTTCATCACCGCAACACACGTCGGCGACGGGGATGTTGTGCGCACCGAGGCATACGGGGGCGTACCCGTTCGTTGGACGACCCACAAATGGCGGCCGGAACAACTCGTGGACCTGATCGAGCAGGCCGGCCTGCGCCCGGTCGCCGAACTCCGGCTCCCCGCAGATGAGCAGAGCGGGCCAGGTCTGGTCGTCATGGCCAAGCGCCCAGCCTGAGGCTCATGCCCCGCTGGTCGCTGGGGTGTTGTCGGGTGCGGTCAGTACCGAGAGGGAAGGTAGGCAGGGGTGTACGGGGGCGGCCCCACGCCCACAATCCGCGCCACCGGCCAACCCCGACAAGCTCCCGGCCCCGCTAATTCCCGGCACTGCCCCAGGGATAACGCCCAAGGAACGGATCCCCGTCCTCTCTGCTGGTCGTGGCCGGAAGGATGCCGTTCCATCGCAGCCCGCCGGGATTGCTGGGCCGCCGCCGCTTGCACATATGGCAGAAAATCGGCACCCGCCTTAATTTCTTTTTTTGGCGGTGAGAATTTTATGGTACATAGGGGGAAGCAAGGCGTAATTGATCACGGCTGCTGCCATGACTGGAGCAAGGGACAGCCAGCTGCCCAGTAGGAAAGTAAATGAGATAATTATCGCTATTGAGTAGATGGCGACTTGAATGATTCTGACACTCTTATTCTGCTCCACCCTGAATCTCTCCCTCTGCTCCGTCACCGGCCGAGGCCGAGCCCGCCGGCCTTCAGGCCGTCGAGGAACGCCGTCCACTCGGCGGGGGTGTAGAACTGCGTTCCGCCGTCGCGGTTCTTGCTGTCGCGTACGGCACGGCCGCCGTTGGCTGTGTGGGCCACCTCTACGCAGTTCTGCTGCTCGCCCTGCGAGGCGGTGGCCTTGGCGAAGGGGGTGACTATGTCCTGGTCCTTCATTCCTCTTCTTCCTGGGTGTCGGCCATGCCCTCCATGGCCTTCTGGAGGAACGACAGGCTCTGGTCCGGTGTCAGTGCGGCGGATCGGAGTGTCTCGAAGATCTGGGCATGCCTGGTCATGTCTGCGAGGTCCTCGATGAAGACGGTACTCGTGGTGGTGTCGAAGGCAACAGCCTCCAGCATCGGCTCGGGACCGAAGCTGAACATGACGAAGTGGGATGCGATGTGCGCGGCCCGCCACTCACTGACCGGCAGCACCTGGATGCTGATGTTCTGTTGCTGCGCCATGGTGTGGATGTGCTCCAACTGCTCGCGGTGCGCCACGGCCGACGGCATGGGCGCGGTGAGCGCCGGCTCCCAGATGACCGCCGCGTAGAGGGTCTTGCCCTCCTCGATCGTGCGCCGCCGGGCCTGGCGGATGGACACCGACTGCTCGACGTCCTCGGGAGGCAGCGGATTCGGCTTGGCGCCGAGCAGCGCCCTGAAGTAGTTGTCCGTCTGGAGCAGGCCGGGGATGAAGAGCGGTTCCCACGTGCGGATGTACGTGGCGTCAGTCTCCAGCGCGATGAAGGCGGAGTACTCGGGCTTCAGTGGCCAGGGGGAGTTGAGCCACCACCCCCGCTTGTTGGAGTCCCGCGCGAGCTGCTCAAGCTGCGTGTGCACCTCGCGGTCCTCGACCCCGTACAGCTCCAGCATGAGCCGTACGTCGCCGGGACGGGCCGAGACCTGCCCGGCCTCGATGCGGCTGATCTTGGTTTTGGAGCCCACGATGTGGTCCGCCGCGTGCTGCTGATCAAGCTTCGCGGCCTCGCGATATCGCTTGAGCGCCGCGCCAAGTCGCTTGCTTCGTACGGTTGCGCGTCCGCCTGCGGGCATGTTCTCTCCTCCGCCGTGATGGGCACTGGCGGCGACCGCGCGAAGCGCAACTATGCGTTTGGCGTTCGATTGCTATCGCCGCGAGTCGCACCCTATCGTGAATGCGTCACTCATTGCACCCGGTTGGACGCATTGAGTGATTGATGCTGCCGCTGCTCGACGACCGTTGGAGGCCCATGTCCGGGCGTACGCACACCAAGAGATTCCGGATCCTCAACCACTCCGTCCCCGCCGCCAGACAGCACGTCGAATCCCTCCTCACGGAGTGGAAACTGGCCGCAGGGCTCGTGGAGGTCGCCACCCTTATCACCAGCGAGTTCACGACCAACGTCGTCCAACACGCACGCGGAACCGGCGAGTTCTTCGAACTCGGGGTGCGGCGGCGGGACGGGGTGCTGGTGGTGGAGGTGTCCGACTCGTTCCAGTGGCGGATGCCCGAGCTGCGCAGGCCCGACGACGAAGACCTCGGTGGCCGGGGGCTGTTGCTCGTGGACGCGCTGGCCGATACGTGGGGCGTTCGGCCTCGGGATCCAGGGAAGACCGCCTGGGCTCAGCTGCGGATCCGGCGGGAGGAGGCGTCGCCGTTATGCCGTACGTAGGCGACGCCGGGGACGTGGGGGATGGAGGGCCTCTGCTGCTCTACCCCTGCGACGTGTGCCGCTGCCACGTCGTGGCAGCCACCCTTCGGGCGCGGTTCTGCCGGGGCGTCACGCAGCTCGTCTGCGCGGATGTCGTGGCGTGTTACGGGCGGACCGGGGCGCGGGTCCGTGCCCAGGGGAGGCGTACGGAGGCGATGCCTCCCCCGGACGCTTCCCCCGGGGCCCAACCGCGTAAGTCGCCCTAGCGCTACGCCAGTTCCGCCAGTTCCGCCAGGACCGTCCGTACCTGGCCCAGCGGGTCGTCGCCGATCGGCCTCAGGACCACCGTGTCGGCGCCCGCCTCCCAGAGGCTTCGGATGCGCTCCGCCGCCGTGGCCGCCGGGCCCGCCGCCACGAAGACGTCCTCCTGCGGGATGCCCAGCCACTGCGTGTACTCCGCCACCACCGGCGCGGTGGCCGTGGCGACGCGTGCCGGGTCGTCGTCCACGTACAGGTGCGTGAAGACGATGAGTTCGTGTGCGGTCGGGGCGGCGGGGTCGTCCGGCGACACGGCCGCGCGGCCCTTGGCGATGGTGTTCAGCGCGGCCTCGACCGCGCGCGGGCCCTGGCCCTCGGCCATGACCGTGCCGTCGGCGACCCGGCCGGAGAGTTCCAGGGAGCGCGGGCGTACGACCCCGGCGACCACCGGCGGCGCCACGGCCGGGGGGTGGACCAGGGTCACGCCGTCGATGTGGACCGTACGGCCGTCCACGCTCGTGGTCGCGCCCGACAGCAGGCCGCGTACGGCCGCGATCGTCTCCTCCAGCAGCGCGAGCTTCGTCGGGGACGCGGCGCCCACCTGCACCATCCAGTCCGTCGAGCCGTGCCCGATGCCCGCGACGAACCGGCCGGGGAACACCCGGGCCAGCGTGGCGAACTCCATGGCCAGCAGCGCGGGGTTACGGAACGGTGCCGGGCTGATGCCGATCCCCACCCGCAGCCGCTCGGTCGCCGCCAGCGCGAGCGTCGCCGAGGAGACGCCGCCCGCCCAGGCCAGATCCTCCACCACCCACAGGTCATCCACCTGTGGGCCCGTGGCCGGATTCTCCAACTCGGCCGCGAAAGAGGCGAGTTCTTCCGGGCGGCGGTCTCTGTCGAACATCACGCCGATCCGACGTCCGGCTGAAGCAGATGAGGCGGAGGAAGAGGCATTGATCATGTCTTGACCTTAATGAGTCGCCGTGTGCCGCGACCAGACCTCTGATTGAATCTGCCCACCAACTTGCGCGCACCAACTTGCGCGCACCAACTTGCGCGCACCAACTTGCGCGCACCAACTTGCGCGCACCAACCTGCGCGCACCAACCTGCGCGCACCAAAACTCACGCACCAACTCACGCACCAACGAACGGGGACTGCAATGAGACGACGTACCCATGGCCTCATATCCGGGCTGATCGGGGCCCTCGCCCTGGTCGCCGCAGGCGCGGGCGCGGGCGGGGGCGTCTCCTACGCCGCCGACGGCGACTCGGCGACCACGGCCGCCGCCGCACTCTCCCTCCGCGTCATGGACTGGAACATCCAGGGCGGCAAGGGCACCGACGGCGTCACCGACATCAACCGCATCGCCCGCGTCATCGGCGCTCAGAACCCCGACGTCGTCACCCTCCAGGAACTCCACGACAACCGCGCCATCGGCGGCGTCAACCAGTGGCAGGCCCTCCTCGACGCCCTCCCGGGCTACTCCGCGCACTTCGCGAAGAGCGACACCAACGCGCTGGGCGGCGTCGCCGGGAACCTCATCCTCAGCAAGTACCCCATCAAGGAGACGCTGACCTACCAGCTGCCCCAGTACCCGGCCGGCACCACCGCCGTCCTGCGCAGCCTCGGCGGCGCGCGGCTCGACGTGGACGGTACGGCCGTACGCGTCTACACCACGCACCTCTCGGCCGGCGTCGGCACCGAGGCCACCGAGCGCCGCAACCGGCAGGCCCGCGCGGTCATCGACAAGCTGCCCAGCTCGCTGGTCACGTCCCCGATGCTGCTCACCGGCGACCTCAACGTCCGTCCCGACGACGGGATACGGCCCTGGTTCGCCGCCGCCGACTGGATCGACTCCTGGACCCGGGTGAACGCCAACACCGGCGCCTCCGCCGTCACCCACCCCGGCGATGGACTGGACGACTCCCGTATCGACTACGTCTACTCGACGCCCGCCCTCGACGTCGGCAGCGCGCACACGGTCTCCACCAACGCCTCCGACCACCTGCCCGTCGTTACGGACCTCACCGTCCGCTCCGCCGCCGTGACCAGGACCGGCACCGTGCTCGCGGGCGCCGACTCCGACGCGGGCTGGGCGCATCTCGCCGTACAGGACGACGGCGCCGCCACCCTGCGGGTGTGCGACAACAAGGCGGACGGCTGGGGCGTACGGGCGTACGTGTACCGGACGTCGGGCGGCGCCGAGGTGCTCACCGGCGCGGACGGCGCGTACGCGGACCGCTGCACCGCGTTCACGACGGCGGCCGGGGCCGTGACCTCACCTGTCGTCAAGGTCTGCCTCTACAAGAGCGGCGTCGAGAAGGACTGCCGGCAGCGGCAGTTGAGCTGATCCGACGGCCGACTGCCCGCGCCCGCCCCGATGTTCTTCCGGGGCGGGCGCGCGGGTGCGGTCCGTCTGTCTGCCGGCGCTACGGCGCTCCGGCTCCCGCGCTCATTCCTCCAGCGTCAAACCCCTGCGCAGCGTCCGCAGCGTCCGCGACAGCAGCCGCGACACATGCATCTGCGAGAGGTTGAGCTCCTCGCCGATCTCCGACTGCGTCATGTTCGCCACGAACCGCAGCGAGAGGATCTTGCGGTCCCGTGACGGCAGGCCCGCGATCAGCGGCTTCAGCGACTCGACGTACTCGATGCCCTCAAGTCCGTTGTCCTCGTACCCGATCCGGTCGGCGAGTGCGTTCTCGCCGTTCCCGTCCCCGTCGCTGTCCGTGGGCTGGGCGTCCAGCGAGCTTGCGGTGTACGCGTTGCTCGCGGTCAGGCCCTCGACGATCTCCTCGTGTGTGAGGCCGAGCCGGTCCGCGAGTTCACCGACGGTCGGCGCGCGGTCGAGCTGCTGGGCCAGTTCGTCGCCGGCCTTGGCGAGGTCGAGGCGGAGTTCCTGGAGCCTGCGCGGGACGCGTACCGACCACGACGTGTCGCGGAAGAAACGCTTGATCTCACCGATGATGGTCGGCATCGCGAAGGTGGGGAACTCGACGCCCCGGCTCAGCTCGAACCGGTCGATGGCCTTGATCAGACCGATCGTGCCGACCTGGACGATGTCCTCCATCGGCTCGCTGCGGGAGCGGAACCGGGACGCCGCGAACTTCACCAGGGCGAGGTTCAGTTCGACCAGGGTGTTACGGACGTACGCGTGCTCGTGCGTGCCCTCTTCGAGGGTGGCGAGGCGGGCGAAGAGCGTCTTCGACAGGGCCCGGGCGTCGACCGCGTTGACTTTGTCGAACTGCGGGATCTCGGGCAGGCCGTCCAGCACGAGTGTGGGGTCGGGTGCGGGGTAGGGGACGGCAGTGAGGTGGGCAGGGGCGGGTGGAGCTGCCGACGGCGCGTGCGGGGTACGCGGTTCGTCGAGCCGGGGTGACATGGGTCTCCTCCATACGTAGCGGCATATGGCTGCCGGTGCCGATGCGCGTTGTGCGGTTTGCGGCGCCTCCAAAGCCGTCGCGGGCGGATGTGTCCTTACAAGCCCTACCCGGTCTACGCGGCCAGTTGCAAGTGCGAATTGTGCAGTATGCCCTTATTGTGGGGGAGTTTGAGTACCGGTCGGCAGGTGAAAGGCGTAATGTTCGGCGGACGTCATCCGTTTGTGATGACCACGGGATGACCACGGGACGACACGGCGAAGAGGGACGGGCATGGACCGCCAGACGGCCGACAGCACGAACCGGGGCCGACTTCAGGTCGCGGCGCGCACGGAGGGCCGGAGCGAGGTGGTGACGGTGGCCGGTGAGCTGGATCACCATACGGCCGAGCTGTTGCGGGCCCCGCTGGACGAGGCGCTCGAACAGGGCCGGTCCCGCCTGGTGGTCGACTGTTCGCGGCTGGAGTTCTGCGATTCCACCGGACTCAATGTGCTGCTCGGCGCCCGCCTGAAAGCGGACGCCGCCGGGGGAGGGGTCCACTTGGCGGGGATGCTGCCTGTCGTCGCGAGAGTCTTCGAGATCACCGGCGCGGACGCCGTTTTCACCGTCCACGAGTCGCTCGAAGAGGCCCTGGCCGACTGAACGGGGCCGGTGTCCGGCCCCCGCACTCGCTGCCCCGCACCCGCACTCGTCACCCCGCACCCGCTGCCCCGCGCCCGCCACCCCCGTCCCTTCCGCTCCCTCCAGCCCCCCGCTCCCTCCCGCCCCATCCGTCCCTCTCGTCTGCCCCGTTTTCCCCCGCCCCGGCGGTCCCCCGTGTTGCCTGTGTCACGCCCTCCGTATCGGTGAAGTGGGTGTTGTCACGATTCGGGCGGGCAGAAGACCCCGGGCGGGCCGCACGGGAGGACCATGGAACTCTGGACCCCGCAGTTCTGTACCGACTGCTGTATGACGATGTGCCGCACGGCCTGCATTGACGCGTTCCCTGTACGTATACGTATCTGAATTTGACGGAATCCACACAGTTGGTGAATCGGTGAGGTGAAGCGCTGATGAGCACCACCCGGCAGCCTCCGCCGGGCGACCTCGGCCCCGAGTCGGACGAGGCGGGCCCCGCCCCCGCCGCGTCCGACGCGCGGGTGCGGACGCTCGTGCTGTCCGGTGCCAGCGGCGTCGTCCCGCTCGCGCGCGACTTCACCCGCCAGGCGCTGCACGACTGGGGCTGGCTCCCCGCCCCGACCGCGGACCGGCGGGCGGCGGCGGAGGACGTGCTGCTGGTCGTCTCCGAGCTGGTCACCAACGCCTGCCTGCACGCCGAGGGCCCGGAGCGGCTGTGCGTCGCGTACGGCACGAAGGCGCTGCGCCTGGAGGTCACCGACCGGGGCGCCGGCCAGCCCGCGCCCCGTACCCCGCACCGCGCCGGCCGGCCCGGCGGCCACGGGATGTTCATCGTGCAGCGGCTCTGCCTCGACTGGGGCGTCGTCAGAACGCCCGGCGCGACGGGCAAGACCGTATGGGCGGAGCTGGCCGCGCCCGCGTAGAGCCGCGCGATTACCCGACAAATGGTCGGTAAGGGGTAATCCCCTGCAAGTCCCCTGTGTGGATCAGATGTGATGGGGTGTCATATTCCTGCCAGATTGCCCCGTTCGTCTCGTTTTACCCATCAGGGGAAGGCAGGAAAATGGGCAGGTTCAGGTACGGAACCTCGGCGTCGGCCCTCGCGCTGGCCGCCTTGGGTTCGCTCGTGGCCGCGGGAGGTACGGCTCACGCGGAAGCGGGCCAGGACACCATCAACATGCAGAAGCAGGAGAAGTCCCAGTGGTGCTGGGTCGCCTCCGGGCTGACCATCGCCACGTTCCAGGGCTTCGGCTCCACACAGACGGACTTCTGCGACCGGGCTCAGCCTTACTACGGCTGCAACAACCAGCCCGCCACGCTCGACGACATGGCCAGGGGCTGGAGCAGCCTCGGCATGACCCACACCGGCTCGGGCCTGAACAGCGCGGCCACGTTCGACCAGGTGTACACCGACGTCAAGGCGGCCCGGCCGATCGGCGCCCGCATCGGATGGACGTCCGGCGGTGGCCACATGAACGTGATCTACGGCTTCGACACCTCGAACAGGACGATCGGTGTGGCCGACCCGTGGCCGGACGCCACCACGTACACGTGGTGGAAGTACGACGACTACGTGAGCAACAGCTCGTCCAAGTGGACCCACTCCCGCATCGGTATTTCCCGCTAAGGCAGGCGACATGCGCGACACCAGCGGTACCAGAATGTCCGGCAAGCGGGCGACACCCCACCTCTCTCGTCTCTCCCGCCTTTCTCGTCTCTCCACCGTCATCGCGCTGAGCGCGTCCGCGCTGCTGTCCGTCGTCGGTCCGGCGCACGCGGCCCCGGCCAAGGACCCCCTCCCGGCCGACATCCCCGACTACCGGGCCGCCCTCGACGCGGTGAAGTCCGCCGACGTACGCGACACCGTCTGCCGCTTCCTGCGCACTCCGGTGCCCGCCGGAGACAGCGACGGCAGCGGGCCGGTGCGGACGATCCCGGAACTCGCCGAGCCCTGCGAGGGCCTCCCGGCCTTCACCATCAAGGACCCGGTGGCGCGGAACGAGATCACCCCCGGGTTCGTCGCGGGCACCGCCCAGCCCCTGCCCACCGAGGCGATCGCGCTGACACAGCTGGTCTCCTCGCTGAGCGCCACCGTCAACGGCCGCGACGTCACCGTCATGCTCGCCCCCACTCAGGGCGGCGGCTGGCATCTGGCGGCCGTACGCGACGGCGACACCGACGCCGCGTACGCCGGCAAGGCCACCACGGGCTCGCTGGTCTTCACCGAGCCGCAGATCCGCGGCTGGTACCAGCTCAAGCTGCTCACCCTCACCGTCGAACCGCTCAACGACGAGGCCCGGCAGGGACTGCGCGGCCTGGCGGCGGTGTCGCTCAGCGAATACCAGAAGCTGGTCAAGGACCGCTACGCGGACAAGCTGGCCGGCTCGGAGTACGACACCACCGGCTACTCCAGCGGCTACGAGCTCCAGCGCGCGGAAGGCCCGGCCGGGCCTTCCACCGGGCCTTCCGCCGAGTCCTCCACCCTGCTCGTCGCCGGCGGTTCCGGCTCGGCGCTCGCCCTCGCGGCGGGAGCCGCCGTACTCCACCGGCGCCGACGCGCAAGCACCCGCTGAGGCCCAGCAGACCGCTGAGGCCCAGCACCCGCTGAAGCCCAGCACCCGCTGATACCCACCGGCGGGACGCCTCCTCGGGGCGTCCCGCCGGACCGGCTCCCTCAGTGAATGTCCCCCATCATCGCCCGCACCCGCTTCCGGTACATGTACACCGCGACCCCCGCCAGCGTCGCCAGCACCGCCTCCAGCGCCACCACGCCCGACCGGCTCAGATCCACCTGCGCGATCGAGAGCAGTCCCGTCACCGAGTCGCCCGCCGTCACCGCCAGGAACCACACGCCCATCATCTGGCTCGCGTACTTGGCCGGCGCCATCTTCGTGGTCACCGAGAGACCCACCGGCGACACGCACAGCTCGCCCACCGTCTGGATCAGATAGATGCCCACCAGCCACATCGGGCTGACCAGCGTTCCATCGCCCGCCATCACCAGCGGGATCAGGAAGAAGAAGAACGAGACGCCGATCAGGACCAGCCCGCCCGCGAACTTCACGACCGTGGACGGCTCCTGGCCCCGCCGGTTCAGCCACAGCCAGAACCAGGCCATCACCGGCGCCAGCGCCATGATGAACACCGGGTTCAGCGACTGGTACCAGGACGTCGGGAAGGACAGCCCGAAGAGCGTGCCCGCCGACTTCGTCGTCCCGAACGCCTGGAGCGTCGAGCCGCCCTGGTCGTAGATCATCCAGAAGACCGCGGCGGCGACGAAGAACCAGATGTACCCGGACATCCTGTTCTGCTCGGCCGCCGAGAGGTCCTTGTCCCGCTTGATACGGAGCAGCACCCCGGTCGGGATGATCACCCCGGCCAGCGTGAGCGGCACCATCGCCCAGTTGAGGGTGAAGTGACCGCTGAGCACGACGGCCGCGTAGAAGACCGCCGCGACCAGCAGCCAGCTCATGCCCTTGCGCAGCCAGGAGGCGCGCTCCGCGACCGAGAGCGGGGTGGGGACGCGGCTGCTCGCCGGGCTCAGGTGGCGCGTACCGGCGAGGAAGGTGATCAGGCCGATGCCCATGCCGACCGCCGCGAGGGCGAAGCCGAGGTGCCAGCTGTACGTCTCGCCGACCGTGCCGATGACCAGCGGTGCGAAGAACGCGCCGATGTTGATGCCCATGTAGAAGACCGTGAAGCCGCCGTCGCGGCGCGGGTCGTCCGGGCCGTCGTAGAGCTGGCCGACCATCGTGGAGATATTGGCCTTCAGCAGCCCCGAGCCGAGCGCCACCAGCGCCAGCCCGGCGAAGAAGGTCCCCGAGCCGGGCAGCGCCAGGGTCAGATGGCCCAGCATGATCGTGCAGGCCGCGATGGTGACGGTCTTGCGCGGCCCCCAGACCCGGTCGCCCAGCCAGCCGCCCGGCATGGCCAGCAGATAGACCATCGAGAGATAGATGGAGTAGATGGCCGTGGTGGTGGCCAGGTCCATCCCGAGCCCGCCGCCCTGAAGCCCCTTCGAGGCGTCGGGGCCGCCGGAGATCAGATAGATGGTGAGCAGGGCCCGCATGCCGTAGAAGCTGAAGCGCTCCCACATCTCGGTCATGAAGAGGGTGGCCAGCCCGCGCGGGTGGCCGAAGAAGGTCTTCTCGGGGCCGGCGGGCGCGCTGGGCGGGTCCGTCGTCAGGCTGGACGCCATTGATCGATCCTTGCTTGCTCTGTGTGTGGGGGCACGGGTAGCACCACACGAAAGGGACCTTCGGCGCCGAGCGGGCCAAAGGTCCCCAAGTGGTACTACAGGCGTCTTGAAACCATACGGCACGACAGAGAGTGATACGGAACGAGAGCGAGTGGTACGGCATGAGAGCGGGCGATATGCCCCCCGCGCTTTCCCGCCCCTCGGGCCTCAGTGGGCGCAGCCGGAGCCACACCGCCCGAGCCCCGCCCCGCGCGGTCTACCATCACCTCATGACCCGTGTACTGCTCGCCGAGGACGACGCTTCCATCTCGGAGCCGCTGGCCCGCGCCCTGCGACGGGAGGGTTACGAGGTCGAGGTCCGTGAAGACGGCCCGACCGCGCTGGACGCAGGACTCCAGGGCGGTATCGACCTGGTGGTCCTCGACCTGGGGCTGCCCGGCATGGACGGCCTGGAGGTCGCGCGCAGACTGCGCGCCGAGGGCCACGCCATCCCGATCCTGGTGCTGACCGCGCGCGCCGACGAGGTGGACACCGTGGTCGGCCTCGACGCCGGCGCCGACGACTACGTGACCAAGCCGTTCCGGCTCGCCGAGCTGCTGGCCCGCGTACGGGCGCTGCTGCGGCGCGGCGCCGCCGACACCGCCCCCGCGCCCGCGACGCACGGCGTGCGTATCGACGTCGAGTCGCACCGCGCGTGGATGGGCGACGAGGAGCTCCAGCTCACCGCCAAGGAGTTCGACCTGCTGCGCGTGCTCGTCAGGGACGCCGGCCGGGTCGTCACCCGCGACCAGCTGATGCGCGAGGTCTGGGACACCACCTGGTGGTCGTCGACCAAGACCCTCGACATGCACATCTCCTGGCTGCGCAAGAAGCTCGGTGACGACGCCGCCAACCCGCGCTACATCGCGACGGTCCGCGGCGTCGGCTTCCGGTTCGAGAAGAGCTAGGGCCTTTCGTTGAACGACTTCGGAGCCTCCCCCGCGAGGAGGGGGCCGTGCGCCGCCGGCTGATCAGCTCCACGCTCGCCGTGGTGCTCATCGTCATCGCCGTCTTCGGGGTCTCGCTCGTCATCGTCGAGACCCGCACGATCAGCAGCAGCGCCCAGGAGAGCGTGGACTCCGAGGCGCTGCGCCTCGTGAGCATCGTCGACAGCCGGCTGCTCGGCGGCGACCGCGTCAACGCGAAGGTGCTCGCCGAGCAGGTCGCCAAGAAGCGGTACGCGCGGATCGAGATCCCCGGCCGGGCCACCGTCGAGGTCGGCGAGCGGCCCACCGGCAGTGTCCTGCGCGCCCGGGCCACGGGGGAGGAGGGTGAGACCGTCACGGTCGAGGAGACCCGCTCCTCCGTCACCCGCGAGGTCGGCCGCACCCTGCTGATCATCGGCGCGGTCGCGCTGCTCGCCGTCATCGCCGCCGCGCTGCTCGCCGTACGCCAGGCCAACCGGCTCGCCTCGCCGCTCACCGATCTCGCCGAGACCGCCGAGCGCCTCGGCTCCGGCGACCCGCGCCCCCGGCACCGGCGGTACTCGGTGCCCGAGCTGGACCGGGTCGCGGATGTGCTCGACGCCAGCGCCGAGCGGATCGCCCGGATGCTCACGGCGGAACGGCGGCTCGCGGCGGACGCCTCGCACCAGCTCCGTACCCCGCTGACCGCGCTGTCGATGCGGCTGGAGGAGATCTCCGTGACCGACGACCTGGACACGGTGAAGGAGGAGGCGCAGATCGCGCTGACGCAGGTGGAGCGGCTGACCGATGTGGTCGAGCGGCTGCTGACCAACGCCCGCGACCCGCGAACCGGTTCGGCCGTCGCCTTCGACCTGGACGAGGTCGTCAAGCAGCAGATCGAGGAGTGGCGCCCGGCCTACCGCAGCGCGGGCCGCGCCATCGTCTGCTCGGGCCGGCCCGGTATGCGCGCCGTCGCGACGCCGGGCGCGGTCGCGCAGGTCCTGGCCGCGCTGATCGAGAACTCGCTGATGCACGGCGGCGGTACGGTCGCGCTGCGCACCCGCGTCACCGGGAACCAGGCCGTCATCGAGGTGACCGACGAGGGTCCGGGCGTGCCGGTGGACCTCGGGGCGCGGATCTTCGAACGCAGCATCAGCGGCCGGAACTCGACGGGCATCGGCCTCGCCGTGGCGCGTGATCTGGCGGAGGCGGACGGCGGGCGGCTGGAGCTGCTCCAGCAGCAGCCGCCGGTCTTCGCGCTGTTCCTGAGCCGGGAGGCGCGGACGCGCAAGGGCGCGAGCGAGCCGGAGCGACCGGTCCGCTGACGTACGGTCCGCCGACGTACGGCGTGTACGGGTGCGAGCCGGTCAGCGCACGCCGGCCGGCTCCGTCGGTTCCTCGGCGGGCTCGTCGCCTTCGGCCGGCTGCACCCGGAACACCCACGTCCGGTACGACCAGAAGCGGAACAGCGTCGCGATCCCGATGCCGAGGAACTTGAAGACGTTGTTCTGGAGCGGGGAGTGCCAGCCGAACCCGTACGTCGCCGCGTACAGCACACCGTTCTCGATCACCAGCCCGACCGCGCTGAACAGCAGGAAGAGCGTCAGCTCCTTCGTACGTCCGCCCTTGTCGCGGTCCCGGTACGTGAAGTAGCGGAAGCCCACGTAGTTGAAGGCGATGGCGACGACGGTGGCCAGGACGCTGGCCCGCACCACGGGGAGGCCGGTGGTGTGCCGGACGAGGTTGAAGACCAGGAGATTCACCAGCAGCCCCGCGCCGCCCACCGCGCCGAACTTGGCCGCCTCGCGTACGAGTCGGTCCAGCCGCACGCGGAGTGCGCTGCGTTCGCTCATATGCTCGTTCAGCCCCAGTTCACTCGATAGTTCACTCGATCCGGCGGTACCGGACCATGCTAACCAGCGGCCTCCTCCGCCGCCCGGGCGACCGTACGTCACGCTCGGTGACGCTCGGTGGTGGGGTGGCGGGTGCGGGGCCCGACCGGGGCGCGGTGTGCCGCCCGCGGTGGCCGGATACCCTGGTGGCGTGACGTTCCCGGTAGTCGGCATGGTCGGCGGCGGTCAGCTCGCCCGTATGACCCACGAGGCGGGTATCCCCCTCGGCCTCAGGTTCAAGCTTCTCAGCGACACCCCGCAGGACTCGGCGGCCCAGGTGGTCAGCGAGGTCGTCATCGGCGACTACCGCGACCTGGACACGCTGCGTGACTTCGCGCGCGGGTGCGATGTGATCACCTTCGATCACGAACATGTCCCGATCGAGCATCTGCGCGCCCTGGAGGCCGACGGCATCCCCGTCCGTCCCGGCCCCGACGCGCTCGTGCACGCCCAGGACAAGGGCGTCATGCGCGCCCGGCTCACCGGTCTCGGCGTCCCCTGCCCGCGCCACCGCGTGGTGAAGGACCCCGCCGACGCCGCGGCCTTCGCCGCCGAGGTGGGCGGCTTCCCGGTCGTCCTCAAGACCGTGCGCGGCGGGTACGACGGCAAGGGCGTGTGGGTCGTACGGTCCGCGGCGGACGCCGAGCCGCCGTTCCGCGCCGGGGTCCCGGTGCTCGCCGAGGAGAAGGTCGACTTCGTACGGGAGCTGGCGGCGAACATCGTCCGCTCGCCGCACGGCCAGGCCGTGGCGTACCCGGTGGTCGAGTCGCGGCAGGTCGACGGCGTCTGCGACACCGTGATCGCGCCCGCGCCCGGACTCTCCGACGAGCTGGCGGGCGAGGCCCAGCAGCTCGCGCTGCGCATAGCCGCCGAGCTGGGCGTCGTCGGCCATCTCGCGGTCGAGCTGTTCGAGACGGCCGACGGCCGCATCCTGGTCAACGAACTCGCCATGCGCCCGCACAACTCCGGGCACTGGACCCAGGACGGCTCGATCACCTCGCAGTTCGCCAACCACGTACGGGCCGTCCTCGACCTGCCGCTCGGCGACCCGCGCCCGCGCGCGCCCTGGACGGTCATGTGCAACGTCCTCGGCGGCGACTACCCCGACATGTACACGGCGTATCTGCACTGCATGGCCAGGGACCCGCAGCTCAAGATCCACATGTACGGCAAGGACGTGAAGCCCGGCCGCAAGGTGGGGCACGTCAACACCTACGGTGACGACCTGGACGACGTGCTGGAGCGCGCCCGCCACGCCGCCGGCTACCTGCGAGGAACGATCACCGAGTGACCTCCCCACGTACCCCCCACGCACCCCTCGTCGGCGTCGTCATGGGCTCGGACTCCGACTGGCCCGTCATGGAGGCCGCGGCGAAGGCCCTGCACGAGTTCGAGATCCCGTACGAGGTCGACGTCGTCTCCGCGCACCGGATGCCGCACGAGATGATCGCGTACGGCGAGCGGGCGGCCGGCCGCGGCCTCAAGGCGATCATCGCGGGCGCGGGCGGCGCGGCGCATCTGCCGGGCATGCTGGCCTCGGTGACGCCGCTGCCGGTGATCGGCGTTCCCGTACCGCTGAAGTACCTCGACGGCATGGACTCGCTGCTCTCCATCGTCCAGATGCCGGCCGGTGTCCCGGTCGCCACGGTCTCGGTCGGCGGCGCGCGGAACGCGGGGCTGCTGGCCGCCCGTATCCTCGCCGCGCACGACCCCGAACTCCAGCAGCGGATGCGGGAGTTCCAGCAGGACCTGAACGACCAGGCGACGGAGAAGGGCAAGCGGCTGCGCGCCAAGGTCGAGGGCTCGGAGCACTTCGGATTCGGCAAGTGACGCCGCCGCCGGTGCCGTCCTCCGGCGCGTCCTCCGGCTCCGCCGCGGACTTCCTGGACCGGGCCCGCGCGCTGCTCACGGACTTCCCCGTGGTCGACGGCCACAACGACCTGCCGTGGGCGCTGCGCGAGCAGGTCCGCTACGACCTCGACCGTCTCGACATCGCCGGGGACACCTCCGCGCGCCTCCACACCGACCTGCCCCGGCTGCGGCGCGGCGGCGTCGGCGGCCAGTTCTGGTCCGTGTACGTACGGTCCGACATGGCCGGGGACGACGCGGTCAGCGCGACGCTGGAGCAGATCGACGCCGTCGGCCGGCTTCTCGACCGCTACCCCGACGACCTGGCCCGCGCCCTGACCTCGGACGACATGGAGGCCGCGCGGCGGCGGGGCCGGATCGCCTCGCTGATGGGCGCCGAGGGCGGCCACTCCATCAACAACTCCCTCGCCACGCTGCGCGCGCTGCACACCCTGGGCGTCCGCTACATGACCCTCACGCACAACGACAATCTGCGCTGGGCGGACTCGGCGACGGACGCGCCGGGGGTGGGCGGGCTCTCCGCGTTCGGCCGCGAGGTCGTGCGCGAGATGAACCGTACGGGCATGCTCGTCGACCTCTCGCACGTCGCGGCCACCACGATGCGCGACGCGCTCGCCGTGACCGAGGCGCCGGTGATCTTCTCGCACTCGTCGGCGCGGGCGGTCTGCGACCATCCGCGCAATGTGCCGGACGACGTGCTGGGGCTGCTGCCGGGGAACGGCGGCGTCGCGATGGTCACGTTCGTACCGAAGTTCATCCTGCCCGCGGCGGTGGAGTGGACGCACGAGGCGGACGAGAACATGCGCGCCAACGGGCTGCACCCGCTCGCCACCACACCCGAGGCGATGAAGATCCACGCGGCCTTCGAGGCGGCGCGTCCGCGCCCGGTCGCGACCGTGTCGACCGTCGCGGACCACCTCGACCACATGCGCGAGGCCGCGGGCGTCGACCACATCGGCATCGGCGGGGACTTCGACGGCACGGCGTTCACGCCGGAGGGCCTGGAGGACGTGGCGGGCTATCCGAACCTCATCGCGGAGCTGCTGGCACGCGGCTGGTCGACGCCGGACGTGGCCAAGCTGACCTGGCAGAACGCGGTACGGGTGCTGCGGGCGGCGGAGGACGTGTCGCGGTCGCTGACGGCGACGCGGGGGCCGTCGCGGGCGACGATCGAGGAGCTGGACGGCTGAGTGGCGGGTGGGGGCCCGTCGGCCCCCACCTCGCGCCTCTGCGTCTCAACCGGCACAGAGGCAGAACGGATGCCCCGCCGGGTCCGCGTACACCCGGAACGACCGCTTCCGGTCCGCCGCGTCCAGCACCGTCGCGCCGAGCGCCAGCACCTCCTTCTCCGCCGCGTCCAGATCCGGTACGTCCAGATCCAGATGGAACTGCTGCGATCCGTTCGGCGCGGGCCATGCCGGCGGTACGTAACCGGGCGCGGCCTGGAAGGCGAGCGTCGTCCCGCCGGAGCGCGTCAACTCGACCCAGGTGTCGGTCCCGTCGTCCTCCGTGACGACCTCGCCGCCGAGCACCCCGGCGTAGAAGCGGGCGAGCGCGAGGGGGTCGGGGCAGTCCAGGACGACGGTGCAGAGGGTGGCGATGGCCATGGCGATTCTCCGTCGGTCGGGGTTACTGGTAAGGGTGCTCATCCGGTAACGCTGGTGGTTACCGCATACTCCCGCAGAAGAGGTAACGTCGCAACCATGACGAACAGGCCCCCCGCGCCGGGCGGGCTCGCCCTGGTAGAGGCCCTGGTGAACACCCTCGCCGTCGAGACGGGCACCGACTCCCTCGGCTCGCCCGACGGCCGCGCCGCCTTCGGCCTCGCGGAAGCGGACGTCCCGGCCGCCCGTGAACTGCGCGAAGCGCTCCGTACGGCCTGCCTCGCGCACGCCGGGATCCAGCTGCCGGGCCGCTCGACGGCCGTACTCGACGGCCTGCTGGCCGGGGCCCCGCTCCGCGTCGCCGTCGACGCGGCGGGCGCCGCCGCGGTCCGCCCGGTGGCGGACACCCTGGCCGCGCGGGTCGCGGAGGCGATCGCGGCGGGCGCGGCCGACGGCACGTGGGAACGGCTCAAGGCGTGCGAGGCGGAGGACTGCCTCTGGGCGTTCTACGACCGCAGCCCGGCGGGGCGGGGGCGCTGGTGCACGATGTCGGTGTGCGGGGCGCGCGCGAAGATGCGGGCGTACCGGGCGAGGCTGGCGGAGGCGCCTCCCGGCTAGGGGGCCGTGGGTCTGCGGTGGTACCGGGGTGCGGCCGGTTGGTTCCGGTGCCGGGGGCCGGGGCACTCCGGAGGCGCATCCCCGGATGCACGATTTACGCCGCGTGCGGCAGGGTTCTCTGTCCGCGGGTTTCGCTCAGCGGCACAAATCGCGCTTTACATCCGGGGACGTCACCTCCTGCGGCCCCGGCCCCCTCCGGTCGTGGACGGCCGGGGCGCGGGCCCGGGGGCTCAGGCGCGTGGGCGGCCCATCGCGCGGTACGTCCAGCCCGCCGCGCGCCAGGGCGCCGGGTCCAGGGCGTTACGGCCGTCCAGGACGAGCCGGCGCGAGACCGCCGCGCCCAGGACGGCCGGGTCCAGCTCGCGGAACTCGCGCCACTCCGTCAGATGCAGGACCACATCCGCGCCGCGTACGGCGTCCAGCGCGGAGTCCGCGTACCCGAGCGTCGGGAAGAGCCGCTTGGCGTTCGCCATGCCCTTCGGGTCGTACACCGTGACCTGGCCGCCCTGGAGGTGGATCTGACCGGCGACGTTGAGCGCGGGGGAGTCGCGTACGTCGTCGGAGTCCGGCTTGAACGTCGCGCCCAGGACGGCGACGCGCTTGCCGAGGAACGACGAGTCGGCGCCGACGGCCTCGCGCGCCAGCTCCACCATGTGGCCGCGGCGGCGCATGTTGATCGAGTCGACCTCGCGCAGGAACGTCAGCGCCTGGTCCGCGCCGAGTTCGCCCGCGCGCGCCATGAACGCCCGGATGTCCTTCGGCAGACAGCCGCCGCCGAAACCGATGCCGGCGCGCAGGAACTTCTTCCCGATCCGATCGTCGTGGCCGAGGGCCTCCGCCAGCTTCACCACATCGCCGCCGGCGGCCTCGCAGACCTCCGCCATCGCGTTGATGAACGAGATCTTGGTGGCGAGGAAGGAGTTGGCGGAGGTCTTCACCAGCTCGGCCGTCGGGAAGTCCGTCACCACGAAGGGCGAACCCTCGGCGAGCGGCGTCGCGTACACCTCGCGCAGCGTGCGCTCGGCGGCCTCGCTCCGTATCCCCACCACGATCCGGTCCGGGTGCAGGGTGTCCTGGACGGCGAAGCCCTCGCGGAGGAACTCCGGGTTCCAGGCCAGCTCCACGTCCGCGCCGGCGGGCGCCAGTTCGGTGATCCGGGCGGCGAGCCGTTCGGCGCTGCCGACGGGGACCGTGGACTTGCCGACGACCAGCGCGGGCCGGCGCAGCTCGCGGGCGAGGCTCTCCATGGCGGCGTCGACGTACGACATGTCGCACGCGTACTCGCCGTGCTTCTGCGGGGTGTTCACGCAGACGAAGTGCACATCGCCGAACTCGGCGACCTCCGCCCAGTCCATGGTGAAGCGCAGCCGGCCGCTGGACCCCTCGATGCCGGCGACGTGCTTGCGCAGCAGGTCCTCCAGGCCGGGTTCGTACATGGGGACCCGGCCCGCCGAGAGCAGCTCGATCTTCTCGGGCACCACATCGAGCCCGAGCACCTCGAATCCCAGTTCCGCCATGGCCGCGGCGTGGGTGGCGCCGAGGTAGCCGGTGCCGATCACGGTGATCTTGGGGGCCATGGAAACTCCAGGTGGGGACGGAGAAGGACAACGCGGCACGCGCTGCGTTTGTGCGGGCCCGAGCATAACCGCGCGGCGCGGAGCGCCCGGCCGGAGGGCTGTCGGCAACGTCACCTATGCGGGCGCGAGGTCCGCCCACTAAAATCGTGTTACTTAACGGTAGTTAGCGTCTTGGGGAGTGAATGAGCGTGGCCGGATCGGCTGATTTCGACCTGTACCGCCCGTCCGAGGAGCACGAGATGCTCCGTGAGACCGTTCGCGCGCTCTCCGAGGCGAAGATCGCGCCGTACGCCGCGGCCGTGGACGAAGAGGCCCGCTTCCCGCAGGAGGCGCTGGACGCGCTCGTCGCCTCCGACCTGCACGCCATTCATGTGCCTGAGGGGTACGGCGGCGCCGGCGCGGACGCGCTCGCCACCGTGATCGTGATCGAGGAGGTCGCGCGGGTCTGCGCCTCCTCGTCGCTGATCCCGGCGGTGAACAAGCTCGGCTCGCTGCCGGTGATGCTGTCGGGCGGCGAGGACCTGAAGAAGAAGTACCTGACGCCGCTGGCCAAGGGCGACGCGATGTTCTCGTACTGTCTCTCGGAACCGGACGCGGGCTCCGACGCGGGCGGTATGACGACCAGGGCGGTCCGGGACGGAGACCACTATGTGCTCAACGGTGTGAAGCGCTGGATCACCAACGCGGGTGTCTCTGAGTACTACACGGTCATGGCCGTCACCGACCCCGACAGGCGGACCAAGGGCATCAGCGCGTTCGTGGTCGAGAAGGGCGACGAGGGCGTCTCCTTCGGCGCGCCGGAGAAGAAGCTCGGCATCAAGGGCTCGCCGACGCGCGAGGTCTACCTGGACAACGTCCGTATCCCCGCCGACCGGCTGATCGGCGCGGAGGGCACCGGCTTCGCCACGGCGATGAAGACCCTGGACCACACCCGCATCACCATCGCCGCCCAGGCCCTCGGCATCGCGCAGGGCGCGCTCGACTACGCCAAGGGGTACGTCCAGGAGCGCAAGCAGTTCGGCAAGCCGATCGGCGACTTCCAGGGCGTCCAGTTCATGCTGGCCGACATGGCCATGAAGCTGGAGGCCGCCCGCCAGCTCACCTACTCCGCCGCCGCCCGCTCCGAACGCGTTTCCGGCGGCGCGACCGGCGCCCAGGAGGACCTGACGTTCTTCGGCGCCGCCGCCAAGTGCTTCGCATCCGACGCGGCGATGGAGATCACGACGGACGCGGTCCAGCTCCTGGGCGGCTACGGCTACACGCGCGACTACCCGGTCGAACGCATGATGCGCGACGCCAAGATTACGCAAATCTACGAGGGCACGAACCAGGTCCAGCGGATCGTGATGGCGCGGAACCTGCCGTAACTACGTGACGGGACAGGCCAGTTCGGGAGCGGCGCGGTTCGGGGCGGCACCCGAGGGACGCCGCGACCCGACGGGTTCGAGATCTCGACGGACCTCATGGCGGAGGCCGCCGGCATGTACGGCCGGATCGTCGTCGGCCCGCCGCGCTGACCCGCTCAGTCCTGGTGGTCCGACCAGGCGTACGCCTCCGGCAGCAGGTCCGCGATCGGGACCGTCCGGAGGCGGGGGCCCGTGCCCACGATGACGTGGAGCGCGGGGAAGTAGTCGAAGAGGAACTGGCGGCAGCGACCGCAGGGCGGCATGACGCCCCGGTCGCGGTCGCCCACCGCGACGACCGTGGTCAGGTCGTGGATGCCCAGCGCCGCCGCCGTGCCGACGAGGACGAGTTCGGCGCAGGGGCCGCCGGTGAAGTGGTACGCGTTCATCGCCGTGACCACGCGGCCGTCCGCCGACCGGCCCGCCGCCGCCATGGTGTGCCGGTCGCCGTGGGAGTGGGCGCGGGCGGTGGCCGTGGCCGCCTCGACGAGGGCGTGATCGACGGCGGCGGGGGAAGCGGGGGACGTCATCAGTTGCCGGTGACCGTGACCTTCTCGTCGTTGTTGAGCTGGCTGACGAGCTGCTTGACCTTCGCGTCGTCCCACAGCAGGTTCCCGCCGCTCTGGCCCGCGATCGGCATGTTCATCGAGGTGCCGTCGCCGCTCGTCACGCCCTTCATCGCGAAGAACATGCTGCCCAGCGACCACAGGGACATGTCCTTGTCCACGACCAGCGTGTCCAGCCCCGCGCCCGCCGCCGGGTAGAAGCGGAACGGGTTGATGATCGTGCTCGGGGTGGCCGTCTGGGCGGCCAGGGCCGCGAGGAACTTCTGCTGGTTCTTCGTACGGTCCAGGTCGCTGCCCGCGAAGGCGTACCGCGTCCGCACGAAGGCCAGCGCCTGCTCGCCGTTGAGGGTCTGCTCGCCCGCCTGGAAGTCCGCGCCGGACTTCTTGTCCTTGAACGCCTGGGGGATGTCCAGGTCCACCCCGCCGATCGCGTCCACCACATTGGCGAACCCGGCGAAGCCGATCTCCACGTAGTGGTCGATCCGCAGCCCGGTCTTGGCCTCGACCGTACGCACCAGCAGCGGCGCGCCGTCCTCGGCGAAGGCCGCGTTGAGCTTCTTGTGCGTGGTCTGCGCCGGGAAGAGCTTGCCGGACTGCGAGCCCTTGAAGGACGGGATCTGCACATCGGTGTCGCGCGGCAGCGAGATCAGCGTCGGCCCGTTGGATCCGGTGTGCAGGATCATCATCGAGTCGGTCCTGCTGCCCTCGGCCGAGCCCGTGTGCAGCTTCTTCTTCTCCTCGTCGGACATGCCGTCGCGGCTGTCCGTACCGACGATCAGGTAGTTCGTGCCCTTGCCCTCGGCCGGGCGGTCGATCACGACCGACAGGTCGACCTCGCGCCGCAGCTTGGAGTCCGCCCAGAAGTACGTGCCGATCGTGGTCGCCAGGATGACGACGACCAGCACCAGCGAGCCGATCTTGATACGGCGGCGCCAGTCGGGTGCCTGCCCCGGCCCCGGCCGTCCGCCGTTGCGCTGGGGCGGTACACCGCCGCCGGAGGGATTGCCGTACGTCTGGCCCGTGTTGTAGCCGGAGCCGGAAGTGGGTCCTGCGCCCTGGACGTACTGTGGCCGCTGCGGCGGCACACCCTGGCGCTGTGCGTGCGATCCATTGGGCCAGTCATTCATGCGGACCAGTGTGCCGGGCCCGGCCACGCTCTATACAGGGAGGGTGGGAAATCGGACCGGGCCTGTTGCTGGAATGATGCAATCGGGACCCTTTTGTTCCACAACGGGCCTCACATGCGACGGCAGGCCTACGCGCAGACCGCCTCGTCGCCCGTTGTCGCGCCGAACTCGCCCTTCGGGGTCTCCCGCGCCCGGACCGGCGTCACCGCCTTGTAGTCCGTGCCCGCCAGCACCTTCAGCGTCGCGCCCTGCTGCTTCACCGCGCGCAGCTCGCTGCCCGGCAGCGCGGCGGCCAGCGACTTCGCCGAGCGGTCCCAGCGCGGGTCGTACATCACGACCGTACGGTGCGTGTCCGGGCCGTCGGAGCCGAGCGGGGCGCGGGTGGTGTCGAAGCCGGTCGCGCGCAGGGCGTCGTCGACGCGCTTGCCGAGGCCGTCCGCCGTGGTCCCGTTGTAGACCTGCACCTTGATCTCGTGCGGGTTCACCTCGACCGTCCTGGGCTCCCGGTGCCCGGGCTCGCGCGGCTCGCGCGCGGCCGTCAGCGGCTTGTCGTCGCGCAGCGCGCGGAAGAGCCGCGCCGACTTCCCCGGGTCCCACTTCACCGTGGAGCCGAGGCCCTTGACCGTCACCCCGGACCCGTCACCGGCCAGCGGTACGGAGGTGAACTCCGACGACGCCGGCGAGAAGCCGCGCATCGCCTCGTTCAGGGCCAGCATCTGCTCCGCGCCGAACCCCGCGTCCGCCCGCACCGAGGCCAGTACGGTCGCGGTGACCTCCTTGAACCGCACCGGGTTCAGCAGCACCCCGCTGCCGGCCGCCCGGTGGATCAGCGCCGCCACGAAGCGCTGCTGGCGCTGCATCCTGCCGAGATCGGCCGCACCGTCGATATGCCGGGACCGTACGTACTGGAGCGCCTCGCCGCCGTTCATCCGGTGGGTCCCCGCCGCCAGGTCGAGACCGGTGTACGTGTCCTTCATCGGCTTGGCCGTGCAGATCTCGACCCCGCCGATCGCGTCCACCGTCTTCATGAAGGCGGTGAAGTCGACCTCCAGATAATGGCTGATCTTCACCCCCGTCATCCGCTCGACCGTGCTGACCGTCAGCCCGGGACCGCCCTCCGCGTACGCCGCGTTCAGCTTCGCCGGGTGCGCGGCGTGGTGCTTGCCGCCGGTGTCGGTGTGCTCGGGCAGCTCCGTATAGCTGTCGCGCGGCAGACTGACGACGCTGGCGCGCCGGCCGTCCTCGGAGAGGTGCACCAGCATGATCGTGTCGGTGCAGTGGCAGGGCGCGCCGCCGAGACGGTACTTCTGCCGCTCCTCCTCGGTGATCTTGTCGCGGCTGTCGGTGCCGACGAGCAGGAGGTTCAGCCCGCGGCCCGCGTTCGGCCGGTTCTTCATGTCCTTGAACGGGTCGACCCGGCCGATGCCCGTGTCGAGGCCGGTCACCACCGCGTGGCCGATGCCGCCCGCGCCCAGGACCAGTACGGAGAGCGCCGTCGCCGTGCGCTTCCCCCAGCGCGGCCGGCGGGGCGGGGCGGGGCGGGGCGTGGCGGGGCGACGGGGGGTGGTGCGGGGCGGCGTGGGCACGGGGAGCACCTCCGCGGTGGGAGCAAGTGGGGAGAGAAGGAGAGGCAAGCCCGGTGGGAGACCGTGGCGGATTACGCGCACAGTAGGCCCATACGATCAGCGGCACCGGGCCGCAACCGGGCGGCGCGCGTGGCTGTCCCCCGTTCGCGGTAACGGGGCGGCGCGCCTCAGCCCCGTACGCGGCACGTGGAGCGGTACGTCGGAAACGGGGACGTCGGAAACGGGGACGTCAGAAGCGGGGACGTCGGAAGCGGGGACGTCGGAAGCGGGACGTCAGAAGCGGTACGGCGCGTACACGTCCATGCACGCGCTCTTCTCCGAGCCGTTGATCGCGTCCGCCGTGTCCGGTATCCCGCCCGCCGCCGCCGACGGTGCCGCGGCGGTCTCCTTCGGGAACGTCGCCCCGGTACGCCAGTCCGCGCCCACGGTCACCGTGACCCCCGAGACGTCCGTGGACCGCTGCACCGACGTCAGCGGGATCCCCAGCGCCTTGGCCACGCCCTGCGCGTCGCCCTCCAGCTCCGCGCTCGGGAACGCGACCGTCGTCTTCTCCAGCGGGGTGAGCGTCGGGTCCGCCTTGGCCAGCGCGTAGCCCTTGCCGATCAGCAGGGACGCCACGGTCGCCGCCCGTCCCCGTACCGGCGTCTGCGACCCGCCCGTACCGTTCCGTACGAGCACACCGGTGTCGGCGGGCTCCCCGGCCGGGTCCTTGACCGCCGCCGCGGCCTTCTCGGCGGCCTTCTCCGCGGCTGCCTTCTTCTTCGCGGCGGCTGCCTCGGCG
Organism: Streptomyces sp. NPDC093109; assembly: GCF_040701725.1. Taxonomy (NCBI): domain Bacteria; kingdom Bacillati; phylum Actinomycetota; class Actinomycetes; order Kitasatosporales; family Streptomycetaceae; genus Streptomyces; species Streptomyces sp. NPDC093109. Next base: position 377,584 of record NZ_JBFBEZ010000002.1, read on the forward strand.
TCCGCCTTGGTGCCGTTGCCGTCGAAGGCGACGTCGTCGCGGAGCATCGTCCACATCTTGGCGGCGTCGGTCTCCTGGACGACCAGGTGGTTCGGGTCCTGCGGATCCGTCACGGTCGGCATGGTGGTCATGGTGACCCGGTCGGTCGGCACGCTCTTGAGCTGCATGGCCAGATCGAAGAGCTTCTTGACCGTACCGATCTCCTCGGAGACCTCCAGCGACTTGGTGGCGGCCTCCGCCAGCCCGGTCAGCCTGGGGGTGTCGGTGAAGACGTTCTGCGACTTCAGATGACGGATCATCGAGTTCATGTACATGTGCTGCGCCTTCGCGCGGCCGAGGTCGCTGGAGAACGCGTGCCGGGTACGGAGCCACTGGAGGGCCTGTTCGCCCTTGACCTGGTGCGTGCCCTTGGTGAGCTTCAGCCCCGAACCGCCGGGGACGCCGGGCAGCGGCCGGTCCCACACGTTGTCCTTGACACAGACGTCGACCCCGCCGATCGCGTCGGCCATCTGCACGACGCCGGAGAAGTCGATCGTCATCCAGTGGTCGATGTAGAGGCCGGTCAGGTTCTGCCAGGTGGCGAGGGTGCAGCCGGCGCCGCCGCGGCCCAGCGACGCGTTGATGATCGTGTTGGTCTTCGGATAGACCTTGCCGGTCTCGGCGTCCTTGCACTCGGGTATGTCCACCCGGGTGTCCCGGGGTATGGACACGACCGAGGCGTTCTTCCGGTCGGCGGATATGTGGACGAGCATCTGCACATCCGCGAGCGGCGGGTCGGACGTGAGGTTCTTGCCGCCGCCGAGCTTGACGTTCTCCGGCTTGCCGCGGCTGTCGGAGCCGAGGAGCAGGATGTTCAGCGGGGTGTCGCCCGCCGCGTTCGCCTGGGCCTTCGCGGGGTCGTCCGCGCCGCCGGTCCGTGCGCCGCTGCGGATGTTGTCGTTGAGGTGCTTGTAGTACAGGTAACCGGCGCCGGCCGTCCCGAGTATCAGGAGCGACAGTACGGCGGCGCCCCAGCGCAGCGCCCGCCGCAGGGGGCCGCGCCCGCTGCCGCCGCCGGTGCCGCTGCCGCTCGCGACCGTACTCTCGGCGTCCTTCTTGCCGTCGGACACCACAACGGCGCCGGGGCTGGAAGTGTCAGAGGTGTCAGTGGCGCCGGTGTCGGCCCCGGAGGCGGTGTCCGCGTCCGTCTTCGTGCCGCCGACACCCTCGTACAGGCTGTCGTCCCAGCCCAACTCGCCCGCCTGGGGCGCCTGTTCCGGCGCCCCCTCGGGTCGTACACCACTCTGTCCGCGCTGGGTCACTTGGCGCAGACCTGCTTGTCCGCTTCCACACGCTGCACGGTGTCCGACACCTTCGCCGAGCCCGTGATGGGCACGCCCGCGCCCTTGAAGTCCTTGCCGAGCGTCAGTGTCATCGCCTCAAGGCCCACGGCGTCCTCGGTGCCCGGCTTCATCCCGGCGGCCGGCAGCCCCAGCATCTCGGCGAGCGCCCGCGCCTGATCGGCCTGGTTCGGCGCGTACTCCAGCTGCGTCTTGGAGACATCGGCGGGGGCGTTGCCCTTGTTGGAGGACTTGAGGACGCCTTCGGTGTTCTGGAGCCAGTTCAGCGTCTCCTGCGCCGAGCCCTGCGGCCCGCCGCCGTTGAACACATCGACGCGCACATCGGCCGGGGCGGCCTTGGTGCCCTTGAGGAGCGCCTCCTGCTTCTTCTTGGCCGCGCTCTTCGCCGCCGACTCCTTCTTCTTCACCTCGGTGAGGGAGACGTCGTTCTGCATCATCGTGAAGAGCGGCTTGGCCTCGCCCTCGTTGAGGACGACCGTGGCGCGGACGGCCTCCGCCGGGTTGTCGAGCACCGGCAGCGTCGTGAAGGTGATGTTCTTCGCCGGGACCTTGGCGAGTTCCTTGGCCAGCTCGCTGAGCTTCTCGATGCTGCCGATGCCGGTGTCGACGGTGAGCGCCTTCGTCGCCGCCTCCGCCAGCTTGAACAGCTTGGTGGGGCTGGTGAGTGTGTCGCCCGACTTCATCTGCCGGATCATCGAGCTGAGGAACTGCTGCTGCGTCTGGATCCGGGTGAGGTCGCTCTCGTTGCCGAAGGCGTGCCGGGTCCTGACGAAGGCGAGGGCCTGCTCGCCGTCGATGCGGTGGGTGCCCTTGCTGAGCTTGAGCCGGGACTTCTTGTCGTCGACGTCCTTGTCCACGCAGACCTCGACGCCGCCGACCGCGGTGGACAGCGTCTTGACCGCGTTGAAGTCCGCCATCATGAAGTGATCGATCTCCAGGCCGGTGATCTCGGTGGTCGTGCGCATGGTGCAGCCGGGGTCGCGGTCGTCCTGGCCCAGGCTGTTGTTGAAGCGCTGCTGCGAGGCGCCCGGGATGACTTTGGAGCCGTCCTCGGTCTTGGTCTCGCAGTCGGGAATGTCGGTGATCAGGTCGCGCGGGATGGACAGTACCGTCGCGTTCGTACGGTCCTTCGACACGTGGAACAGCAGATTGGTGTCGGCGTGGCCGATGCTGCCCGCGTCGCCGTATCCCTCATTACCCGCGCCGGTCCGCTTGTCCGTGCCGATCAGCAGGATGTTGACGGGCTGGCCCTTTTTGAATCCGCCGGTACCCGCGCCCGCGACATCGATCGTGGCGATGTTGCTATTGAGGTGCTGGTAGTAGAGATATCCGCCCGTGGAGGCGCCCACGAGGACGAACGCCAGCACACCGCCGGTCCACAGCAGGGCTTTCTTCTTGCCCGACTTCTTCTTGCCCTTGCCCTTGCGGCGGCCGGCCGCGGGGGGCGGCGGGGCCGTCTGGTTCTTCCCCGCCCGCCGGCTGCGCTGGCCGGGCACGTCGGCCCGCCTGGCCCCCGGCTCCCGGTCCGGGGCGGCATCCGGTCCGCTGCCGGACCCGCTCGACGCCGCTCCGCCACGCGTACCCGTCGTACCCGTACTGCCCGCACCCTTGTCGGTGTCCGGGGCCGCGCCGGGGCCGTCGGTTCTCGAACCGGTGGCCGCGCGCGGTGCGGGCGGCTGCCCTGCGGAGCGGTCCAGTCGCAGCTCGTAGTTACCCGTGTCCGGGTTGAGCACCCACTGGTCGGCGGGGTCGATTTCGTCCGCCTGCCCACGGCTATGTGCATCCACGGTTGCCTGAATCCTCCGTCGGTGCCACGCGAGTCGCCTTCACTCCGGAAGGCGCTCGGTTTCGCTCCAGCTAGTGCGCGACCTGTTGGTCGGATACACCGGATCGCGCCACACTATCCGTCCAGTTCGGCGTCGAGCGACGCCAGTGACACATTCCTCACCACTTACAAGCGGGCAATCCGCTCAATCTCCATGGACCGCTGCCATCTCTTTGAGGATTGCTTTACTCACACACGCCTGCCGCGGCATTTGTCCCCTCGAATACGGTGCCCGCACCGCTCGGTGAGGGCGAGGGAGTGGCGGAGTCCGAGGACGACTCGCCGAGCGCGTCCTCGTCGTCCGCGCTCGGCGGGACGACGGTGACGGTGGCATCGTCGCGCAGTTGCTCGAAGAGCTTCCCGGCGTCCGGCTGCACCAGCTCGTCGCGGTTGGGGTCCAGGGTGTACTGCTGCCGCGGCACCGTAAGGAATTGCACCTTTTCGGTCGGTACGCTCCGCATGGACCGGGTCAGATCGTAGAGCGCGCTCAGCGAACCCAGCTCGGGGTCCGTGGTGATCGACTTCGTAGCCGCGTCCAGGACCGGATAGAGCTGCGTCGGGTTGAGCAGGACGCCGTTGCTCTGCACCTTCTTGAAGAGGGCGCCGAGGAAGCGCTGCTGTCTGCCCATGCGCTGGGTGTCGCTGCCGTCACCGAGGCTGTGCCGGGCGCGTACGTACGCGAGCGCCTGCTCCCCGTCGAGCAGATGCGTACCGGCGGAGAGCTTGAGCTTGGAGTTCTTGTCGTCGACCGATTCCTTCAGGCAGACCTTGACGCCGTCCACCGCGTCGACCATGGCCTTGAAGCCCTGGAAGTCGACCACCATGTGGTGGTCGACGCGGATGCCGGTGAGCTTCTCGACGGTACGGATCGTGCAGGCCGCGCCGCCGAACTCGAAGGCCCAGTTGAACTGCGCGAACCGCGCCTTCGTCCGGGTGCCGTCCGACCGGCGGCAGCTCGGTATGTCCACCATCAGATCGCGCGGGAAGGAGACGGCGGTCGCGCTCTTCCTGTCGGCCGCCAGGTGCAACAGGATCGTGGTGTCCGAGCGCTGCGAACCGCCGTCGTCCCGGCCGTACTTGCCGTTCTTGCCGGCGCGGCTGTCCGAGCCGACGAGGAGGATGTTCTCCGCGTCGAGGACGACGGGCTTCGGCCGTTCCTTCTCGTACGTCTGCAGTTCGGCGGTGGTGGTGGTATCGGTCGTGATGTTCTGGTCGAGCTGCCGGTAGAACCACCAGCCGGCGCCGCCCGTCGCGAGGACGGCGGCGGACGTGCCGATCGCTACCCAGCGCAACCAGCGGCGCTTGCGGCGTTTGACGGGCTTCGGGGACGGGAGCGATCCGACGGCGGCCGTCGCTTTCTCCGCCGCCGCAGACTCCGACTCCGCCGCCGACTCCGCCTCGGCCACGGCCACCGCGGCGGCCATGGCGGACGCGATGGCCGTGAAGACAGCGTGGTACTCGTCCCTGGCCGCGTCCGAGACGGCGTCCGTCACCGCGTCCGTCACCGCGCCCGTGGTCCCGGCCGCGGCGCCGGAGTTCTCGTCCGGTTCGGGCGGCGTGCCAGCACTGTCGGTCACGTCTTCGTCCATCCTTCAAGGCGTCGGCGGCGCGCTGGGCCGCCGGTTGATGTCGTAGACGGGCTGAGAGCGCTCTTGGTTGTACGGGAGATCGCACATATTGCCGATCACGTACTTCAGTTTGGTTACGGCTGCGCTACCTCGGTCCGTTGTGTGCAGACCGGGCGGTTTTCGGACGTTCGCGCGCCGCCGCCACCGCCCTTTCACACCGCGCGGTGGGTGACCCGCTCACTCGTCACACGCTGTTCGAGCGCCGCCGCGGGGAGTGCCCCGAGATGCCGGCAGAGCACCACGGAGCCGCCCGCGGCGAGCGGCGCGAACAGCCCGGCCGACAGTCCGTCCCAGCTGTCGTACGAGAGCCCCGACAGCAGCCGGGAGCCCGGCGCCAGGCCGCGTTCCGAGGCGTTCTCCCGCGCCAGCGCGACGAGTTGGGCCGACGTCAGCTCCGTACCCCCGACGGTGAGCGCGGACGCGTCCGGGTCCACCGGGGCGTACGGCGCGAAGCGGTCGCCCTGACCCGGCACCTCGACCGCGTAGTCGGTGAAGCCCTCCGGCGGCTGCGGAAAACGCCCGCCGAGCGGACGCAGTGCGAGTGCCACCCGCTCGCCTCCGCACGCGCGAGCGGCATCGAGTGTGTCGGGACCGGTGACGACGAGATCGGCCTTCGCCGGGTCGCCGCCGATGTCCACACTCACCCCCACCGAGGAACAGGCCAGCAACCAGACGGCGCTCTGCCAGTGCGCGGGCAGCAGCAGCGCGAGCCGGTCGCCAGGCTCGGCCGCCAGCTCGCCCTGGAGCAGGTTGGCGGTCTTGGACACCCAATTGGCGAAGGTGGCCACGGACAATTCGACACGTTCACCGGTGGCATCGTCGTAGAACGTGACCAAGGGGCGGGCCGGGTCCGCGGTGAGAGCGGATCGCAGCAGGTCGGCGGGGGTGCGGTCGCTGGCATTCACGCGGCAAAGGGTACGCCGCGACCCTGTGGGACCGCCGCCGTACCGGTGACGGCCTCCACCGGTTGGACCGACGGTGCGTCAGTTTTCCGGGAGCGTCCAACGGGCGCGAGGGCGGTCGTGCCCCGAGGATCGGTTCATGCGTGCCTACCTTGCAACCCCGATCGGCGTCGCGTGCACCGCCGCCCTGGTCCTCCCGCTGTCCCTCCCCTCGGGCGCCGCCGCGCTCCCTGCGGGGAGCACGGCCGTCGCTCTCGCCTCCGCGAGCGCCGCCGTCCCGGCCGTGCCCGGCTCCACCCAGTCGATCCCGCTGACCGCGCTCCCCGCCGACCGGTCCCCGGGCGCCGCCCAGGAGCAGGGTGTGACCCGCCGCGATGTGCGCCCCTTCTCGCTGCTCGGTGTCGTCTGGGACGACGCCGACACCGAGTTCCACGGCACCGTCCAGGTCCGTACCCGCTCGGCCGGCACCCAGATCTGGTCCGAGTGGCAGGACCTGGAGACCCACAACCAGGAACACGGCGCCGACCCCGGCAGCCAGGAACGCGACTCCGGCACCGTGCACGGCTCCACCGCCCCGCTCTGGGTCGGCGGCTCGGACGGTGTGGAGCTGCGCGTACGGGCCACCCAGGAGCAGGACGAGACGGGCCCGGCCCGCGCGCTGCTCCCGCAGGGCCTGCGGCTGGAGTTGATCGACCCGGGCGTCGAACCCGCCGTGGGCAGCGGCGCGGAACAGAGCGGCGCTGGGCAGACGGAGACGGGCGCGTCCCCGGCCGACCCCGCCACCGGTAGCGGGCTCGGCCCCCTCGCCCCCATGTCCCCCGAGGAGCTGGCCAGTTCGGCCGCGAACGAGGAACTCGTAGCGCCCGGAGCCCGCGAGATCCCCGCCACGACGGAGGTCTCGCCCGGAACGTTCTCCGCGACCTTCTCGGCGACGTACTCCGAGAGCGCGGCCGGGAGCGCGTCCGGGAGTTCGGCCGAGGCTCAGCGGTACGCCGCCCCCCGCCCGCGCATCATCACCCGCAGGGGCTGGGGCGCCGACGAGTCCCTGCGCGAGCGGAACTTCCGCTACACCGGCACCGTCAAGGCCGCCTTCGTCCACCACAGCGCCACCGGAAACAACTACACCTGCGACGAAGCGCCCTCAGTCCTGCGCAGTATCTACCGCTACCACGTCAGGAGCAGCGGCTGGCGCGACTTCGGCTACAACTTCGCCGTCGACAAGTGCGGAAACATCTACGAAGGGCGCGCCGGGGGAGTGGCCAAGCCCGTGCTGGGCGCCCACACCCTCGGTTTCAACACGAACTCCACGGGCATCGCCGTCCTCGGAACGTACAGCAACACCAACCCGCCCGCGGCGGCCCTCACCGCCCTCGCCCGGCTCACCGCCTGGAAGCTCGGCCTGCACGGCGTCAACCCCAACGGAAAGGTCACGCTGACCTCCGGTGGCAGCGGAAAGTACGGAAAGGGAACCCGCGTCACCCTGCACACCATCTCAGGTCACCGGGACGGGTTCGCCACCGAATGCCCGGGTGCCCGCCTCTACGGGAAGCTCGGCACGGTACGGGCGAAGGCGGCCGGATACCAGGGGCGCTGACCCGGTCCGCACGGACTGGTCGGTTCCGGGTACCCGCGCATGTATGGATATACGTACGTAGACGCGGCCCACGAGAACGCGATCACCGAGACGCGATCACCGAGAAGCGGAGACCACACGTTGACAGAAGCGATCCTCCTGGTCGGCGGCAAAGGCACCAGACTGCGGCCCCTCACGGTGCACACACCGAAACCCATGATCCCGGCGGCGGGCGTCCCGTTCCTCACCCACCAGCTGGCGCGGGCCCGCGCGGCGGGCGTCGAGCACATCGTGCTGGCCACGTCGTACCTCGCCGAGGTCTTCGAGCCGTACTTCGGCGACGGTTCGGCGCTCGGCCTGAGCCTGGAGTACGTGACCGAACGCGAGCCGCTCGGCACGGGCGGCGCGCTGCGCAACGTCGCGTCGCGGCTGCGCTCGGGCCCCGACGACCCCGTACTCGTCTTCAACGGCGACATCCTCACCGGCCTCGACATCCGCGCCCTCGTCGCCACCCACGCGGCGTCCGGCGCGGACGTCTCGCTGCACCTCACGCGCGTCGCGGACCCCCGCGCGTTCGGCCTGGTGCCGACGGACGCGCAGGGCAGGGTCACGGCCTTCCTCGAAAAGCCGCAGACCCCCGAGGAGATCGTCACCGACCAGATCAACGCGGGGGCGTACGTGTTCCGGCGCTCCCTGATCGACGCGATACCGGCGGGGCGTCCCGTGTCGGTCGAGCGGGAGACCTTCCCGGGCCTCCTCGACGCGGGGGCGCACCTCCAGGGCATGGTCGACTCGACGTACTGGCTCGACCTGGGCACCCCCGCCGCGTTCGTCCGCGGCTCCGCCGACCTGGTCCTCGGCCGCGCCCCGTCCCCGGCGGTCCCCGGCCGCCGCGGCGACCGCCTCGTCCTCCCGACCGCGACGGTCGCCCCGGACGCCAAGCTCACGGCCGGCACGGTCGTCGGCGCGGGCGCGGTGATCGGCGCGGGCGCCCGCGTCTCGGGCAGCGTGATCCTCGACGGCGCGACGATCGCCCCCGGCGCGACGATCACCGACTCCCTGATCGGCGCGGGCGCCCACATCGGCGCCCGCACGGTGGTGACGGGCGCGGTGATCGGCGACGGCGCGATGGTGGGCCCGGACAACGAACTGCGCGAGGGGGTCCGGGTGTGGTGCGACGCGGTCCTGGGCGCGGGCGCGGTGAGATTCTCCTCGGACGAGTAAGACGGTCGGTCTGAGACCGGTCGGTCTGAGCCACGCCCGTCACCACCCTCGGCCCACGCGGACGACCGGGGGTGGTGACGGTTCAGCGGGAACGGACTCCTGCGCAGGTGCCGCCGTAGCCGTGACGACCAGTCGATCAATACGCTGACCAGCAGATATGACAGGTTGCACGGCCTCGTGCGCGATGCGTTAGCGTCGCTCGGGCGGTGAGCCGAGCGGGCCCGCCGGGGAGGCGTGGGAGGGTTTGCTGTGTCGCGTTCACAGGGATGGCAGGAGATTTTCGCCCTGTCCGGGCTGTCGCCGGTCCGGGGACCGGGCGCGAGCACCTTGAGGCACAGCGACGGCCCGTGGACCAGCGCCTCGGGTACGGCAGGCCGCCTGCGTACCAGCAGCGAGAAGAGCCGCGTCCGCCTCGGCCTGGCACACGAGGGCGTGGCGCCCGCGGGGAAGGGGCTGTCGGCCGTGGCGGCGCTCGCGGCCGTACGGAAGTCGTGGGAGGAACGGCTGGCGTCGGTACGCGACGAGTGCGCCTACCTCGACGGCGCGCTGCGTACCGTCGCGAAGGAGATGGGCGAGGCCGACGGCGACGCCGAGCAGGCGGTGCGCCGGGTGAAGGTCGCGCGGAGCGGGTCGGACCGTTGACCGGCGCCGCGCTGACCTGGCAGCAACTGCGCGATCTCGACCTCTCGGAGATCGAGGACGCGGGGAACGGCTGGAACGAGGTGTCGGCCAGGGCCGGTTCCGACCGCGACGACACGGACGGCGCGATGTCGGCGAAGCTGCGCGAGACACAGGAGAGCGAGTCGGCCCGGGCGGCCGTCGGACGGCTGGAGCGGCTGAGCCGCAACTTCCAGTACATCCACACAGAAGCCGGTCTGATCAGCACCGCGCTCAACGGCCTGACCGCCGAACTCGCCACACCCGCGAAGCAGTTGGAACAGGCACTCCGGGACGCCGCGGACCTGGCCTTCACCGTTCACCAGGACGGCTCGGTGACCTACCCGGCCGCCACCACCGAAGGCCCGCTCGGCCCGGAGGACCACGCGGGCGGTTCGGCCCGGGGCACCACCCGCCTCCCCCTGGACCCCCACCCCCTGCCCCTCACCCCGGGCCGCCTCGCCGTCCCCAACCCGAACACCGTGAAGGCCCAGGACATCGCCGACCGCATCGCCCGGGCAGTCCGCTCCGCCAACGAAATCGACGCCCGCTACACCCGGACCCTCCGCCGCCTCGAAGCGGCCAAGGGCCTGGACGTCACCGCGGCGACCTTCACCGACGTGGCACAAGACACGGCGGCCGTACGCGACACGGCCCGCCGCTACCTGGAACGGGGAATCCCGGAGAACGAGTCCCCCGTGGGCCGTAAGACGTGGTGGGACGGGCTGACGGAGGAGCAGCGCCGCGAATACATCGAGGTCGCTCCGGACCTGGTCGGATACCTCGACGGCATTCCGGCGGTCGCCCGCGACGAGGCCAACCGTAACTATCTTCCGCTGCTGATCGACGAGTTGGAACGCAACGGTGGCGACGGGGCCGGGGCCAAGCTGGCCGCGCTGCGCGGCATCGAGCAGAAACTGGGCGAGCCGACCAGGCCGCCGATGTATCTGCTGGGCATCGGTGCCGAGGGAAACGGCAGAGCGATCGTGTCCTACGGAAACCCGGACACCGCGCGCAATGTGTCGGCGTATGTGCCGGGGCTGTCGAACCGGCTGGACGAGGAATTCGTCGACGGAACCATGGAGCGCGCCTTGGACACCGCCAAGGGAGCCAGAAAATACGATGCGTCCAGCGCGGCGATCATCTGGCTGGGTTATGACGCTCCACTGAGCGTGGATGTCGCATCGGAGAGCAGTGCCAGAAAGGGTGCCCCGCTCTACAATTCATTCATGAGCGGGCTGGTGGCCACGAATGAGCACAAGGATCCGCATTTCACGGCGATCGGTCACTCGTACGGTTCTTTTACCGTGGGTACGGCGTCGCAGCGGGACGGCGGGATTCCTGGAGCAGATGACATCATTGTTGTCGGCAGTCCTGGTACCGGCGTGAGCAGGGCCGAAGACCTGGGGGTGGGCAAGGGGCATGTGTTTGTTGGAGCTGCCGAGAACGATCCGGTGACGCACCTTCCCACGAAGCAAGAGGCCGGGGTCGGTGCGGTGGCCGCGAATTTCGGTTTGCCGCCGGCCGTGGTAACAAAAGGGCTTGGCTTCCGAAGTGAAGATCTGTACTTCGGGAAGGACCCGGCCAGCGAGGCGTTCGGGGCCACACGCTTCCAGGTGGACAACGGGCCGCGCCCCGTCCTCGATCTGGGCGGATTTGCCGCGCACGGTCAGTACTTCACACCCGAGCGGGATGACATCTCGGCAGACAACATCGCCAGGATCGTTGCCGGGAAATCCGAAGGAATCAAGGAGGAGGCATGGCGGTGAAGCGGATGATGATCCGGCTTTCGGCCGCTGCGGTGGCAGGTCTCCTGCTCTCCGGTTGCGGGAAGGATGAAAGCGGGAAGGGAAGCGATTCGGCCATGAATATGCAGGATGCGGCACAGTACTCCGACGGGATTCTGGACGCGACGATTTCGGCCGTCAAGCCGGAAATCCACTGGGCCCACGACGACACTACGACAAGGGCCTGTGATGTCACTCGCCGTCGAACCGTCATGACGGTCATTTCCGAACAGCGGCGCGGGAATTTTCTCGGTGTGATCGAGAGTTTCTGGAAGAATAGTGGATACAGGATTGTGTCGGTGAATCAGGACAGAGAGTTTCCCGCGATCTTCGCCAGAACGCCCAATGGCTTCGGGGTGAATCTCACGATGGGAGACAAGGGACAGGCGTATCTGGAGGTCAACACTCCCTGTGTGCGGAAGTCCGAGGTCGGCGCTCCCCTCACCCAACCCAATGGCCCGAGTTACGACGGCGTCGAGATTCCCCGCCCCAACGTGCGGTCCGACTTCTGGTCCGCCGACACCCCGCTCCCCGCTTGACGCCGCACAAGACCCACCGGGCTCGGCCCGGGACGTTTGCGCGCGGGCCGTCCACCGACCGGAGGGGGCCGGGGTCGCAGGAGGTGACGTCCCCGGATGTAGAGCGCGATTTGTGCCGCTGAACGCACCCGCGGACAGAGAACCCTGCCGCACGCGGCGTAAATCGTGCATCCGGGGATGCGCCTCCGGAGTGCCCCGGCCCCCGGCACGGACACCACCGGCCCGGACCCCGCACCACCACAGACCACGACCCCTCGCCGGGAGGCGACTACGCTCGACCCGTGGCCGGACGCTTCGCTCCCGACAGACCCCACGGGCCCGCGCGCAGCGCGGACGTGGCGCCGTCGCGCGCCCCGGCGCTGAGCCGTCGGTGGACGCCGCCGGAGGGGGCGTACGACCTCGGGCTCGTGCTCGGGCCGTTGCGGCGGGGGCCCGGGGATCCGACGTTCCGGGCCGACAATGACGGGACGGTGTGGCGGACGTGCCGGACGCCCGAGGGTGCCGGGGCGCTGCGCGTCGGACGGCAGGGGCGCGATGTCGTGGCCGAGGCGTGGGGGCCGGGGGCGCCGTGGCTGCTGGACCGGCTGCCCGCACTGCTCGGCGCCGACGACGACCCGGACGCCTTCACCCCGCGCCACCGCGTCCTCGCGGAGGCCCAGCGGCGGCGCCCCGGGCTGCGGCTCTGCCGGACCGGGCTCGTACTGGAGTCGCTGATTCCGTCGATTCTGGAGCAGAAGGTCACCACGGTCGAGGCGTACCGCGCCTGGCGGCTGCTGGTACGGAAGTACGGCGAGCCCGCGCCAGGCCCCGCCGGGAACGGCCCCAGCGCGAACGGCCCCAGCGCGCCAGGCCCCAGCGGGACCGGCTCCGCCGGGAACGCGCGCATGTACGTCATGCCCGACGCCCGGACCTGGGCGCTCATCCCCTCCTGGGAGTGGCACAGGGCCGGGGTCGACGCCAAGCGGTCCGCGACGATCCTGCGCGCCGTCCGCGTCGCGCGCCGCATGGAGGAGGCCGCGGCGATGGCGCCGGCCGAGGCCGCCGCCCGGCTGGAGCTGATCCCGGGGATCGGGCCGTGGACGGCCGCCGAGGTGGTCCAGCGCTCGAACGGCGCGCCCGACGCCGTCACCGTCGGCGATCTGCATCTGCCCGGCATCGTCGGGCACGCGCTCGCGGACGACCGGGACGCGGACGACGCGGCGATGCTGGAACTGCTCGCCCCCTACGAGGGCCAGCGCCACCGCGCCGTCCGGCTGATCCTGCTCAGCGGCCGGGTCCCGGCCCGCCGCGCGCCCCGGATGGAGATCCGGAACATCGCGCGCCTGTAGCCCGGCCCAGGACCCGGAGCAGGATCAGCGCACCTCGATGAAGCCCTCCGGCGTCCGCGCCGGCCGCGCGGCAGCCGCCGTCGCCGCGTGACCGACCGCGACCGCGCCCATCGGGTCCCAGCCGGCGGGCAGCGCCAGCACGTCCCGTACGACGTCCGGGCAGAACATCGTGGACGAGACCCACGCGGAGCCGAGCCGTTCGCCGGCCAGGGCGACGAGGAAGTTCTGGACGCCCGCGCCCATGGCGACGACGAACATCTCGCGCTCGGCGCTGTCCCGGCGCGGGTCGCCGTAGGCGTGCGCGCCGTCCGTGACGAGGCACGGCACGACCAGATACGGCGCCCTGCGCAGCACCTCGCCGCGCCGGACGCGCTTGGCGATGGACTCCTCGGACTTGCCGTCGCGCCGCAGGTCGGCGATCCAGGCGTCGCGCATCGCGTCCAGCAGCCGCAGCCGGGACTCCGCCGACTCCAGCAGGACGAAGCGCCAGGGCGTGGTGTGGTGCGGGGCGGGCGCCGTGACCGCCGCCGCGACCGCGCGGCGGACCGCGCCGGGGTCGACCGGCTCGTCGGTGAAGTCGCGGACGGTACGGCGCTGGGTGACCGCCTCCCGTACGGCCTCGGACGTGCCGAGCCGGAACATGTCGTTGGCGGCCTCGCGCACCAGCGGACGGCTGCCCGGGTCGGGCGCGGCCGGGCCGACGAGGTGCGACAGGCCGCTCACGACCGCGACCGGCAGCCCTCCGGTCTTGCCCTTGACCAGGTCGCCCGCCGCCGCCAGCTCGTCGGCGAGCGCGATGACGGTCGCCCGCAGCGGGTTGCCGTATGCGTCCGTACCGCCGCGCAGGTCGTCCAGGACCCGTACCCCCGCCGCGCCGATGGCGACATCGGTGAGCCCGGCGCGCCAGGGCCGGCCGAAGGTGTCGGTGACGATCACGCCGATGTCCACGCCCAGCGTGTCCCGCAGTCCGTCGCGGATCGCGCGGGCGGACGCGTCGGGATCCTCGGGCAGCAGCAGGACCGTGCCGGGCGCGGTGTTGGAGGCGTCGACCCCGGCGGCGGCCATGATCAGGCCCCGCCGGTCCTCGACGATACGGAGTGTGCCGCGCCGCGCGACGACCCGTACGGTCTCCGCGTCGATGGCCGCCTCGCGGTCCGTGGCTTCGAGGATCCGGCCCTCGGCCTTGGAGATGATCTTCGAGGTGACCAGCAGCACGTCCCCGTCGGCCAGCCCGGGGCCGGTGGCGGCGATGAGCTTGGCGAGGTCGTCGCCGGGGCGGACCTCAGGCAGCCCCGGCAGGGCGCGCACACGGTACGAGGGGGCGGCGTCCGTCATGCCCGTACCTCCTCGGCCAGCGCGAGCGCCTCGCGGGCCATCGCTGCGGTCGCGTCGGCGTCCGACATCATCAGTGGGACCGCGCGGCTGCGGATGCCAGCGGCCTCGATGCCGGCTACGGCCTCGGCGTCGACGGTGTCGACCAGCCAGCCGTCGAGCAGCCCCGAGCCGTAGTGCAGCGCGACGGCCGCTGCCGTCGCCTCGACGCCGATCGCGGCGAGCACCTTGTCGGCCATCCCGCGCACGGGCGCGTCCCCGACGATGGGGGAGAGCCCGACGACCGGCACACCCGCCTCGGCGATGGCCTCGCGGATGCCGGGGACGGAGAGGATCGTGCCGATGCTGACGACCGGGTTGGACGGCGGGAAGAGGATGACGTCGGCGGCGGCGATCGCCTCCAGCACACCCGGCGCCGGCTTGGCCTGCTCGGCGCCGACCGGCACGACCGCCCGGGCGTCGACGGACGCCCGCAGCTTCACCCAGTACTCCTGGAAGTGCACGGCCCGGCTCTCGCCGTCCACCTCGATCGCGACATGCGTCTCGACGCGGTCGTCGGACATCGGCAGCAGCCGCACGCCCGGCTTCCAGCGGGCGCAGAGCGCCTCGGTGACGGCGCTCAGCGGGTAGCCCGCGCCGAGCATCTGCGTACGGACGATGTGCGTGGCGAAGTCGCGGTCGCCGAGGCCGAACCACTCGGGCCCCACCCCGTAGGCGGCCAGCTCCTCCTTCAGCCGGAACGTCTCGTCGACGCGTCCCCAGCCCTGTTCTTCATTGATGCCACCGCCGAGGGTGTACATCACGGTGTCGAGGTCGGGACAGACCTTCAGCCCGAACAGATGGATGTCATCACCCGTGTTGCCGATGACCGTGACGTCCGCTTCGGGCGCGGCCTGCTTGAGGCCACGCAGAAAACGGGCGCCGCCGATACCGCCGGCCAGAACCACAATGCGCATGGGAACAGTCTGTCAGGCGGGTACGACATCCTCGGAGGCTGTCGCCGAAGCGGAGACCGTGGCCCCCGCCGTGTGCATCGGCATCTCCGTCAGCCCCGGGTAGTACACATGCAGGCTCACGGCCGGTTCCAGCGAGGCGTTGACCACCTCGTGCGCCTGCCCCGGCGCCACCACCCGCTGCACGCCCGGCGCGAGGACCCGGCTGCCGTGCTCCGAACGCTCCGTCAGTTCGCCTTCGAGGACCGTCAGTACGCCCGAGGACCGGCCGTGGTCGTGCAGGTCGGTGCCCTGTCCGGGCACCCAGGAGAGCAGCCAGACCTCGTAGCCGGGCCCGGTGCGCAGCCGGTGGTACCAGCGGCTGGAGGCGTCGTACTGGACGAGCGGCGCCCACTGCGCGCGGTCGGCGGCGACGGTACGGGCGAGGCCGACGAAGTCGGCGACGGTGACGGGGTGCTCCCGGGCGGGCTGGAGGAGGTGCGGGACCTCAAGGAGGTCGCCGGCGATCTGAAGGTCGCTGTCGCTGTTCATGGGGTGCGGTGGTCCTCGGCAGATACGGATGACGAAGGCGGGTCACACGGGCGGAGCGGGTTACGCGGATGAAGCGGTCACACGGCGTGAGGAAGCGGTGATGACCAGTGCGATCGGCTGGAGCCCCGGGGCATCAACAGCAGGCACGGCTGGAACAGCGACAGCGGGCCTGGACAGCACTGCGGAATCCACGGGCGTGGGTCGCGGTCTGCGAGGGGTTCGCTGGCATGAGACCAAAGGTTGCGAATCCACTCCCGGATGTCAACTCGATGACCGATTCGGCGGCAATGTTTCACCTCATCCGGTTGCTCCGGTCAGAGAAAGGTTTGTGCGCGGAGGGCCGCGGACACATGGGGCAGCGACTGTTCAGCGGTGGTGGCCGGCTGTGGTGGCCGGCGGCCGTGACTGTGATCCGGATCGCAACCTCGGCCGGACGCGCAACAGGGCCGCGGTTCGTGACGTCTCTCTTGTCGAAAGAGAGGTGATGCGGGCAGGCCAGTGGCATGTGTCAGGTTTTTGGTGATTTGAACACTTTCCGCATAGCCTTGGTTCCGGAGAGTGAATACCGGGCCCAATAGCAGATCTCGGCTTGACCCACCCAGACCACGCACTTGTAATTTCACTCGTGTCGTTCGGCCGAACTCGACAGCGGCCACAGCCACGGGGACGTATATAGACAGACGAGGGGCGCACATGACCGAGCTGTTCGAACAACTGCTGGTCGAGGACGCGGACGAAGAACTCGGCTGGCAGGAGCGCGCCTTGTGCGCCCAGACCGATCCCGAGTCCTTCTTCCCGGAGAAGGGCGGTTCCACCCGCGAGGCCAAGAAGGTCTGCCTCGCCTGCGAGGTCCGCTCCGAATGCCTCGAATACGCCCTCGCGAACGACGAGCGATTCGGTATCTGGGGCGGCCTTTCCGAACGCGAGCGGCGCCGGCTCAAAAAGGCCGCGATCTGACGCCCCGCGCCTCAGTCAGAACCACCGGCCCGACCACCGGCCCGACCACCGGTCCGATCACCGGCCAGGCCACCGGTCCGGCCACCGGTCCGGCCACCGGCCGGAAACCCGCCGCCGTCACGTACGTACGACACGGTCCGCCGCCCGCGCTTCCCCGCGGGCGGCGGACCGTTCCGTTTCCCGCCGGACCCCTTGGACCCCTCGGACCCGGTGACCCGGCGCTCCGTGTCCGTTCCTACCGTTAGTGTGGGGCCCCGTCCGAGACGCTCCAACGCCCCTTCGGGGCGACCCCCCGGCCGGAGGGCCCGCCACCTCAATGTCCCCCACCACAGCCGCGTTCGTTCCCGCCACCGCCCCCGAGTTCCCGCGGCACGTCGTGACCGCGGTGCTCGTCTCCCACGACGGCGCGCGCTGGCTGCCCGACGTCCTCGCGGGGCTGCTGGGCCAGGAACGCCCCGTACAGAACGTCATGGCAGCCGACACCGGCAGCGCCGACGACTCCGCCCAACTCCTCACCGACGCCCTCGGCGACGACCACGTGCTGCACCTCGCGCGCCGGTCCGGCTTCGGCGCCGCCGTGGACGAGTCCGCGCAGATCGCCGGAGTGCTCACACCCGAGGACATCGCCTACCTGAGGCGGCCGGGCGGCTGGAACCCGGTGACCCGCACCTGGCAGGACGAGAACTACGACCTGCCGGAACTCCCGCACGGCGAACCGGTGCAGTGGCTCTGGCTCCTCCACGACGACAGCGCCCCCGCGCCCGATGCCCTCGCCGAACTCCTGCGCGTCGCCGACTCCGACGAGTACGCCGCCGTCGTCGGCCCCAAACTCCGCGGCTGGTACGACCGCAAGCAGCTCCTCGAAGTCGGCGTCTCCATCGCCAACAGCGGACGCCGCTGGACCGGCCTCGACCGGCGCGAGCAGGACCAGGGCCAGCACGACCAGGTCCGTACCGTCCTGTCCGTCTCCAGCGCCGGCATGCTCGTCCGCCGCGACGTCTGGGACGAACTCGGCGGCTTCGACCGGGCGCTGCCCCTCATGCGCGACGACGTCGACTTCTGCTGGCGCGTGCACGCCGCGGGACACCGGGTGCTCGTCGCCCCCGACGCCGTCCTGCGGCACGCCGAGGCGTCCGCGCGCGAGCGCCGCAGCGTCGACTGCGCGGGCCGCTCCGTCGTCAACCCGCACCGCGTCGACAAGGCCGGCGCCGTCTACACCATGCTCGTCAACGCACGGGCCACCGTCCTGCCCTACGTGCTCTTCCGGCTCGTCATCGGCACCCTCCTGCGCACCCTCGCCTACCTCGTCGGCAAGGCGCCCGTCCAGGCCATCGACGAGGTCATGGGGCTCTGCGGCACCCTGCTGCGCCCCGGCAGAATCATCAGCGGCCGCAAGGAGCGCGGCAAGGCCGTCGTCGAGGCCGCCGAACTGCGTCCCCTCTTCCCGCCCGCGGGCGCCACCATCCGCGTCACCGTCGAACAGATCGCCACCAGCCTCGGCGGCGACTCCGACGGTACGGACGCGGGCGGCTCGCGCCACGGCGCCGTCGAGTCGGGACCCGGCGGCGACGACGCCGACTACATGGAGGTCGAGCAGTTCGCCCGGCTGAAGAAGCTGGCACGCAAGCCGGGGCCCGTCCTCTTCGCGATCCTCCTCCTCGTCTCCGTCGTCGCCTGCCGCGGCCTCTTCGGCGGCGGCTCGCTGGCCGGCGGCGCGCTGCTCCCGGCGCCCGCCGACGTCTCCGACCTGTGGTCCCGGTACGCGGACGGCTGGCACCCCGTCGGCACCGGGCTCACCGACACCGCGCCGCCCTATCTCGCCGTACTCGCGGCCCTGTCCGC
Organism: Streptomyces sp. NPDC093109; assembly: GCF_040701725.1. Classification (NCBI taxonomy): domain Bacteria; kingdom Bacillati; phylum Actinomycetota; class Actinomycetes; order Kitasatosporales; family Streptomycetaceae; genus Streptomyces; species Streptomyces sp. NPDC093109. Next base: position 396,002 of record NZ_JBFBEZ010000002.1, read on the forward strand.
GCTGTTCCTCGGCTCGACCGGCTTCGCGCTGACGCTGCTGCTCGTCTGCTCCGTGCCGCTCGCCGGGGTCACCGCCTACTTCGCCTCGCGCACCCTCGTACCGTCCCGGCTGCTGCGCGCCTGGGCGAGCGTCGCGTACGCCTTCCTGCCCGCCGCGACCGGCGCCCTGGCGACCGGGCGGCTCGGTACGGCCGTGCTCGCCGTCCTGCTGCCGCTGATCGCCCGCGCCGCCGTCGCCGCGTACGGCATGCGCGGCGGCGCGCACGCCGAGGCGCGCGGCAGCTGGCGCGCGACCTGGGCGTACGCCTTCCTGCTGACCCTCACGATGGCCTTCACGCCGATCGTCTGGCCGGTGGCGGCGCTGCTCGGCCTGGGCGTCCTCGCGCTGCGGCGCGCCGACATCAAGGCGTACGGACCGCGCGTGCTCGTCGCGCTCGGCACCCCGCTGCTGATGCTGGCGCCCTGGTCGCTGTCGCTGCTGACCGACCCCGGCGCCTTCTTCCGCGAGGCGGGCCTGGAGTTCGGCACGGGCTCGGCGACCGCGCTCGACCTGCTCGGCATCAGCCCCGGCGGACCCAAGGCGGCCGGCGGGATCCTGATGCTCGGGATCGTGCTGGCCGCGCTGGCCGCGCTGCTCCGCGGCGAGCGGCAGTTCGCGATCCGTACGGCCTGGGCCGTGGCCCTGGTCGCGCTGGTCTTCGCCGTCCTCTCCAACAACTCCGGCTGGGCCGGGCCCGCCACTTTGCTCTACGGGCTCGCGCTGATCGCGGCGGCCGTCCTCGGCGCCGACGGCGCCCGGATCCGGGTCGCCGCCGAGAGCTTCGGCTGGCGCCAGCCCGTCGCCGTACTCATCGCCGCCGCCGCGGGCCTCGGCCCGCTGATCGCCGCCTTCGGCTGGATGATCGGCGGCGCGGCCGGACCGCTGGAGCGCCGCGACCCGGTGCAGGTCCCCGCGTTCGTCGCCGAGGAGAGCATCACCCGCGACCAGCCGCGCACCCTCGTGCTCGGCGGCACCTCACCGGCCGTGGTCTCGTACTCCCTGGTCAGAGGCTCCGGCGCACGGCTCGGAGACGCCGAGCTGACCGCGTCGGGCGGCGGGGACACCCGGCTCGACAAGATCGTCGCCAACCTGGTGGCCGGCTCCGGCGCCGACCAGACCGACCAGCTCAGCGGCTTCGCGATCCGGTACGTGCTGGTACGGGACGGAGCGCCGCGCGAGACGAGCCGCGTCCTCGACGCCACCCCGGGCCTGACCCGGCTGAGCCAGCTCGACGGCAGCGCGCTGTGGCGCGTGGACCGGCAGATCTCGCGGGCCACCATCGTGAACGGCAAGGGCGCGGGCGAGCCGCTGGCCGTGGCCGCCGGACCGGTCGAGGCGCACACCAAGATCCCGTCGGGCTCCGCCGGGCGGGTGCTGCGGATCGCGGACCGGGCGGACGACGGCTGGGAGGCCACGCTCGACGGCAAGGCCCTGCCGAAGAAGACCGTCGACGGCTGGGCGCAGGGCTTCGAGCTGCCCGCCGAGGGCGGCCGTCTCGACCTCACGTACGAGGAGCCCTTCACCCACCGGGTGTGGATCTGGACGCAGTGCGTGCTCGCCGTGGTCCTGCTGGTGCTGGCCCTGCCGGGGCGGCGCCGGGAGATCGACGACGACCTGCCCGAGGAGGACATCGAGATCCCGGAGCAGTCCGCGTCGGGCGACGGGCGCAGGGCGCGCAGGCTGCGCGCGGCGGCCGAGGCGGAGGCGGCGGCGGAGACGCCCGACACGCCCGACACACCTGACGTGCCCCACACGCCGGACGCACCGCCGGCGCCTCCCGCGGCGGAGGACGCGGACGTATTCGCGGCCGTACCGCAGCAGGGGCAGCAGGGGCAGCAGGGGCAGCAGGAAACCCAGGTCCAGTCGTACGACGAGTGGGACCCGGGCACGTACGCGCAGCAGCCGGTACAGCAGCCCGCGCAGCAGCCGGCTCAGCAGCCGGCTCAGCAGTACGCCGAGGGCCAGTACCAGCAGGAGTACCAGCAGCAGTACGCCCCCGACCCGTACCAGCAGCAGGGCCAGTACCCGGAGGGGCAGTACCAGGACGGCCAGTACCAGGACGGCGGATTCCCGGCCGCAGGACCGTACGTACAGGAGCAGCAGCAGTACGACCCCTACGGGTACCCCCAGCAGCAGCCGCCCCAGCAGCAGCCGTACGGGGACGGCCCCTACGGGAACGCCCCCGAGAACGAACCGCGCCAGCGCCCCGACGGGAGCAACCAGTGAACCGTACGACCCTCTCCCTCCTCGCGGTCGCCACCGCCCTCGCCGCCATCACCGGCTTCGCCTCCATGACCGCTCCGGCGGCCGGTGACACGGCCGCCGCCCCGGCAGCCGCCGCACGGCTGCCCGTGGAGCGCACCAGCCAGCTCTGCCCGGTGCCGAGCGTCTCGGACGTCGCCGAGACCACGTACACCTCCGTCACCCCTACGGGGAAGGGCGGCGCGGACCGCGAGGCGAGCGCGGAGGGCGACGCCTCCGCGGAGCTGAAGGTCTCCACCGTGACCCTGGCCGCCGCCACCGACGGCAAGCAGAAGGACACGGAGAAGAAGGACACGTCCGGCGCCAAACCGTTCCTCTCCCTCAAGGAGCCCGGCAAGCCGGTCACCGCCGAGAAGAGCGGCTCCGACGCCCCGGCGCTCGTCGGCGTCGCCACCGGCCGGCTCGCCCCCGGCTGGACCACGCAGCAGACCACCACGGTCGACATCGGCGACGCGCGCGGGCTGCTCGGGCTGACCTGCACCTCGCCGGAGACCGACTTCTGGTTCCCCGCCGCGAGCACCGAGCGCTCCCGCCAGGACTACGTCCACCTCACCAACCCCGATGACTCCGTGGCGGTCGTGGACATCGAGCTGTACGGGAAGGACGGCCTGATCAAGTCGGAGTCGGGGGAGGGCATCCCGGTCCCCGCCCGGTCCAGCGTCCCCGTGCTGCTCTCCACGCTGACCGCCCAGGACGAGGCGAACGTGACCGTCCACGTCAGCACCCGTACGGGCAGGATCGGCGCCGCGGTGAGCGCCGCCGACACCGCGGGCGGCAGCGACTGGCTGGCCGCCTCCGCGGACGCCGCGGGCAGCCAGGTGCTCCCCGGCATCCCGGCGGACGCCACCGACGTACGCCTGGTGGCGTTCTCGACCGGCAACGACGACGCCGACCTCAAGGTCCAGCTCTCGGGCGCCGACGGGACGTTCACCCCGGCCGGGGCGGAGAGCCTGCACGTCAAGTCGAAGATGACGGCGGCGCTCGACCTGTCGGACGTGACCAAGGGCGAGGCGGGGACGCTGATCGTCTCCCCGTCCGGCAGCGGACGCGGGGCGCCGGTGGTCGCCGCGCTGCGCGTGGTACGCGGCAAGGGCGACAAACGGGAGATCGCGTTCATCCCGGCGACGGGCGCGATCGCCTCGCGGGCGACCGTGGCCGACAACCGGGCCAAGGGCTCGACGCTCTATCTGACGGCCCCGGGCGCGGACGCGAAGGTCAAGGTCACGTCCTCGGCGGGCAGCGGGGGCGGCGAGGCGACGGTCAAGACGTACACCGTCAAGGCCGGTACGACCCTGAGCGTCGAGCCGGAGGTGCCGGCCGGGCTGAAGGGCTCGTACGCGCTGACGGTGGAACCGGAGTCGGGCGGTCCGGTGCACGCGGCGCGGATGCTGTCGCTGCCGGCGGACGGCGTCCAGATGTTCACCGTCCAGACGCTGCCGGACGACCGGGGGACCGTCTCCGTACCGGAGGCGCGCGAGGACCTGTCGATCCTGGACGGCGGCAAGTAGCGAAGCGGGTGCGGGGGCACGTCTCCCGCACCCGCACCCGTACCCGCACGGCTGCCGCTACCGCTGCCGCTACCGGTGGCCGCTAATCCTGCCCGTACCGGGGATCGACGGACTCGGGAGCGAGCCCGAGCAGCTCCGCGACCTGCTCGACCACGACCTCGTGCACCAGCAGCGCGCGCTCGTCGCGGCTCTTGGTACGGATCTCGACGGGCCGCCGGTAGACCACGATGCGCGCGGGACCGCTCTTGTCCGCCGGCGCCGAGCTGCCGAGAGGCACGGTGTCGGCCGGCTCGACCGGCACCTCCATGACCAGGAAATCGACCTCGGCCAGCTGGGGCCAGCGCCGCTCCAGCCGGTCCACCGAGTCCCGCACGAGATCGTGGAAGGACTCCGAGCGGCTGGTCGAGAGCGGCACCTGGGGCGGCGCGACCGGCCCGCGCATACCGCGGCCGTGGCGGTCGCGGCGGCGCGGACCCGGCTCGGCCGGGCGGGGAGGTACAGGACTGTCCATCACTGACGCAGCGTAGCCCCGCGCCGGGAATCCGATATCTCGGCCGCCGCCCCCGCGCACGGCATGTCGCGTATTGAACATTCCGGCCAAGCCCGGGCCCCGATCCCGGCGCCCCCGTGATCACCGGCCTCGCCGTCAATAAGGTCTTTTGCCCCGAGTGGTGACCACATCACCGGGCGTCGCCCCTCCGTCACGCTTCTTTCCATGCAGGTCAGGGCAGTTGATTCCGGCCAACCGGTGCGGAGCGCCGGGTCGCGACACGGGTGGGTGAGCGGGTGGCGAGTCGTCGCGGCCCGCTCAAGAGTGCGGTACCGTCCAACATCGTGAGCCCTGTACGTCGCTGTTCGCGCACCGCGTGCGGCCGTCCTGCTGTCGCGACACTGACGTACGTCTATGCCGACTCGACCGCGGTCCTCGGCCCGCTCGCCACCTACGCCGAGCCCCACTGCTACGACCTGTGTGCGGAACACAGCGAGCGGCTGACCGCTCCGCGCGGCTGGGAGGTCGTCCGCCTGACGGACGGCTCGGCCCCGTCACGCCCGAGCGGCGACGATCTCGAAGCGCTGGCCAACGCGGTACGGGAAGCGGCCCGGCCGCAGGAACGCCCGGCGGCGGGCGGCGGCAAGGGGACGCGGGGCGCGGATCCGGCGGAGGTGGGCCGCAGGGGACACCTGCGCGTACTGCGCTCCCCGGACTCCTGAAACCCTCACCCTCCCCGCACCCGCCCCTGATGCCCCGTAGGGCCCGTACGGGATCAATACCGCGTCCACGGGTAGTTTGACGGGTCCGTAGGGAACGCAGCTCTGGAGGGTTGGCCCGTGGCCGATTTGGCGCAGATCGTGAAGGCGTACGACATCCGCGGGCTCTGCCCCGACCAGTTGGACGACCCGCTCGCCGAACTGTTCGGCGCCGCCTTCGCCGAGGTCACCGGGGCCGAGGCGATCGTCATCGGCCACGACATGCGGCCCTCCTCGCCCGGCCTCGCCGCGGCCTTCGCCAGGGGCGCCCTCGCCCGCGGCACCCACGCCACGATCATCGGTCTCTGCTCCACGGACCAGCTGTACTACGCGTCGGGGAGTATGGACATGCCCGGCGCGATGTTCACCGCGTCACACAACCCCGCCCGCTACAACGGCATCAAGCTGTGCCGCGCCGGAGCCGCGCCCGTCGGCCAGGACACCGGCCTGGCGGAGATCCGCGCCCTGACCGAGCGTTGGCTGGCGCAGGGCACCCCGCCCGCCGTCACCCCGCAGGGCACGCTCTCCCACCGCGACACCCTCGACGACTACGCCGCGTACCTGCTGTCCCTCGTCGACCTCTCCGCGATCCGCCCGCTGAAGGTCGTCGTGGACGCGGGCAACGGCATGGGCGGCCACACCGTCCCGACCGTCCTCGCCGGCCTCCCGCTCGATGTCGTACCGATGTACTTCGAGCTCGACGGCACCTTCCCCAACCACGAGGCCAACCCCCTCGACCCCAAGAACCTCGTCGACCTCCAGGCCCGCGTCCGCGCCGAAGGCGCCGACCTGGGGCTCGCGTTCGACGGAGACGCCGACCGCTGCTTCGTCATCGACGAGCGCGGCGAGGGCGTCTCCCCGTCGGCCATCACCGCCCTCGTCGCGGCGCGTGAACTCGCCAAGCACCCGGGCGGCACGGTCATCCACAACCTCATCACCTCCTGGTCCGTCCCCGAAGTCGTCAAGGAACACGGCGGCATCTCCGTACGCACCCGCGTCGGCCACTCCTTCATCAAGCAGGAAATGGCCACCACCGGAGCGGTCTTCGGCGGCGAGCACTCCGCGCACTACTACTTCCGCGACTTCTGGAACGCCGACACCGGCATGCTCGCGGCCCTCCACGTCCTCGCCGCCCTGGGCACCCAGCCGGGCCCCCTCTCCGAGCTGGTCTCCTCGTACGACCGGTACGCGGCCTCCGGCGAGATCAACTCCACGGTCGCCGACCAGTCCGCCCGCACGGCCGCCGTCCACGCGGCCTTCGCGACCCGCGACGACGTCACCTTCGACGACCTGGACGGCCTCACGGTCACCGCCGCCGACTGGTGGTTCAACCTCCGCCCCTCGAACACGGAACCGCTGCTGCGACTGAACGTGGAGGCGCGGGACGAGGAAACGATGGCAAGGATCAGGGACGAGGCGCTGACGCTCATCAGGGGTTGAGGTTCCGGCCGGCCCGGAACGTTTGCGCGTGAGCCGTCCACCGGCGGCACGGAACGAACCGGCCGCACCCCACACCGCACCGCTAAGCCCACGGCCCCTCGCCGGGAGGCGACCCCGTCGGGAGGCGACACGGCGGTACGCTGACGTGGCCCGATCCACATGTTCGAAAGGACACCCCCATGCCGCTCGAAGCAGGTCTCCTGGAGATCCTCGCCTGCCCCGCCTGCCACGCCCCGCTCGCCGACCGCACCGCGGCTGACACCCCCGAGCTGGTCTGCACCGGCGAGGACTGCGGTCTGGCCTACCCGGTACGCGACGACATCCCCGTCCTGCTCGTGGACGAGGCGCGCCGCCCCGCATAACGCAGCCGCAACCCCGGTCCAACGGAGGTCCATCCCCCATGCTCGACGAGTCGCTGCTCGACGCTCCGGACGAGTTGACCCGCGCCGACCGCCAGGGTCTGCTCCGCGGTGCCGCCGAGGCCGGCGCCCGCGTCCGTACCGCGCTGCGGCACTCCGCGGAGGCCGGCGTCACGACGCTGAACCCCGAGGGCCGCCCCCGCGCCGTACTCATCGCGGGTTCGGGCGCCGCCGCGACCGGCACCGCGGACATCCTCGCCGCGCTGGCCGCGCCCGCCGCCCCCGTCACCCGGCTCCGCCCCACCGGCGTCGCCCCCGCCGCGGGCGCGCTGCGCTGGACGCTGCCGGGCTGGGCCGGCCCCGTTGATCTGCTGCTGATCGCCACGACGGACGGCAGCGAACCCGGCCTGGCGCTCCTCGTCGAGCAGGCGTACCGCCGTGGTTGCACGGTCGTCGCCGTCGCCCCGGAGCGTTCGCCGCTGAGCGAGGAGCTGGGCGGTACGCGCGGCCTTCTCGTACCGATGGCGAAGGCGCCGAACGAGTTCGCGCGGGAGACGGACGACGGGGTGGCGCCGGCCGCCGCGCCCGGAGCCCTGTGGGCGCTGCTCGTTCCGCTGCTGGCCCTCCTCGACCGGGCCGGTCTGCTCACCGCGTCCACCGAGACGCTCCAGCTCGTCGCCGACCGGCTGGACCGCGTGGCGGAACGCTGCGGCCCGGCCGTCGCGACGTACAGCAACCCGGCCAAGACGCTCGCCGCCGAGCTCGCCGACAGCCTTCCGCTGGTCTGGACGGAGGGTACGGCCGCGGCCCCGGCCGGGCGCCGCTTCGCGGACGTACTGGCCGAGCTGACGGGCCGGCCCGCGCTCGCCGCGGAACTGCCCGAGGCGATCACGGCCCACGGCGCGCTGCTCGTGGGCGACCTGTCGGGCGGCGAGGCGGGTCCTGACGACTTCTTCCGCGACCGTGTGGAGGAGCGTCCGGCGCTGCGCGCGCGGATCGTGCTGCTCAGGGACCGCCCGACGGGCGGACTGACCGCCGCACCGGCCGCGCGCGAACTCGCGCTGGGACACGACACGGCGATCAGCGAACTGGTGCCCGAGGAGGGCGGCGAGCTGGAAGCACTCGCCGAGCTGATCGCGGTCACGGACTTCGCCACGGTCTATCTGGCACTGGCGGGCGAAACCCCCGCCTGACCACCCAGAACCCGCCCGCAACCCGCCCGGAAACCGCACAGAACACCCCGGCACCCGCACAGAACACCCGCACAGAACACCCCCCCCGGTACAAGGAAGCTCACTCATGGACCGCCTCTCCAACACCGTGCGCCCCTACGCGTGGGGATCCACCACCGCCATCCCCGAACTCCTCGGCGAGACCCCCACGGGCGAGCCCCAGGCCGAGATGTGGCTCGGCGCCCACCCGGGCGCCCCGTCGCGGCTCGACCGGGGGACCGGCGCCGGGGAGCAGACGCTCTCCGGCCTCATCGACGCCGACCCCGCCGCCGAACTCGGCGCCGCCGCGGTGGAGAAGTTCGGCCCGCGGCTGCCGTTCCTGCTCAAGATCCTCGCGGCGGGCTCGCCGCTCTCGCTCCAGGTCCACCCCGATCTCGCCCAGGCCGGGGCGGGTTACGCGGACGAGGAGAGCCGGGGCGTGCCGATCGACGCACCGCACCGCAACTACAAGGACGCCAACCACAAGCCCGAACTGATCTGCGCGCTCACCCCCTTCGACGGACTGTGCGGCTTCCGCGCCCCGGAGGCCGCCGCCGAGCTGCTCGCGGGACTGGCCGTCGACTCGCTCAAGCCGTACGTCGACCTGCTGCGCGCCCACCCCGAAGAGGCCGCGCTGCGCGAGGTCCTGACGGCCGTCCTGACCGCGGATCCGGCGGAGATGACGGCGACGGTCACCGAGACCGCGGCGGCGGCCGAACGGCTCGGCGGCGACTACGCGCCGTACGCGTCGATCGCGCGTCACTACCCCGGCGACCCGGGCGTCATCGCGGCCATGCTCCTCAACTACGTGCGGCTCCAGCCGGGCGAAGCGCTCTTCCTCGGCGCGGGTGTCCCGCACGCCTATCTCAACGGCCTCGGGGTCGAGATCATGGCCAACTCGGACAACGTCCTGCGCTGCGGCCTCACCCCCAAGCACGTCGACGTCCCCGAACTGCTCCGTATCGTCCGCTTCGAGGCGACCGATCCGGGTGTGCTGCGCCCCGAGGTGTCCGCCTCCGGCGAGGAGCTGTACGACACGCCCATCGACGAGTTCAGGCTCTCCCGCTACGCCCTCGCCCAGGGTGGCGCACCGCGCGATCTGACCGCCGCCGCACCGCAGATCCTGCTCTGCACGGCCGGCGCGCCCCGGGCGAACGGCCTGGCGCTGACCCCGGGCGGTTCGGTCTTCGTACCGGCGGGCGAAAAGGCTGAACTGTCCGGTACGGGCACTGTCTTCCGCGCCACAGTGGTGGTCTGAGAGGAACGGCCGCACCACGGGCTGCGACAATTCCCGCCGTACGGCGGCGCCAGGGCCGCAGACCAAGGAAGGGACACCCACGCACCCATGAGCGCGTCCGGCGGAACCAAGGCGATTGTGGCGGCGCTCGGCGCCAACCTCGCCATCGCGGTAGCCAAATTCGTTGCGTTCGCCTTCAGCGGCTCCTCGTCGATGCTCGCCGAGGGGGTGCACTCCCTCGCCGACTCCGGCAATCAGGGTCTGCTGCTCCTCGGCGGCAAGAAGGCCAAGCGCGCGGCCACGGAGGAACACCCCTTCGGCTACGGCCGCGAGCGCTACATCTACGCCTTCCTCGTCTCCATCGTGCTGTTCTCGGTCGGTGGAATGTTCGCCATCTACGAGGGCTACGAGAAGATCAAGCACCCGCACGAGCTCACCTCCTGGTACTGGCCGGTCGGGGTGCTCGTCTTCGCGATCATCGCGGAGGGCATCTCGTTCTGGACGGCCATCAAGGAGTCCAACGCCACGCGGGGGACGCAGTCCTGGAAGGAGTTCATCCGCCGGTCGAAGGCCCCCGAGCTGCCCGTCGTGCTGCTGGAGGACTTCGGCGCGCTGATCGGTCTCGTCCTCGCGCTCGGCGGTGTGGGCGTCGCGGTGGCCACCGGCGACGGCATCTGGGACGGCATCGGCACGCTCTGCATCGGCATCCTCCTCATCGTGATCGCCCTGGTGCTCGCGGCCGAGACGAAGTCCCTGCTCCTCGGTGAGTCCGCCGGCGCGGAGGACGTGCGGAAGATCAAGGCCGCGATCGTCGACGGCGATGTCGTGACCGGCATCATCCACATGCGTACGCTCCACCTCGGCCCCGAGGAGCTGCTGGTCGCGGCCAAGATCGCGGTCGAGCACGACGACACGGCGGGCGAGGTCGCCGCCGCGATCAACGCGGCGGAGTCCCGGATCCGGGAGGCGGTTCCGATCGCCCGGGTGATCTATCTGGAGCCCGACATCTACAGCGCGTCGGCCGCCGCCGCGGGGACGAACCCGGCCAAGGACTGATTGGTTCGCCGATCCGCTGTGGGCCGCCGGACCGACCGGTGTAGATTCGTGGACAGAGCCAGACGTCGCTGCTGATGGCGGTCGGGCGGCCCGCTTGCGGACCGGCCGAGGGAGAGAGGGCCTCCGACGGACTGGGCCGCGAGCGCCCGGGCATCCGTATGCCCGCCGCCGCAGAGCCAGCCGTACGCATTCACCCTCGACCCCTTCCACGAGGAGCAGCTCGTTATGACGACTGTCGCCAACCGACAGGACTTCAAGGTCGCCGATCTCTCGCTCGCCGAGTTCGGCCGCAAGGAGATCACCCTCGCCGAGCACGAGATGCCCGGCCTGATGTCGATCCGCAAGGAGTACGCCGCGGCGCAGCCGCTGGCCGGCGCCCGGGTGACCGGCTCCCTGCACATGACCGTGCAGACCGCCGTTCTCATCGAGACCCTGGTCGCGCTCGGCGCCGACGTCCGCTGGGCGTCCTGCAACATCTTCTCCACCCAGGACCACGCCGCCGCTGCCATCGCGGTCGGTCCGAACGGCACCCCGGACGACCCGAAGGGCGTCCCGGTCTTCGCCTGGAAGGGCGAGACCCTGGAGGAGTACTGGTGGTGCACGGAGCAGGCCCTGACCTGGCCCAACAGCCCCACCGGCGGCCCGAACATGATCCTGGACGACGGCGGTGACGCCACCCTCCTGGTGCACAAGGGCGTCGAGTTCGAGAAGGCCGGCGAGGCTCCGGACCCGGCCACGGCGGACAGCGAGGAGTACAGCTACATCCTCCGCCTGCTGAACCGCACCCTCTCCGAGAACCCGCAGAAGTGGACCCGGCTCGCGTCCGAGATCCGCGGCGTCACGGAGGAGACCACGACCGGTGTCCACCGCCTGTACGAGATGCAGCGTGATGGCGTCCTCCTCTTCCCGGCGATCAACGTCAACGACGCGGTCACCAAGTCCAAGTTCGACAACAAGTACGGCTGCCGCCACTCCCTGATCGACGGCATCAACCGCGCCACCGACGTCCTGATCGGCGGCAAGGTCGCGGTCGTCTGCGGCTACGGCGACGTCGGCAAGGGCTGCGCCGAGTCCCTGCGCGGCCAGGGCGCCCGCGTGATCATCACGGAGATCGACCCGATCTGCGCGCTCCAGGCGGCCATGGACGGCTACCAGGTCGCTACGCTGGACGACGTCGTCTCCATCGCCGACATCTTCGTCACCACGACGGGCAACAAGGACATCATCATGGCCGCCGACATGGCCAAGATGAAGCACCAGGCGATCGTCGGGAACATCGGCCACTTCGACAACGAGATCGACATGGCCGGTCTGGCGAAGATCGACGGCATCGTCAAGGACGAGGTCAAGCCGCAGGTCCACACCTGGACCTTCCCGGACGGGAAGACCCTCATCGTCCTGTCCGAGGGCCGCCTGCTGAACCTGGGCAACGCGACCGGCCACCCGTCCTTCGTGATGTCCAACTCGTTCGCGGACCAGACGCTGGCCCAGATCGAGCTGTTCACCAAGCAGGAGGAGTACCCGACCGACGTCTACGTGCTGCCCAAGCACCTGGACGAGAAGGTCGCCCGGCTCCACCTCGACGCGCTCGGCGTGCGGCTCACCACGCTCCGCCCCGAGCAGGCCGCGTACATCGGTGTCGAGGTCGAAGGCCCGTACAAGCCCGACCACTACCGCTACTGATGACCGGGAGGCCGCGGCCTCCCGACGACAGTGACGCAGAACAGGCCCCCGCACCCCCGTGACGGGGGCCTGTTCCGTCAGTGGCGGATCAGTGGCGGACCCGAAAGATCCGCGAGCCCCGAAGGACCTCGAAACCGCCATGCCCCGCGGCCGTTATTCGCTCCACGATCCGCACGATCACACCCCTCTCGGCGACGAACACTTCCACTGCGCGCCAGGCCCGTCCGGCTGGCGCTACGTCTCCCGGCTCACCACTCCCTCCGGCGACGACGCGGGCTCCGTCGATCTGGCCCTCGACGAACTCGGCCGCCCCATCCGTCTCCAACTCCTCGCCGCCGACTGGGAAGTCCGCGGCGCCGCACTCGACGGCGTCACCTGGGTCCGTACCGACCCCAGCGGTGTCCATGCCACAGAAGGCAATGTGCGCGCCCACGCCTTCACCGGCACTTCCCCCGCCTTCCTCGTGGCGATCGCCCGTCTGCTCCGCCTCACCCCCGAATCCCCCGCGGCGCGCGTACGCCTCGTGGCCTTCACCGACCCCGTCCTGGCACCCCGGACCGTGGACCAGTCCTGGGCGCTGATGAACAGTGAAGCGCATGCCACTGACAATGGGCCCCTGACCGTGGACGAGTACCAGGTCAACGCCCTGGACACCGGCGAACAGCACACCGTCCACCTGGCCGGCGACGTGGTGCTGGCGGCTCCCGGGATCGAACTCGAAGACCTCGAATCCCCACCCTCGGCCCTGACCTGACCTGACCTGACCCGCCCGGGACCCGACCCGGTCTCTACGCGGGCGGCACGAACCCGGTGGCGGGCCTCGGGGGGACCGGCGCCGGAACGGCGGCGGGGAGCGGGGCAGAAGGAGAAGGCGTGGGCGAGGATGAGGGCGAGGACGAGGACGAGGGTGCGGATGAGAAGACCGCCGGGGGAGGGGGCGAGCCGACGGGCCCGACGGGCCCGACGGGCCCGAAGGCCCGCCGGGCGTCCCGCGACTGCCGCTCGTTCATCACCGCCGCCAGATAGGCCGCCGCGGGCACTCCCTGCGGCGCGGGCGCCCCGGTCCGCGCCACCAGATCGTCCGCGAGCCGCTCGGCCATGGCCCGGCTCACCGCCGCGTCCAACTGCCCCATGCGCGTCAGGTACTGGCGTACCGCGAGCCAGAGATCATCCGGTACGGCGGACAGGTCCAGCTCCGCGAACCGCCCCACGAGCCAGGGCGGGGGCGGCGGCACGGTGGTCATGTGCGCGGCCGGCACCCGCTCCCGTACCACCAGCGTCCCGGCGAACACATCGCCGATCCGACGGCCACGCGCCGACACGAGCGACGCGATACAGGCGATGACACCGAACGTCATGAGGAGTTCCACCGCCCCCATCGCCCCACGCACGAGGGCGTGCCGGAACCGGATGGGCCCGCCGTCGTCCCGTACGACCCGCAGGCCGACGGCCAGCTTCCCCAGCGAGCGACCGTGGCTGAGCGTCTCCACCGCGACCGGCCCGCCCACCAGGACCAGCAGGAACGTCGCGACGGACAGCGCGGCGACCGCGGCGTCGTCCAGGGCGCTCGTCGACACCACCACCCCGAGCGACACCGCCAGATAGACCGACCAGACGACCACCAGGTCGATCAGCAGGGCCAGCGCCCGGCTCGGCAGCTTCGCCGGCCGGAGCCCCAGCACGACCGCGTCGCCCGTCACAAGCTCATTCACCGGTGCCCCACCCCTCTGCCGACCTTCCCTGCCCCTGAAGTCCCCAGTCTGCCAAGCTGGCCCGCAGCGCGCCGCAGTAGTACAGACCGTACGCACCCAGTGCCTGGAGCAGCAGCCGACCATGGATCTCGATGTCTTCGTGACAGCCCACCGCGCCGAGTGGGACCGCCTGGAACATCTCCTGCGCCGGGGCCGCCGCCTCACCGGTGCCGAGGCCGACGAACTCGTCGCCCTCTACCAACGCACGTCGACGCATCTCTCGCTGATCCAGTCCAGCGCCCCGGACCCCATGCTCACCGCGCGCCTCACCCAGCTCGTGGCGCGCGCCCGCGCCACGGTCACCGGAACGCGACGCGCCGGCTGGCGGGACGCCACGGCCTTTCTGACGGCGGGCTTTCCCGCCGCCGTGTACCGCTCACGGCGCTGGTGGATCCCGACGGCGCTGCTCTCCACGCTGCTGGCCGTGGTGATCGGCTGGTGGATATCCGCGCACCCCGAGGTCCAGTCCGCGATAGCGGCCCCGGACGCGCTGCGTCAGATGACACGCCCGGGAGGGGAGTACGAGACGTACTACTCGAGCCATCCGGCGGCGTCCTTCGCGGCCCAGGTCTGGACGAACAACGCGCAGGCCGCGGCCATGTGCCTGGTCCTGGGCGCCTTCCTGTGCCTGCCGGTGATCTGGATCCTCTTCGTCAACGTACTGAATCTCGGCGTCGGCATCGGCCTGATGTCGGCGGCAGGCCGGCTGGACACCTTCCTCGGCCTGATCATTCCGCACGGTCTGCTCGAACTGACGGCGGTCTTCGTCGCGGCGGGTACGGGGCTGCGCCTGGGCTGGACCGTCATCGACCCGGGCCCGCACTCCCGCCGTACGGCACTGGCCCGCGAGGGCCGGGCGGCCCTCGGCATGGCCATCGGGCTCGCGCTGGTCCTCTTCATCTCGGGCCTGATCGAAGGCTTCGTCACGCCGTCCGGCCTGCCGACCTGGGCGCGTATCGCCATAGGCATCGCCGCCGAACTGGCCTTCCTCGCCTACGTCTACATCCTCGGCGGCCGGGCGGCCCGCGCCGGCGACACGGGGGATGTGGAGGCCCCGGACCGGAGCGCTGAGCTCCCCGTCGCAGCCTGATGTGCGCGGCACGTCCCCGACCTGTTAGTCTCCTCTTCGCCCCACAAAGACCGTTGACACGGCCTGGGTGGGGAGGTAGATTTGAACGGTTGCCTCGAAGTTGGACAAGCTTCGGGTGCGGAAGTTAACCTCTACGAGACTCCCGGTGGGAAATCGAATTTCCGGTGGAGTCGGTCGAAAGACAAAAGGCCAATCCAAAGGCCACCAGAATTCTTGAGGCAGAACACGCCGAGTGAGTCTGGTAGAGTCGGAACCGCCGGAAAGGGAAACGCGAAAGCGAAGAACTGGAAAGCAAGCCCCGCTCCGACGGGGAATCGGACACGAAAGAGTCTGATAGAGTCGGAAACGCAAGACGGAAACAAAAACAAAGAAACACCGAAGGGAATCGCCCGGAGGAAAGCCCGAAAGGGTGAGTACAAAGGAAGCGTCCGTTCCTTGAGAACTCAACAGCGTGCCAAAAGTCAACGCCAGATATGTTGATACCCCGACCTACCGGGTCATC